>JAGRGU010000130.1 GCA_020445335.1 Gammaproteobacteria bacterium
CCGGCGAAGCCGGGCCGGATCGACCCAACTTTCCGCACCAACGGTGTTGGGGAGAGGCAAAGCCGGGTAGGAATAGGCTCCTTGCTGCAATGCCGAAGTGGCGAAACCGACAGCAGGTGATGCCGACCAGTGCAACCCGATGGAGCAACGGAATTTAGAGGAATCTGAAAAATGTCAGACAAAACGATCAAGATCAGAGCGAAACTGAAAGACAACGTCACCACCGTCAAGGCTTTGATGAATCACCCTATGGAGACCGGCGCGCGCAAAGGACAGGATGGCAAGAATATCCCAGCGCACTTCATCAAAGAGGTCACTTGCGAAGTTGGCGGCAAAACGCTGTTGACCGCCTACTGGAGTGGCGGCATATCGAAGAATCCCTACCTGTCGTTCAAGTTCGAAGGCGGCGCCAAAGGGGATATGCTGAAGCTCTCCTGGACCGACAACACGGGGGAGAGCGCCTCTGCCGAAGCCGAGATCGGCTAGCAGGTCGGCCGCTATTCAGAGCTGCCCGATTGAAGCTGTAACGAAAAAGCCCCTTCGATATTCGAAGGGGCTTTTTTACGGCTGAGCTCAACTTGGCTTTTCAGTTTCATCGGGTTCGTCCGCGGCCAGATCGATCAGTTCGGTCTCGTCGTCGAGCTCCTCCAACTCTTCGAACTCATCCTCAACCACCTCCAGGACCATCGTTTCATCGGCGGCATCATCTGCCAACTCCTCTGGCTCGATCACCATGGTCTGGTCTTCATCACTGATATAGATATCCCCGGAATCTTCGGTGCTGGCAACAGTTGTCGCCTGAGGAGCCTGCTCGACTGCGATCTCGGACTCTTCGTGCTCCTCCCCGGCTGGCGTCTGTTCGCTGACCGCGGCCGCGGCATTCACTGCAGGCTGTTCCGCCTGTCGGAAGCTCTCCATCATCTTTGCCTTGTCGATCTGCCCCTCGGCACCTCCGCCATACATGGAAGCGTATTCGCTCAGCATCTTGCCCATGGTATCCATGGTAACGCCCAGTTCAGTCGTCAAACGCTCATTCTCTTCGCGCAGCATATCCAGCTCGACTGAGAGATCACTCGCAATCGCATCATCATCGCCGGTCGACGCCTCGGCGGCCGCCAGAGAGATGTCGAGGTTGCGGTAAGGCTCGGTCACGCCTTCGCACTCGACATGAAGCACCTCGAGTTGACTCAGATTCCGATTCAGAAAGAGATTGATCAGGGTCTGATAAAGACGTTTCTCCTCACGTGAGACCTGCTTGACAATCTTGTCCAACGATTCACCTTTGAAGCCGAACTTCTCCTCCATCAACGCACGGGTCTCGTCGCGACGACGTTTCTCGTCCTCCTTGATGCGCACGATCAGCCGGCCAACCGCCCGACGTTCCTTGCGCTTCCTGTTGATGATCATCATGCCGAGCACGGCGGCGGCAGCACCGAACAGCAACAGCAGCTCCGCCAACACCAGAAACATCATCGGACTAAGCGATATCATGCTTCTGCTCCCTCCGCGTCGGGCTCTTCATCATCCAGTAGCTGCACGGTATCTCCTTTGCCACGGCGTCGAATCATCCAGACGAGAGCTGCAACCAGGACCAGCAGCAGCAGGTTTATGCCGGCAAATATTCCGCTCAGCAGCATCCAGTCGGTCTGCGGCTCGGGTTCGGCTGCGGGCTCGACCGCGGGTGGTGGCTCGACAGCCGGCGGGGGCGGTTCGGCGGTTCCATTCAGCACCACCGGATCGAACGTCAGCAGCAACGAATTTGCAGCGATCGTCCGGGCTTTCAGTGTCATATCCAGCGCCCACTCTCCCACCAGCGTCGATCGATCGACGCTGGTCTCCCAGACTCCCGCAACCGCGCCAGGCAGCAGCATCACCGGTCTGGGTTGTGCATCCGCCCCGCGCAGCGCCGCTTCGACAGTGACGCTCGAACTGTCGAGCAGTTCCGGGTCGGCATGCACAACCACTTTCGTCACATCGCCCTCTGCCTGCGTTTCGATCCGGCAACAGGGGATCAACTCATAGATCTGCCGACGTTCACGCTGAAAGGTCTTGCCCTCGACCCGCAGCAGCAACTCAACCCGTCCCGGCTCGGCGCGCTCGCCCACCACCAGCGTGTAACGCCCGTCGGCGGCCGCGGCGTCGCCATTCTCGCCATCGTCATAGAGGGGTCTCGGTTCGCCCGGGCCCTGCGCGTCGCTCTGCTCCGCCTGCACCGAAAGCACATCGAGGAACGCCGGATCGGTGATGCCCTGCCCCTTTTCGCTGAAGCTGACCTCGAACGGCAGCTGCTCCCCCACCGCAAGTTTGCTCGGCAACTCGGTGGTATGCATCTTCAGATCGGTAACGATCATCACCCGGTTGTCCGGGTCGAGCGCGGCTTCGATACGCCATTCGCCCACTTCAGGCGTGGTGATCGTCAGCATGTCGTAGCCTTCATCACGATGCCATTTGAAGGTGGCGGGCGAATCCTGGGCGCTGTAACTTTCTCCGGATGGCGTGACGATGCGGGTGGGCGCGGCGCCCTCCTGACGAAAGATCAACAGTGTCGCCTCGCTGATGCTCCCATCGATCGTGAAGCGGTTCTCTTTCAACGGCACCGTATCCGGTCGCCCAACTTTTTCGAACAATCGCAAAAAGACCCGCTGCAGCTTATCGGCCTGATCGGTCTGCTCGTACCAGCCGCCGGTCGCGTCGGAGAGGGTCTGCATCAATTCATGGTCCGCTCTCTCGGAGAGCGCGATGGTATGCACCTTGGCGCCATACTCCTGCAGTCGGGGAATCAGTTCATCGATGATCCGCTGGCGCGAGGCTGCGCTTTGGGCCGGATTCTTGGAGACGTCGACCATGCCGTCGGTCAACAGGATCAGATTGCGCCGGTAGCCACTGCTCGCCTCCTTCCAGTCGCCGATCGAACGTCTGATAACCTCCTCGATATTGGTGAACAGTCCGCGTGAATGAATCTGTCCCGCCCCCTTGCGCGCACGCTCCTTCCAGGCGTTATCGACTTTGCCCAGCGCCACCTGCATGTTGACGTACTGCCCAAAAGTCCAGACGCCGGCGCGTGAGTCGGGCGGCAACAGACCGACCAGCAGGCGCAGCGCGGGCCGGCGCAGGTTCGACGGATCGTTGTTCTTCATGCTGCCGGAGATATCGATCAGGATGCGCGTATCCGCCAGCTCTTCTGCCGCGGGATTGGCGGCAATGGCCGGTAAAGAGAGCAGCAGAAAGACTGCTGAAACGATCAGAGAAAGGTATTTTTTGGGCACAGCCTGGAGGCTCCCTGGCACAGGTGTTCTGTCGGGTTAACGGCCGAAGAATAAAAATACTTTAACCTTGTGCTTGCGGAGACGACGCGCCGCGGCGGTAGGGAGAGCGCGCGCCGGCCGGCCTGACCGAGAACCGGCGGTAGCTCCACTGATACTGTTGCGGACAGCGGCGCACGCAGTGCTCGACACCGAGGTTCAACGCAGCAGCCGCTTTTTCGCTGTCTGCGTCGGCAATGCCTGGTGGCGCCGACAAAAAGTGCATCCTGTAGCCCTGGCCGATAGGAAGGCGTTCGACGTAGGTGAAGAGCGTCTCCGCTCCGGTGCGGCGTGCAAGCCGGTTGACCAGCACCATCGTCAACGCCGGCACGCCGAAAAAGGGGGCAAACACACCCGCGCTCGTGCCGGCCTGCCTCGGCTGCTGGTCGGGCAGGATACCGACCATCTCGCCGCGCTTCAGCGCCTCGAACAACGCCCTGACGCCGGCGGCACTGGTCGGCACCAGCCTTGCGCCGCCGCGACTTCTTCCTTCGAGCAGCAGCGGCTCGATCGCCGCTTCGCGCGGAGGCCGGTAGAGCAACGTCACCGGTGCCATCTGCGCCAACCGGTGCCCAGCCAACTCCCAGGCGCCGAGATGCGGTGCCGCGATGATCACCCCCCTGCCTTTCGCCAGCGCCTGCCCGGGCAGATCCCAACCCTCGCCAGGGTGAACCACCGACAGCGCGCTCCGTACATCGCGCCTCCAGATCCCGGGCATCTCGAGGATCGTCCTGGCACTCTCGATCAACGCCCGGCGCAGCAGCCGTTCGCGCTCGTCACGGCTCATCGCGGGGAAACAGAGTTCGATGTTGACCCGGGCATTGTGGCGCTCCCGATTGGGTACGAGATAGAGCAGCCGGCCCAGTAGCCCGCCGATGCGCTGGACGGATGAGAGTGACAGACGCGCCACGCCAGACACCAGATATACAATCAGCTTTGATCGCATAAATTATACTTATAATATCCCCAGCCAGAGTTTATTATATTGGATACAGTCGGTTCAGTCGCATTCGCCCCACGGCGTCGAGGCAGTAACCGCGATCCCCCGATACCCGCAGGAGTCAATCTATGAGCAAAAGTGAACCGACCCCCCTCACGCCCCAGCAGGCACTCAAGTTGATGCAGGACGATCCGCGCAGTGTACTGGTCGACATCCGTTCCAGCATGGAGTTTCTCTTCGTCGGACACCCCAAGGGCGCGGTCCACGTGCCATGGATCGATGAACCCGACTGGGTCATCAATCCCGAGTTCGTCACCGACATTCGCAAGCTGCTGCTGGGTGGCGCGGTCTGCACGGTCGACGATGGCTGCGCGCCGGTGATTCTGATCTGCCGAAGTGGCAAGCGCTCACTCGAGGCCGGCAAGCTGCTGCTGCAGTCCGACTTTACCCGGGTCTTTCATGTCGACGAGGGGTTCGAGGGGGATCTCGACGAGGATCATCACCGCAGCTCCTTCAACGGCTGGCGCTTCCACGGCCTGCCATGGGAGCAGTGCTGAGCCCCTGCCCGGGTTGAACCCCTATCCGGGGAGTGACACCATGTGCAGAACTGCAACCACAACAACGAGAAGCGCATGAGTACTCTTTTTCCGACCCCGGCCGACGCCGAAGATGCCTACTACGACGCCATCGACGAATGTGACCTCGAGAAGATGATGTCGGTCTGGGAGCCTTCCAACGATGCCGCATGCCTGCTGCCGATGCAGGCGTTGCAGCATGGACCGGGGGCGATTCGCGAGCTGTGGAAGCGCATGCTCGACCCGGCGCAGAAGATCGATATAAGGGTCAATCATCTGCACTGGAGCGAACGTGGCGACACCGCCATCCACCTGCTGGAGGAGTCGGTGATGCTGCTCGGCAGCAGCGAAAAACAACCCCCGATCTACGCCACCAACGTTTACCGGCGCGGCGACAACGGCTGGCGCATTCTGCTGCACGTCAACTCTCCGGCACCGCCCCCGGCGGGCATGATGCCGCCGATGCCCGGCGGCTGAATCAGCGCTCGTCGGGCGGCGGCAGGTCGTCAAGCTCGACACGCTCGATGCGTCCGAAGCGGTCGCCGATCTTACGCGCCGAGAGCTGCGCCTCCTCCACATCCCTGCCCGCCTGCTGGATATGGCGCGAGAGACGCTCCATGCGCTCCTGAAAGCGGTTGAAATCGCGAGCCAGATGGTGCAGATGCTGCCTGATCAGATCGATCTGCTCGCGGGTCGCAGCATCTTTAAGCACTGCACGGGCGGTGGTCAGAATGGCCATCATCGTGGTCGGCGATGCCATCCAGACACGCCGCCGCCACGCCTCTTCGACCAGATTCGGATGGTGCGCGTGAATCTCGGCGAACACCGATTCGGCCGGAATGAACATCATCGCACCGCCGGCAGTCTCCGGGTCGATTATGTACTTCTCCGCGATCGCCGCGATATGGTTGCGGATATCGCGACGAAACTGTGAGGCCGCCCGCGCGCGTTCGCCCGCGGGCTGCTGGTCGTCGGTCATGCGCTGGAAGTTCTCCAGAGGGAACTTCGCATCTATCGCCAGATTGCCACTGGGCGGAGGCAGAAAGAGCACGCAGTCGGCGCGGTTTCCGTTGCTCAGGGTATGCTGCAGCGCGTAGCCGCTGGACGGTATCAAGTTGCTGACCAGCGCCTTCAGCTGCACCTCGCCGAAGGCGCCGCGCGAGCGCTTGTCGGCCAGAATCTCCTGCAGACTTACGACGTTGTTCGACAACTCGGTGATACGCTTCTGCGCCTCGTCGATGCGCCCCAGATGCTCGAGCACGCGACCGAAGGTGTCGGCGGTACGCTCCAGTCCTTCGTTCAGCTGTTTCTCCACCTGGCCACCGATCGCCTGCAAGCGCCGGTCGGTCGAGCGCTCCAGCTGCTGCAGCCGCTCACCCACCTCTTTGGCGCTGTGCTCCAGGCCGTCGATCAATTGCCGGCCGATCCGCGCCATGCCGCCACTGATCCCCTCCTGCTGCGCCATACGGCTGTCGCCCAGCATCTTCTCCAGCGACTGCTGCAGCTGATCGTGGCGCTCGGTCAGATTGACGCGCAGATTGCCGGCGTCATCCGCCAGATGTTTCTGCAGTTCACCGAAGCGGCGCTCAAGCGCCTGATAGAGCCGTGAAACCTGCAGCAGCGTGCGCCGCTCCTGCAGCTCAGATGCCTGGCGCTGACGCTCGCCGGCCGTGCCCAGGACCGTCGTCAGCGTACGCTCCTGCTCGCGTTGCAACTCCTGCATCCGGTCGAAGCCGCTGGCGCTCCACTGCCGGTCCTCCTCCTGGTGCCGCAGCAGACGCGACTGTTTGAGCAGCACCCCGGCCAGCAGCAGCAACAACAGCAGCTGCAACAGCAGTATCCAGTGGAGTGGCGATGAGAGCAGTTCGTTCATGTGTTAGCGCGCCATCTTTGGCCCTGGTGCGGAGCAGAGTTAACACAATCGGGGCTCAAAAGGTGAGCCCTTGCATTAGCCTGCCGCTATCGTACACTCTCTCGCCTCTTTCCATGCCAGGGGCGAACCGGGCCATGCGGGTACATCTGAAGACTCTCGGCTGCCGCCTCAACGAGGCGGAGCTGGAAACCTGGTCGCGCGACTTCCGGGCCCGGGGACACAGCATCACCGACAACGCCGGGCAGGCCGACCTGGTGGTGGTCAACACCTGCGCGGTGACCGCCGAGGCAGTACGCAAATCGCGCAAACTGATGCATCGCGTGCATCGTGACAATCCGCAGTCGAAGCTGGTGGTCAGCGGCTGCCTCGCCTCGCTGGAGCCCGGTACCACGGCCGAGTCGCTTGGTGTCGATCTGGTTATCGAGAACCGTGACAAGGATCGCCTGGTGGAGATCGCCGCTCGGGAGCTCGATCTGCATATGATGCCGCAACTGGCTACCGGCCATGAGGCCGACACACTGCTGGCCGGCGGGCGGCAACGCGCTTTCATCAAGGTGCAGGACGGTTGCCGCTATCAATGCACCTTCTGCGTGGTGACGCTGGCCCGTGGAGAGGAGCGCAGCCGCCCCGCGGCGGAGATTGTCGATGAGATCAACCGTCTGCACGCCGAGGGAATCAAGGAAGCGGTGCTTTCAGGTGTCCATCTGGGCGGCTACGGCAGCGACATCGGCAGCGACCTGACATCACTGGTCGAGACGGTGCTGCGGCGTACCCGAATTCCCCGCCTGCGGCTGGGCGCGGTCGAGCCCTGGGATCTGCCCGCGCAGTTCTGGCGACTGTTCGACGACCCTCGCCTGCTGCCGCATCTCCATCTGCCGCTGCAGAGCGGTTCAGATCGTATCCTGCGGTTGATGGCGAGGCGTTGCAAACGGGCCGAGTTTCAGCGCCTGGTGGAAAGCGCGCGCGCAACCGTCGCCGATCTCAATCTGAGCACCGATATCATCGTCGGTTTTCCCGGCGAGCAGGAGCAGGATTGGCGCCAGACGCTGGATCTCTGCGAACAGATCGGCTTCGGTCATATCCACATATTCGCCTTCTCCCCACGCAGCGGCACGCGCGCCGCCGCGCTTCCCGACTCGCTGCCCCGGGAGGTGATCCGGGCACGGAGCCAGCAGCTGCATGAACTGGGTCGGCGCATGAAACGCGAGCTGCTGCAGACCCAGCTCGGCCGCCGTTACCCGGTGCTGTTCGAAGGTGACCCGCAATTCGATGGCGTCGCTGGCGGCTACAGCCCAAACTTTCTACGCGTGGGCGTAGACTCTCCCGTCGGCTGCGGCTCGCTCTGCAACCGGATCCACCTTGTCAGGATCACGGCAGTCGCGGATGACGGCGAAAGCCTGTTGGGAGAACTGTTGCCGGAGAGGGCTCAGTAGTTGCTGCTATCCTCAAGCCGTTGCCGCGCCTGTTCCTCACTGTCCAGGTAGGCAAGATTGAGCCCCATCTCCCGGCTCCAGCCCAATTCGATATGCCAGGGCATGTCAGCCGGATACCAGTAGAGCAGCATCTTACCCTCACCGCGCCTGATCGCGCCGATTTTAGCCGCCAGCCCTTTGGCATGCAGCGGGAAGCGGCTCTGGTCGACCGGCTCGCCATACTTGCCGGTCAGCAGCTGGCGCAGATCGCGGTAGCTGATATTGGTCGACGGCTCGTACTTGCGCAGCACCTTGTAGATCCGGTTGCGGTGCGCCATCACGTAATCCTTGTCGCGCCCCGCCGGATAGATCAGCGCGAAACGCTCCCCCTCCCGTTGCTGGTGCATGAAACCCGCGTTCCGGCGGGCGAGTTCACGGATGTCGCCTCCCAGGCAGTAGCCGCCGAAAACCTGGCGCAGACACCCTTCCGGCGTCTCCGCAGCCGAGGCAACGGAGGAGAGCATCAGCATCAAGCAGATAAACAGCTGTAGCGAGCGCATCTCGATCGTTACCTGCTCTGGCAAGTTGGGGCGCCCCTGTTCCAACGCAAAACCCTCACAGGTCGAACTCCGCCCAGATCGGACAGTGATCCGAAGGGCGTTCCATCGAGCGGATATCGTAGGCGATACCGGCGTCCGTGCATCTATCGTTCAACCCCCGGGTGGCGAGAATCAGATCGATCCTCAGACCTCGCTTCGGCTCACGCTCGAAACCACGGCTGCGGTAGTCGAACCAGCTGAAACGGTCATCGGCGTCGGGAAAACGACTGCGGTAGCTGTCCTCGAGGCCCCAGCCTGTAAGGCGCTCCATCCACTCACGCTCCTCCGGCAGAAAACTGCATTTGCCGCTGCGCAGCCAGCGCCGGGCGTTGTCGTCGCCGATACCGATATCTGCATCGGTCGGTGCGATATTCATGTCGCCGATCACCAGCAGGTTCTGCTGCGGACTGAAGTCGTGCTGCAGATGGTTCAGCAGATCGGCGTAGAATTTTCGTTTGGCGGGGAACTTGATCTCGTGATCGCGGCTCTCTCCCTGCGGAAAGTAGCCGTTGATGACGTTGAGCCGGTCACCGGAGGCGCTTTCGTAGACCGCACTGATCAGGCGCCGCTGCGCATCCTCGGCATCATCAACGAAACCCTTCTGTACCGAGAGCGGCTCCCGTTTGGAGAGAAGTGCAACGCCGTAGTGGGTCTTCTGACCGAAAAAGTGTGCCTGGTAACCGAGCGCAGTCACCATATCGAGCGGAAAATCGTCATCCTGAACCTTGCTCTCCTGCACGCCAATGATATCGGGGTCGTACCTTTCGACCAGCGCCTCGAGCTGATGCGCACGCGCACGGATACCATTGGTATTGAATGAAACAACCTTCATCAGATCATGCTCCCGGCGATTTTCAAGCTGGCTAGGGCACGCGCAGGCGCAGCGAAAAAGCTCGCGCCATGGCGGTAGGTGTCGAGCTTACCTGAGCTACACTGTGCAGAAAACCTCAAGCCGACGAAACTGAGATGCAACTGATCGACAGCCACAGCCATTTCGACGATCCCCGCTTCGACACGGACCGCCGCGAGGTCTATCTGCGAGCGCGGCGGCAAGGCGTCTGCGCGCAAGTGGTTCCTGCGGTCACCCGTGCGCGCTGGCCCGGGTTGACTCTGATCTGCAACTCCTACCCGGGGCTGTTTCCGGCCTACGGGTTGCACCCGATGTTCACGGTGCAGCACGATCCAACCGACATAGCTGCGCTCGACCGGCAGTTGCAGGAATCGCCCGCTGTCGCGGTGGGCGAGTGCGGCCTGGATTTCCAAATAGACGATCACGACCGCGCGGCGCAGATCGAACTGTTCGAAGCACAGCTGGAACTGGCGATGAAGCACAAGCTGCCGCTGATCATCCATGCGCGCAAAGCCGTCGAGGAGGTGATCAGGCTGTTGCGCGGAAATCCTGGTCTGCGCGGCGTGCTGCACAGTTATTCGGGTAGCGAACAGCAGGCAAGTCAACTGTTCGCGATGGGTTTTCTGGTCAGCTTCGGCGGGCCGCTGACCTACCCGCGCGCAACCCGTCTGCGGCGGCTGGCCGGTACGTTGCCGCTGGCGTCGATGATGCTGGAGAGCGATGCGCCCGACCAGCCAGATGCCGATATCAGAGGCCAGCGCAACGAGCCGGCCAGGGTCGCCCGGGTAGTGCAGGCGTTGGCCGAACTGCGCAGCGAAAGCTGCGATGAGATTGCCGCCCGCACGACCGCGAATGCGATAGAACTCTTCGCCCTCTCCCCATCTTCATCCTGGTCGGATGGTTGTCGACGATCGTTCCAGGAATTAACATAGTTGTCACATCTCTCCTCTAACAGGCTGGAAAAGCTCGCTCAGGCTTGTGTGAGACAAGGCAAAAATGGTCGGTAAAGCACAGTTTACAACCAGTAAATGAGCAGTTCGGGACCGTTTTCAACGCCGAGTCATGTGGCATGAGTAGAATTCCAACAGCCTGCTGACGCAGCCCATGTTCGTATCCGACTACTATTCCGAAGACCCTCAGGGGATCCGTTTTTCACGCCAGCAGGGCAGCGAATTCGCCAAACAGATTGCCGGCGACTACAACCCGTTGCACAACCCCGATGAGAAGCTCTTCTGTATCCCCGGTGATCTGCTGTTCGCGCTGGTGCTCGCAAAGTACGGGGTGAGCCAGCGGATGCACATCACCTTCTCGGGGATGGTGGACGACCGTCAGAGACTCCATTTCCTGCAGCAGGAGCCGGGGCGGTTGGCGCTGCAGGACAGTGAGGGCAAGCAGTACCTCGAGCTGATACACAGTGGCACCGTCAACCACGAGCCGCAGTTGCTGGAACGACTGATTCGCAACTACGTCTCCTTTTCCGGGCACACCTTTCCGGACGTACTGATTCCGTTGATGGAGCGTCACGACGTCATCATCAATCCGGCGCGCCCGATCGTTATCTATCAAAGCATGGAACTGGCTCTGGACAGCGTGGATATCGCCGCACCCGACCTCGAATTCGACGGCGCACAACTGGATGTCAACGGCAAGAAGGGCGAGGTCCGTCTCGACTTCAATCTCAAGCTGGAGGATCAGATCGTGGGCAGCGGTACCAAGTACATGGCGCTGCGTGGATTACGCCCCTACGATCCAGGGATCGCCGCAGGGATAGTACAGAGCTACATG
>JAGRGU010000131.1 GCA_020445335.1 Gammaproteobacteria bacterium
TGAAATTCGTAATCCATCCCTTGGCCACCCATGACGAGACTGGAGTGCTGCGGCCGGCGGAGACCCACTCCGCCGGCCGCAGCCATACGCGGGTTATAACTGCGCCCTACCGCTCGCGGGATGCGATGCCCCGGCGGGCGGCGAAGCGCGCGGCGTTACTTGTTGTCCCGCAGTGCCTGGATCAGGTCCGCCGGAGCGTCGCTGCCGAAGTGGCGGTTGTAGTGCTTGTTCATGTTGCCGTCGCGGATCTGGTGGATCAGGAACAGGTTCAGATAGCTGATCCAGGCGGTCTCACTGCGCTTGGCGATCAGGCCCACCACGTCGTCGTAGTTGGGAACGAAGGGACCGGCCACGTAATCCTTGAACTCGGCGGTCTGCAGTTTGGTGGCGATGTTGGTGTTGGTGGAGATGATCGCGTCGACCTTGCCCTGGTAGAGCCCCAGGAAGGCATCGTTCTCGGATTTGAAGGCGGTGTAGTTGCCTTTGCCCCACCCCTTCTTCTCGGCGTAGGCGAGGTATTCGGTTTCGTAGGTGGTGCCCAGCGCGGCGCCGACCTTGACGTTCTTCAGGTCGTCGAAGCTGTTGATGTTGGTGCCTTTCTTGGAGAAGACCTGGAACTTGAAGACGAAGTAGGGGTAGCTGAAGCCGACCGACTTGGCCCGCTCCAGCGTATCCGACGTGGAGCCGATCACGACGTCGGTCTTGCCCGAGATCAGCGACGGGATGCGGTCGCCCCAGGTCAGGTTGAGTACGTTCAGCTTGACACCGAGGGCGGTCGCCAGGTCGCCGCAGTAGTCGACGTCGAAGCCGGCGGGCTTGTTATCCTTGTCGAAATAGCCCATCGGCGGGAAGTCCGCCACCACGCCGCAGTTGAGCGTGCCCCGCTTGATCACCGTGTCGAGCTGATCGGCGCTTGCGACCGACGTGATAAGTGCCGCCGCGGCAGCGGCGACAACAGTCAAATTGCGAATCGTTCTGTTCATGCATCTCTCCTCGTTATTCGTTGTTTGCCAAACTGTTCACTAATCCGAAATGCGCTTGATACCGGAATCCCGTCGCTCATCTCATACCGCCCGCCGGCGGCATGCCCGACAGCAGTTCGGTATTCCCGCCCGAAGCGGTGGTGTCGACGCAGACGTGCCGCTCCGAAAAGAGGTGTCCGCTGTCCGGCCGGCCGGTGATCAGCGGTAAAAGCGGCCCATCGGTCGCCGCCAGCGTCATCTCCAGCACCCTTGCATGCGCCTCCCCGCCCCACCAGAGAACGCCGGAGTAGCCACTGATCCCCGTCAGCACTCCAGCCGGAGAAGATACTCCGTATTCCACCGCGACTCCACCGAGCGATCGCACCAGCTCTGCCTGCTGTGCCGCGACAGCCGCGCCGGGACCGAGACAGAGCAGCGGTGCGCGCGCCGCCATGCGCATGCGGTTGGACTCCCCGGTGGGCCCCGGCAGACTGATCGCTGCGCCGCTTCGGCGCGTACCCGCGAGCGCGATCAACGCCTGCAGATCGCCCGGCGCCGGTGCGCCGGCGGCCGCCTCTGTCGGGCCTGTTGGCACCGCCGGGTGGCGCTGGAAGCGCTCGAGGTAGTGCGGACCGCCGGCCTTGGGTCCGGTACCCGAAAGCCCGCTGCCGCCGAACGGCTGGCTGCCGACGATGGCACCGATCTGATTCCGGTTGACGTAGATGTTACCGGCATTGATGCGCTCGCAGACGGTCTGCACCCGGTCGTCGATGCGCGTCTGCAAGGCGAAGGTGAGGCCGTAGCCGGTGGCATTGATGCGCTCTATCACCTGCGCAAGTTCGTCCGCGCGAAAGGTCGCGAGGTGCAGTACCGGTCCGAACACCTCGCGCTGCAGCGTCTCTATGCCTGCGACCTTGATCACCGTGGGGCCGAGAAAGGTGCCGGCCTGCGGAGCGGGCAGCCGCTTGAGGAGTCGGCCTTCTGTTTCAGCTTCTGCGATGTATGCAACGATCGCGCGCAGCGCCTCGCGGTCGATCAGCGGGCCGCAATCGCTGTTCACCAGCCAGGGGTCGCCCAGGCTGAACTGATCCATCGCGCCGAACAACATCCGCTGGAAGGACTCGGCGATATCCTCCTGCAGGTAGAGACAGCGCAGCGCCGAGCAGCGCTGGCCGGCCGACTGGAAGGCGCTCTCGATCACCGCGCCGACCGCCTGCTCCGGCAGTGCCGTGCTGTCGACGATCATGGCGTTGAGACCGCCTGTTTCGGCGATCAGCGGGGCGCCCGGGGCGAGAGACCCGGCCATCGCCCGGCGGATCGCGCGCGCGGTTTCGGTCGAACCGGTGAACGCCACCCCGCCGATTCGCGGATCACGCGTCAGCGTCGCGCCGACGTCGCCCTCACCAGGCAGCAGCTGCAGCACTTGCACCGGAACTCCCGCCGCATGCAGCAGCTGCACCGCGCGCCAGGCGATCAGCGGCGTCTGCTCGGCCGGTTTGGCCAGCACGCCGTTGCCCGCGGCCAGCGCCGCTGCGATCTGGCCGCTGAAGATGGCCAGCGGAAAGTTCCACGGCGAGATGCAGGCGAACAGCCCGACCGGCATGCCGGCGGTCACATTGGCGGCGTAGTAGCGCAGAAAATCGACCGCCTCGCGCAGCTCCGCCACGGCGTCGGGCAGACTCTTGCCGGCCTCTCTCGCCAGCAGCGCGAAGAGTTCGCCGAAGTGCGCCTCATAGAGTTCGGCCGCCCGCTGCAGAATCCGCGCGCGCGCCTCGGGGGCAGCCTCCCACGCCGTCGCGGCCGTCAGCGCCACCTCGATATCGTTGGCGTCGGCCTGCCGCACGCTGCCAAGAGAGTCGTCGGGCAGGGCCGGATTGCGGCGCTCGAGGGGCGTACCCCGGTAGTGGTCGCGGGCAGCGACCAGCGGCCCCGCCTGCCAGCGGTGGTCACGAAAGGGTGAGCGTGCTGCATCGATCCCATCGAGCGTCGGACGGTGGTCGAGATCGAAGCCACGCGAGTTGCGCCGCTGCGGCAGAAACAGCGCACTGCCGCTCCTGATCGCCGTCGACGGTTGCGCCGGCAGCTGATCGAACGGGTCGGCGGCGATCTGCTCCGGCGTCACCTCCTGGTCGACCAACTGGTTGACGAAGGAGCTGTTGGCACCATTCTCCAGCAGGCGACGCACCAGATAGGCGAGCAGATCGCGGTGCGCGCCCACCGGCGCGTAGATCCGGCAGCGGATCTCTTCCTGCGCCCTCAGCAGCCTGAAAAGCTGCTCGCCCATGCCGTGCAGACGCTGGAACTCGAAGCGGTCGCGCCCATCCGCCATATGCAGGATCGCGGCCGCAGTGTGGGCGTTGTGGGTGGCGAA
>JAGRGU010000132.1 GCA_020445335.1 Gammaproteobacteria bacterium
CTGAAGGCGCATCTGCTGGAGCGGATCGAGGCGGAGGGCTACCTGCCCGATCTGGTGCAGCTCAACGTCGAGTTCCAATCCGCCAACACCTCCTCGCTCGACCTGGTGGTGCTGGCCGACTTCAAGGGCTCGCAGGCGCCGCTCTACAACCGCCTGCGGCGGGCGATTCAGCGCTGGTGCGTCGACTGCTGCAGCGCCAACGACTGGGAGATTCCGTTCACCCAGCTGACATTGCACAACCGCGCATGAGGGTGATGCCGAGGATCAGATGGGGATCGGCGCGCGCAGCAGGATCATCGCCACCAGCAGTAGCAGCAGCGCGGCCCACAAAATCAGATAGAAGGTGGTCGACTGCCTGGCCTGTTCGCGCTCGTACCAGGTGCGCGGCCGGATACCGCGTATCAGCAGCACCAGCATCGCTGCCAGCAGCACGCAGATCACGTTGACCGCCAGCATCAGCGCGGCACCGCCGGCGAGCACCGTCTCGCCGCCGCCGAGCAGCAGGCCCACGGTCGCGGTCGGCGGCAGCAGCGCCACCGCCACCATCACCCCCACCAGCGTGGCCGAGAGCCCGGTGGTCAGCGACAGCACCGCCGCCGCGCCGGAGGCGAGCGCCAGCGCGACGTCGCCCAGCCCCACCGAGGTGCGCGACATGATCTCCTGGCTCTCCAGGCTGACCGGCCAGATCAGGCCGATGACCAGCGCCAGCGTGAACGCCAGCGCGACTCCGGTCAGGTTGGTCTTCAGCGCGCGCCCCATGAAACGGCGGTCGCCCAGCGAAGCGGCGAAAGCGAGGGCGATATTGGGGCCCAGCAGCGGTGCGATCACCATGGCGCCGATGATGGCCGCGATATTGTCCTCCGCCAGGCCGATGGCGGCGACGATGGTCGACAAAAAAGTCAGCAGCAGGAAGGTGCTGTCCAGGCGCGCGCCCTTCTCGATCTGGCTGTAGAGCTCCTCCCGGGTGGCTGCGACGACCCTCCCCTTGCGCGCCTCTTCTGCATCCGTCTCCTGCCGCTGATTCACCACCGCATCCACCGGCAGGATCAAAATGCGGGTACTCTCCGCTGCACTGGGCAGATTCTGCAGCGCGTCGATCACCGCCTGGCGCTTGTCGTCGTCGACCAGCATGCGAAAGCTGCGCCGGCCGTCGTGTTTTTTCGAGCCGATCCAGACATCCGCCACCTCATAATGATCCGCAATCCCGTTGATCGCATCCATCTGCTCGGCTTCGGTGATGATTTCCACTATTCGCATGACGCCTTGAGACTACCCCCGTTTTGAATTCAGGGGAGAGTATAGCCGTTCAAACCGAACCGACGCCTCTCCGGTCGACGCGGATGCCGTGGAGCGGGCCGGCCGCCGCGATCGGTCGACCGGACAGATCGCCAAACCGAAGCTCCGGTACGCGCCCGAGTCGGCTTCCCGGAAAATCAATCGAGACCTGAACGCCCGTTTCGCCATCACCAGAGATGCGTGATTGGGGACCATCCCGGAGCAGGCATATAACTTCCCGTTACTTGTGCATATTCCAAACTGCCCGCATAATGCCCGCGTTTCCGGCTCGGCGGGCCAAGCGGTTGCATCGGGGCCAGAGCCGGGCGGTCGCTGCTCCGTCTGTACCCCTCGAGCGGTGATTGCCTCGGCCGGTGACAGCATTGAGGGCAAAACAAAAACACGCCGTGTAACATGCGCAACATTTCGACTCTGCCTCTTCAGTGCTAAACAACAAACCACTCAATGGAGGCAATTTCACAATGACACATACCGTTATTCTGGGAGCGGGCGTGGGCGGCATGCCCATGGCCTACGAACTGCGCGAAGCACTGCGCAACGAAGACAAGATCACCGTTATCGGCAATGGGCCGGATTTCCAGTTCACCCCATCCAACCCATGGGTTCTGGTCGGTTGGCGCAGTCGCAAGGACGTGACCGTTCCGGTCGCGAGTTACCTGAAAAAGAAGAACATCGACTTCATCCCCGTGCCGGCGAAGCAGGTCAAGCCGGAGCAGAACCAGATCGAACTCAACGACGGCCGCGTGCTCGACTACGACTACCTGGTGATCGCCTCCGGGCCTCATCTCGCTTTCGAAGAGGTGGAGGGATTGGGTCCCAATGGAGGATTCACCCATTCGGTCTGCACCACCTCCCATGCCGAAGATGCCTACAAGGATTGGGAAGCTTTCTGCAGGAACCCCGGCCCGATCGTCGTCGGCGCGGTGCAGGGCGCGTCCTGCTATGGACCGGCCTATGAGATGGCGATGATCATGGACACCGACCTGCGCAAACGGAAGATCCGCGATCGGGTGCCGATGACCTTCGTCACCGCCGAACCCTATGTCGGCCACCTAGGCCTGGGTGGCGTCGGCGACTCCAAAGGCATTCTCGAGTCCGAGATGCGCGACAAGCACATCAAGTGGGTCACCAACGCCAAGGTGGACAAGGTCGAGCCCGGCAAGATGTTCGTCACCGAAGTGGACGAGGACGGCAACGAGAAGAAGAAGCATGAACTGGATTTCAAATTCTCGATGATGTTGCCCGCCTTCCGTGGCATCAAAGCCATTGCCGGCATCGAAGGGCTGGTCAATCCGCGCGATTTCGTCACCGTCAACGAGTTCCAGCAGAACAACAAATACAAGAACATCTTCGGCGTCGGGGTGGTGGTCGCCATTCCGCCGGTGGAGGCCTGCCCGCTGCCGGTGGGCACGCCCAAGACCGGCTATATGATCGAGTCCATGGTTGCCGCGGTGGTGCACAATATTCGCAATATGATCGACGGTAAGGCGCCCGACCAGAAGGCGACCTGGAACGCCATCTGCCTGGCCGATTTCGGCGACCGGGGCGCGGCTTTCGTTGCGCTGCCGCAGATTCCGCCGCGCAACGTCAACTGGTTCTCCGGTGGCAAATGGGTGCACATGGCCAAGGTCGCCTTCGAAAAGTACTTCATGCGCAAGATCAAGAAGGGAACCACCGATCCCGTCTACGAGAAGTACACGATGAATATACTCGGCATCAAGAAACTGAAGGACAACAGCTTCACCGCGCCGTCGATACACGACTAGGCGACAGCAGAGCCGCAAATCCACCAGCGGTCAAAAGCGGTGGTTTGGGCTTACGACCTGGAGAACATCCGGGTCGGCTCACGGCATCCCACCCTCTCCCCCGCGGGGGAGAGGGTTTTTTTTCTCCGTTGCGGTGAAACCGGGGATTTTTCCGATTCCGATCGAAAATGATCTGGAGTTCGCGCGTGTTGCGATTCGGCCCCTGCTCAGCCCCTCCTCACGACCAAACCTCTGGCGATCAGCGCGACCGACGCCAGTGCGAGCGGCAGCACGCCTGGCGGATACTCCAACGCGACGCAGGTGAGCGCGCTGACGCACAACCACAGCAGCGGAATCAGCAGCAGCCACCAACGCCCTGCCAGGTGCCAGCTCAGCAGCGCGCCGACCGTCGCCAGCGCGGTGACATCCGGCGCCAGACCGATCAGTTCCACACCCTGCCAGGGCCGCCCCAGCAGCGGTGCAATCAGCGGATATAGCAAAATCGCCAGCAGATAGAGCAGCAACCCGGGGCAGCGATGGCGGCCCGCCAGGCTCTCTTCCGGCCGGTCGCTGCGGGCCGCCTGCAGCAGCGCAAGCATCAACAACAGCGCCTCGACGATGAAGGCCAGCCTGAACCACTCCGCCGCGGGGTAGATCGGCAGGTAGAAGCGACCGATGAAGCCGTAGGCGCTGGTGGTCCAGGCGAGCGCCAGCAGCAGATCCACTGCGACCTCGGGCCACCTGCCCGACCGCCGCAGCAGCAGCCAGAGCGCGAGTGCCAGTGGCGCCAGCAACAACTGCCAGGGCCAGTACGCAAGGTTGGCTTTTGCGAACAGTCCGAAGTAGACCTGCGGCGAAAAGAGCAGCAGATCCTGCAGCGAATAGCTGAGCCAGGTATCCATTACAGCCGTTCGACGTAGCGGATCATCCTCGCGCGCGTTGCCGGGTCCGGCTGGCGTCCGTGCAGCGCATCCATGTTCTCGTGCATGTGATCGACCCGCGTGGTGGCCGGAATGGCGCAGGTCAGCGCCGGATGGGAGACGATGAATTTGAGCAGGAAAGCGGCCCAGTGGCGACAGTCGAACTCGACCGCCCAGGACGGCAGCGGATGCCGCTTGAGCCGATCGATCAGCGAACCCCGCCGGAAGGGACGATTGGCGATCACCGCGATACCCCTTTCAGCCGCCAGCGGCAGGATCCTGCGCTCGACCTCGCGATCGCGGATGTTGTAGCTCAGCTGCACGAAGTCGATCGGCCGATCACGCATCACCCGCAGCAGATCGTCGTGCCGCCGGCCGTGCGAAGTGGTGATGCCGACATAACGCAGACGCCCCTCGCGCTTCATCTCGAACAGCGTCTCCAGATGCGCCTCCCAGGCCAGCAGATTATGCACCTGCAGCAGGTCGAAACGATCCCGCCCCCAGAGACGTCGCGAGCGTTCGATCTCTTCCGCGCCATCCTCGCCCGCCGAGGTCCACACCTTGGTGGCTGCGAACAGCCCCGGCGCCGCGCCGAGCCGCGCCAAGGCGTGACCGATCACCGCCTCGGACGAGCCGTACATCGGCGAGGAGTCGACCAGGCCGCCGCCGCGCTCGAAGAAGGCGCGAAGCACCTCGGTACGCGCGGCGCGCAGCGCGTTGTCGCCGCCGACGTTGAAGGTTATCGAACTGCCCATGCCGACAGCCGGTATCAGCTCACCGCTGGACGGAACGGGTTTGCGCAAAATACCCGAACCGCCTCCGGTCGCGGCC
>JAGRGU010000133.1 GCA_020445335.1 Gammaproteobacteria bacterium
GGCACCGCCGCCCCACAAGGGAGCGGCGATATCCCGTTTCCGCTCCGACTCAGACCTGAAAACGACCGACTTCAGCCTGCAGACTGCCGGCGAGGCGCGCCAGCTCTTTCGCCGCGCTGGCGTTCTGGTCAGCCCCGGATTGAGTCTGAGACGCCACCTCGGCAATGTTGTGGATGTTGCTGTTGATCTCTTCGGCCACCGCGCTCTGCTCCTCGACCGCGCTTGCGATCTGGGTGCTCATGTCGGTGATACGGTCCACCGCGCTGGTGATCTCTTCCAGCGCCTGGCCGGCCTGCACGGCCTGCTCCACCCCGGCATTCGCCTGGGCCGTGCCGGAGGCCATGGCCTGCACCGCCTCTCCGGCGCCGGTCTGCAGACGCGATATCATGTTCTGGATCTCGCTGGTGGAGGCCTGGGTACGGCTCGCCAGCGTACGCACCTCGTCCGCCACCACGGCAAAACCGCGGCCCTGTTCGCCGGCACGCGCGGCCTCGATGGCAGCGTTGAGCGCCAGCAGGTTGGTCTGCTCGGCGATACCACGGATTACGTCGAGGACGCCGCCGATCTCCTCGCTCTCGCGCTGCAACTTGCCAATCACGTCGCTGGAATTGGTCACGCCCGCCGCCAGCTGGTTGATGGTTTCGATCGCGGTGCGCACCACCTGACGGCCCTGGCTCGCCGCGGCGTCGGCGGCACGCGCGGCCTTCGCTGTCTCGGCGGCATTGCGGGCGACATCGTGCACGGTCGCGTTCATCTCGTTCATCGCGGTAGCGACCTGCTCGGTCTCGCTTTTCTGCTGATTGACCCCCTGCAGTGACTGTTGGGAGACCACCGCGGTCTGTTCCGCCGCCGCCGCGAT
Organism: Gammaproteobacteria bacterium; assembly: GCA_020445335.1. Lineage (GTDB taxonomy): Bacteria > Pseudomonadota > Gammaproteobacteria > Chromatiales > Chromatiaceae > HKST-UBA178. Next base: position 860 of record JAGRGU010000133.1, read on the forward strand.
CTGGCTGACGGCGTCGCGCACCTTTCCCACGGTGCTCTTGAAATCCTCGCCGACCCGGTTGAAGGCGTCGGCCAGGTGGCGCAGTTCGTCGCGGCCGTCGTATTGCACCCGCGCTGTCAGTTTGCCCCCGGCCATGGCGGAGGCGGCATCATCGAGTTGCACCACGGTACGGCCGATGGCGCTCCTGATCAGCACTCCCAGCAGGATGCTGATGGCGAAAGAGACCGCGAGCAGGATGACCATGCCGACGACCTCGCCGTTGTAGAGCTCTTCCGCGGCGGCATAGGTTTTTCCCGCTTCCTCGACCTGGAACGCCAGCAGCGCGTTGGCCATCTGCGTAGCCTTGCCGATATGCCGCTCGACCTCGACCAGGATGATCTCGTTGGCGCGTCGGTAGTCGTCGCCGGCAATGGCCTTGTTGTACTCCGCCAACGTCTCGCCGCGCAACGCTGCCAGTTCGGTGCCCAGTGTGGCCATGATCGTGCGCTCCTCGCCAACCAGGTCGCTCGCCTCGATCTCAGCAATGATCCCGTCCACCTCCGCGAGCGCCCCGTCGACGGCATCGAGGTGTTTCTGCACCGCGTGGTCGTGCATGTCGGCGAATGCACCCTTGGGATCGTGCTGCAGCGTCAGTAACAGCTGCGCGTTGCTGCGGTTCAACAGGCCAACGATCTTACCCGCGCGCACGGTATGCGCCATCGCATTCTGGTAAAGGTCGAGCATGGCGTCGTCGGTCTGCGACAGCCCGTGCAGGCCGAACAGGCCGGCGGTGAGCAACATCACCATCCCGCTGCCGGCGAGAATGAAGACACGGGTGCTGATTTTGAGTCGGTTGAGCAGTTTCATGATTCGATTCCGGTTTTCCTGTGGGAACCTGGATGTCCCGTTTGATCAGAGTGTGCATCGGCGCCGGGGTTGAGAACTTGAGGGAGTGCGGGGCGCCGACGACCGGGTTCTCCGTTCCGGCCGGCCGTTTTGACCGCCATCGGAGACAAATCCGAGTCCCGAGCTTTGGCTCATGGGGCAAGGTCAGCCGCTGATCGGGCCGGGAATCTGCCGGCGAGGCTCAGATTAACAAATGGTAATCGCGCTTTCCCGCGCCGGCGTTATCATTGGAATATCATGCATATTCTGCTCCTGGAAGACGATGAAGAAGCGGCGGCCTACCTCTGCAAGGGGTTGCGGGAGAGCGGCCACAGCGTCGACCACACCACCGACGGGAACGAAGGGCTGCATCTGGCGCTGTCGGTGACCTACGACGTTCTGGTGGTCGATCGCATGCTGCCGGGCAGGGACGGGCTGTCGGTGATCGCGATGCTGCGCACCGGCTCGGTGATGACACCGGTGCTGGTACTCTCGGCGCTGGGCGAGGTGGACGACCGGGTCGCCGGCCTGCGCGCCGGAGGCGACGATTATCTGGTCAAGCCCTACGCGTTCAGCGAGCTGCTGGCCAGGCTGGAGGCGCTCATCCGCAGGGCGCAGCCGCAGGTGGAAACCGCCACTCTGTCGGTGGCCGATTTGAGGATCGATACCCAAACGCACGAGGTTAAGCGGGGTGGTGAAAAAATCCACTTGCAGCCGATGGAGTTTCGCCTGCTCGAGTTCCTGATGCGCAAACCGAATCAGGTATTCACCCGGACCATGCTTCTGGAGCAGATCTGGGGTTACCATTTCAATCCGCAGACCAACGTCATCGACGTGCATATCAGCCGCCTGCGCAGCAAGATCGACAGCGGCTTCTCCCCACCCCTGCTGCACACCGTCAGAGGCGCCGGTTACAAACTCGGTGAATCGCCCTGAGCTTCCGAAGACGACTCCATCCAGGCTGACGGCCCGCCATCTGGGAATAGTCACGAATCCCGATTTGGTGTGGCAGACGCAACCGTGGTTACGATTTCAGTCGACTGAAAGGCGTCGACTCTCCGTTAAAAATAGAGCTCCCCACGGACCTGGAAAATCTCGGGCTGGTCCCTGACGCCATCGGCACCGGGGTTGGCGTCGGCCCAGATATAGTTGGCCCTGAAGCGTACATTGCGATTGAGATATGCGTTGATACCGAGGGTGAGGTTGGTCTGCTCTCCACCATCGATATCACGGTCGCTGAGATCGATGCTGCTGTAACGCAATGCCAGTTCCCAGGCGCCGTTACTGCCTTTGGGCACTATCCGGTTGAAACGTCCCCGCGATGCTTTGTAGGGCCGGGACTCACCAGTCAGTATCCAGCTGCCGACTATGTACCAACCGTCGAATTCGAGGTCGCCGGCAGCCGATCCGCGTTCAACCGAGGTGTGCAGATACTCGCCCTGAAGCGAGAAGGGACCGTAGACATAGGCAGCTTCCAGACCAAACGAGAGCGTATTGTCCACGTCGTGGATTTTTCCGCTGTCGACCAGGTTCTCTTCGGTAACATGGGACTCCGGACGTACGCGGAAACGAACCTCGCTCTCGTCATCCGGGTAGCGGTGAGCAAGGCTGGCGCCGAGGTGCAGTACCTGCCGATCCTTTGCCAGAACTCCGTAGGTCACGCGACCGGCCACACCCCAGCCCTCGTCCCCCTCGTCGCTCGTGTCCGCGCCGACCGGCTCGCCGAACAGTCCCACTGCCGCGCTCCAGCGCTTGCCACCGGCGAGCACTCCAACGCCCAATTTCCTGCCCGGTGCAAAGGCGCCGACCGGCAGCGCCCTTTCCATTAGCGTGATGGCTTTGCCGCTGGTCTGATCTTCCAGCGAGAAAGGCTCCTTGAACGCGCCCACACGAATGGCCAAGGCATCGAAACCATCGTATTGCAGGTAGGCGTCCTTGACCTCTGCGTCGTTTCCCCCGAAGTCGTACTCCGCGGCGTATGTCCAGTCCTTGAACAGCTTTCCACCCAGCGAAACTCGCGCGCGGCGCAACTCGGTGCCGTTGCCGAGCATGGCCTCATCCTCCTGGTAGAGGGATCCGTCGACCCAAAGTTCGCCGCCGAGTTCAAATTCGAAATCACCGTCGGCGCTCTTGATCTTCAACCCACCCTCGGTTTCGACCTCAACCAGCTTCCGCCTTTTTTTTGTGCCCGTCTGCGGATCGGACTTGGACGTTGCGACCGTGCGCATGGCCTCACCCCGCAGACGATCATACTGGGCCTGGGTAATGGTACCGTTGTCTCTGAGAACACCGAGCAGCGCCATCAACTCGGTTTCGGCATATACGTCGACTGCGCTGAGCACCATGATGCCGGCCAGTGTCATACCAGCCAGATTTTTGCAGTTGATAGTTTTCATCGCCATTCTCGTGCTGTTGTAAAATTGGTTTCACTGACAGGTTTCAAGAGCGTACCGGGGAGCCCGCAGGCAGCGTCTGAGGAGATCACACCGTCATTGGCTGACCAGCTGGTCGTAGCGCAAAAACAGATAGTGTCCCGGTTTACCCTTCACACCGAATCCATCGTCGCTGACGATCAGTATCCCGACTGCGCGTCCATCCAGGCGAACCGGTGTGACGCCCTCCGCCTGGCGTAGATTCTTGAGGCCCGGGATACGCACTCTTTGCGGCGCCTCTCCGGCATCACCTCTCCATAGCCAGAGTTTGAATGCCTTGTCGGGCTTCCTGCTGATGATCAGAAAACCGCCCAGATGCGGGTCGTAACTCATGCCGCGGATACCGCCACCGGCCAGGTCGAGTTCGATCAGTTGCTCGGAAATACGGGGGCGCTCGTCACCGTCGAAAACCGCCTGAGGGTTCTCCAGAGCGACGATGATTGCGTTGGAGCCAGCCAAGGGGCTGCGCAACCCGATCAGCAATCGTCTGCTGTCGGCATCGAAGCTCAGACCCTCGATATTGAATCCACCATCATCCTTGACGTCACGGATTTTGGCCGCTTTCCGCAGGCCTTTGTGACGAGCGGAGATCTCTTTGCGCAGACCGCGGAGGACCCGCATGTCGACTACCCGTTCGCCGTCGAGGCCGAAACGCACGAGCCGTTCGCGGCCGTCTGCGCGCTTGCCGTTCTCTTTGCGCGAATGCGATGTAATGGCGTAAATGCGCCCCTGGTCATCCGTCGCCACGGCTTCCAGGTCTTCCAATGAAGCGAGGGCACGGTTCGGCGACACCCAGCCGAACAATGAGCCGCGATACAAGGGCGCTTCGATCAATTCTCCATCGGGACGAAGCGTAAAGAGATCCAGCGGATGACCGGCCTCGTCTTCGACGACTACAAAGCGGCCATCTGCGAGTTGTTGTACGCCTGAAGGTTCGTAAATCCGGTTGAACTTACGAAATCCCTCGAAAACCGGTAACTCTTTCATAACGCCGGCGAGTGCAGCCGGCAGCACGAGAAGCAGAAGGCTCAGTACTGTTTTTCGAGCCCGACCACGTGCGTCACCGTTTGGGAAGACCTTTGATATCCGCTGCAACACGTCTCTTTACTGCGCTTGTTGAAAGGGAAGAACCCTCGACTGAAGTGATGCCAGGATTTCGTCCAGACCGTTGAGATGAAACAGCATGCCGACCGCCAACAGCATCAGAGTACTCACGGTCAGCCCAGCCAGAAACGATGCGTACGAGAGCTTCAGCAGACGGAACTTACGGTCTGCGTCTATGCCCAGTTTGTACAGCTGACGCGACATGTTCTTGTAGATGCGCTTATGGTTGCGCAGCATGTTGGTCATCACCTGCGTATGCTCCGCGATGTTCAGTGAGGAAAATTGCTCGAACACCAGAATGTTCGCTTTGTCGGTCTTGAAATCATCGAGCGTGCTCCTGCGCTTGTCGAAGCGTGGCTGAGCGGCCAGTACCGCGAAGATTATGGACGTCAGGCAGGTAGCCAAGAACACCGCGATGGGCGCGGTGAACATTGGCTCGGCAACCAGTACGAACGGGCCCGAAAGGGTCAGCACCGACAGAATCAGGCCGTTGAGCGAAATCATGATATTGGCTTTGGTGGCCGCCAGTGCCATCAGGTCCAGCTGTGCACGGTAGGCCGTGCGGAACATGGTCTCAATGCCTCTGGAGCTTCCCAGTGTCTTCTTGTTTTTTTTCTTTTTTCCTCGACTGCGTGGCGAGCTCTCCTCCGGATTCGTCTCCGCACCTGGCGAGTGATCCGGGCCGGTTCGCGGTTCGTCTTGCCTGCGTTGCGGAAAGATAACGGTTGCTGCTGCCTGGGGATTCCGCTCGAGAAAAGCCGGCGAATGTTTTGCTTGCTCTTGTTTGATCATTGACGGTGTTCCTGTTTCCTCGTTATTCGCTGGCGACTGACGCGTTGGACGTTGACTGCGGCAGTACCGGAAGACGGCAAATATCATGGTTGAACTATGGCAATGGATCGCAGTACAGATAAGGTACGAAGGGCCAGCGAATTGATGGGAATGAGGTCTAGCCCAACCTCGGACTTTGGTCTGACCGCAGCACGAGTGGCCGCAGTGGAGAAGGGATATTTCGACCTAATTTTCGGGAAAGTGGTCTTTGGCCATGAGGGCGGCTTCGACCCTGTTTCTGACCTGAAGTTTTTGCAGAATATTGGTCATGTAGTGCTTGACGGTCTTTTCCTGAAGGTTCAGCTCCCGGCCGATCTCCTTGTTGCTCAGACCTCGCGACACGCCCTTGAGAATCTGTTCCTCCCTCGCGGTGAGTTCCGACAAAGGATCGCGGCGAATGCCCCTCCTGCCTCCGCCCTTCATCTCGGTCAGCAGGCGCGCCGCCAGATCCGGCGAAACGTAGGATTCACCCCGATACACGGATCTGACGATATCCACCAGCTCTTTGCCGCCTATGCCTTTCAGGATATATCCGCGCGCGCCGGCCTGAAGCGCCGCAGCAACGTCATCATCGTGTTCGGACACGGTCAGCATGATGATCTTTACCACCGGACAGACGCTTGCGACCCTACGCGCCGCTTCAAGCCCGCTGCCCGGCATACTGATATCGAGTATGATCACGTCCGGTAGCAGGTCCGATGCCAGCTGCACCGCCTCGTCAGCATTGGTGCCCTCTCCGACGATGTCGAAATCGGGTTCAGCCATCAGCGTTCGTGCGACCCCCTCGCGAAACAGCGGATGATCGTCTGCCAGTACCGTTCTGATCTTGTTAGCCATTATTTTTCTCGTCGCCGTCGATGCTGCATTTCATGACAAGGCGGGTTCCCTGGCCCGGCTCGCTGCATACCCGCAGTTCGCCACCGATGCTCTCTATCCTGTCACGCAGGCCATGCAGGCCCAATCCCGAGTCCGGGCCTTTCCGGGCGAGATCGAAGCCAGGACCCTCATCCGCCACTTCCACCTCAAGAACCTCTCCGTCGAAACGGCAGATCACCCGCTGGCCGATGCCGCCAGCGTGGTGGAAAGCGTTGTTGAGCGCCTCCTGCACGAATCGAAATACGCAGATTTTCACGGCCTTGGTCAACTTCTGCGGTGCAGACTGAATATCCAGGACCACATCTGTCGCGGTTCGCCTGCGATGGGAACTGACCGTGGTTGGGAGTATCTCGGCAAGAGAACGCTTCTCCAACTCGGGCAGGGTCAAACCGGTGCAGATCTGGCGAATCTCCAGAATGGCATCCGTCAGCGCGCTCTGAATGACCTCCATGTCCGACCGATTACCGTCTTCCGTGGTGACCTTATCCACCAATATCTTCAATGCGTCGATGCGCAGCAATGCAAGGGATAACAGCTGCGCGGGGCCATCGTGGAGATCGGCGCTGATTTTTCGCAGATAGCTTTCGTTGATTTCGGTGGTTCGGCGTGAGGCTCGCTGCAGTCTGCCTCTCAGCTCTTCGTTCTGAGACAAGAGTTGGGAGAGCTCTTCAACCCGTTGCTCGAGGCTGGCACGCTGCCGGTCGATCGTGCGGCTTCCCCGGAACACGATGCCGGACAGCGCTCCCAACATGGTGAGCGATACCACCGCCACCACCATCCAGCTTTGAAGATGCGCCGAGAACAGGTTTTTGCGAAGCACCTCGGCGGTTTCGTAAAACTCGGCTACGGCGATGATTTTTCCGGTGTAGACCTCCCGGATCGGGCTATACATCTCCAGCAGGGGAAGGCCTTGAGCCCGCTCGAGCGCATCCTCTTCGTCCACGAGTGTGTCGAATTCCGCGGTTACCTCGCCCTGCCATGCACGCCGCAGGTTTTCCGTGGTCGGGAAGCTTTTGCCGATGATATCGTGGCGCGAAC
>JAGRGU010000134.1 GCA_020445335.1 Gammaproteobacteria bacterium
GTCGGCCAGCACTTCGTCGGCGACACCCAGCCCTATCTGCCCGCCAACACGCACCGCTTCGAGATCGATCTGGCCGGCGCGACGATTCCGGTCGCCGCGCGCATCGGCGACATCCCCGCGCTCGATCAGGCGGTCACGGACACCGGGCTGGCGATAGTCGCGCACGTCAGCAACGACTTCACGCTGGAGTACGGCAGGGAGGGGCTGTTCGAATCCTTTCTGGCGTACGAAGGGCTGACGCCGATGCTGGCCGAGCATCGCCGGCGCGGTCTGCCGATGACCGGGTTCAAGGAGCGCTACCAGCGCTTCGCCAAGGCGCTGGTGCAGGTCGGCGACCGCCCGGGCAGCGATCGCCGACTGGGGCTGGCGTTCGAGTGGGTGCTGCAGTCCAACCCCTATCTGTCGTCGCAACGACCGCTGCGCGCACGGCTCTACTGGCGCGGTGAGCCGCTGGCCGGCGTGCAGGCACGGCTGTTCGTCAACACGCGCGGAGAGGTCGACGAACGGGTGGTGACGACAGACCGCGAGGGAGGGGTGGAGCTGGTGCTGCCCTCCGGCAGCGAGGCGATGCTCAACGCGGTGCAGCTGCGCGAGCTGCCGGAGTCGAGCGGCGCGGTCTGGAAGAGCTACTGGAGCAGCATCAGCTTCGCGCTGCCGTGAGGGGTTGGCTGACTCTGTACGCTGTACCGATCACCACCTGGCTAGGCGATGTTCTGATAGCGGGAGACAGGAACCTGCTGCTACCCGCAAAGTCGAGCGCCGCGCGACGGATCCCGGATCAAAGCGAATCGGCGGGGCTGGAGACCGCGCCGGCGCCCTGCTGCAGCACGTGGGTGTAGATCGACGTCGTCTCGACCTTGCTGTGGCCGAGCAGCTCCTGCACGGTGCGGATGTCGCGCCCCGCCTCGATCAGATGGGTGGCGAAGGAGTGGCGCAGCGTGTGCGGCGTCACCCGCTTGCGAATGCCCGCATCGGCCGCGGCTTCGCGCACCGCTTTTTGCAAGGTGGTTTCGTGCAGATGATGGCGGCGGATCCTGCCGCTGCGCGGATCGAGCGAGGTGCGCGCCGCCGGAAACAGATACTGCCAGTTCAGCGATTTCGCCGCGCTGGAGAACTTGCGCCCCAGCGCCTCGGGCAGCCAGGCCTCGCCGAGCCCGGCGGCCAGATCCTGTGCATGCAGCCGGCGGACCAGATCGAGCTGCCGCTGCAGCGCCTCGCGGTAGCGTTGCGGCATCGGTACCGCGCGGTCCTTGTTGCCCTTGCCGTTGCGCACGGTGATCTGGCGGTAGTCGAAATCGAGATCCTGCACCCGCAGCCGCACGCACTCCATCAGGCGCATGCCGCTGCCGTAGAGCAGTCCCGCCATCAGCGCATGGGTGCCGCGCATCGCGCCGAGCAGACCGTTCACCTCATCGCGCGACAGCACCACCGGCAGCCGTTTGGGCTTTTTCGCGCGAGTGAAGTTCAGATCGTCGATGGAGCGTTCGAGCACCTCGCGATAGAGAAACACCAGCGCGTTCAAAGCCAGGCTCTGGGTGCTCGCCGATACCTTGCGCTCGACCGCGAGGTGATGTAAAAACTTCTGAATTGTAATGGTTTCCAGGGAGTCAGGATGCCGATGACCGCAGAAACGGAAAAAGCGCTCGACCCACTCCCAGTAGCTCTGTTCGGTACGCCGCGCCATCCCGCGCACCCTGATCTCGGCGATGAACCGTTTGCGCAAAGGCGCCAGCGGCGCGTAGACCTCAGCCATGTCGACGAACTCGACCGGGGCCGGCGGCGCGCTCCCGGCGGGCTCAGGCGCGGCAGGCGCAACGCCGCGAAAGCGGAGTTTCCAGCGCACCCAGCCGAACTCCGCGCACCAGGCGAGCTTCAAGTGGCCGCAGAACATCCTCTGCAACGCATCGACAGCCTGCACCAGCTGCCAATCCTGAAGATGATCCTGCCGTTCGAGCCGGGTGAAGTAGCGATCCAGCTGACCGGCGGAGGTGTCGCGCAAGCGGGTACCCCGATTCGCGGCGATAAACCGCTCCACGTGTCGCCGATACCAGACCAGCGAGTTGGCCGGCACCCGGCGCGATTCGAGATAAGCGAGATAATCAGACCAGAAAGCGGAACTCGACCGGGAGCCCCGGCCGGCATCGTCCTTGCGCATACTTGCTCCTCCATGAGCAGAATGACACGTCGAAGAAAATCAGTACCCAATACTAGCCGCATTTCCGGGAATATGCAGCATCCGCCTATCCCCCAACTATGCGGCTTACGCCTAATATGCTGTTAGCTGCAAAATAATATGGCGGATTGTATTTGTATAAAAATCGATCACAGAGATCCATTGAATATCGAACTAGACGATCTCTTCTATGTGCATGCTGTAGGAGTCATTGGCGGGTCAATATGGTCATTTGGTAGCACTGAATGCAAAAATGGTTCATATACTCGGATTACTTGGCCTGAGAAAATAATCAAATATCCTGGGTCAGTGTCAATATCAATAAGTGAAATCGGGGCTCCCACAACTCCGGAGTCCTTTGAGAAACTAACAGCAGAGGAGCTTGAAAATAAAATTAAGCGTGGTTTTGAGAATCTTAAAATAATAGAGGAAAAAGCCAAGAAAAAGTATCAGTCAGATCTGGAGCCAACAGCTAAAATCAATCGTAAGAAAACAGCAAAGGTGTTTATAAATGGGGAAGCAGTTTTTGAGGTAGAGGGTGAGCACATACAGTTTCAGGTAGATTACAAGAAAAATGGTAATTTTCTATTTTCAATCTATGGGTCTGAGTTAAGTTCAGATAAAGAACCCGTAGGTAAATATGATGTTAAATTATCAAAAAGCACTGAGCTTCTTCTGCGCTTTGGCAGCTAACCAGTGGCTCAACCGGACGCAGGGAAGAGTTGCGGCGTTTTCAAGTTATGGTCCCTGTAGAATATTTCGTCGGGTATTATGTGCCGTGCACTGCGCCGGTTAGCCAAGCGTTATGAGCTAAAAACCATCGAGCGAAATTGCAATGATTGAAGATTGGGATATCCGAATGGCAAAGGCAGAATTGCGCGAAAGCATGAATGCCTTGGATCGCTTGGCTAATCCCACGAAGCACGGTCGTGCCGTAGAGATCGAAGAGATTTGGGAAATCCTGAAAGGCAACGGCGTTGTCCCGAATGCAACTGATCGAGAAAACACAGCCAAGTATGTTGCGGGAAAACTGGAAATCAGCGATCTGTTCGCACTTATTAGTTCAGAGCATCCCGATCTGCAGCCAACCGAAAAGTCGCTAGCATTGTTCGACAAGAAATGAAAATCCCCAATTCATCTCGCGCACCTTGTCCGCTGAATAGCTTCCACGAGCGAGGAGAAAAGTCGCTCATAACAAGGCGTTCAAGCGGACACCAAACACTCCGCGGCTTTTTGGGCATGCCTACGGCATTGTTGCCCAAAATTCCACTCCGTGTTCGGTGCCGCTTAACTTGGCGTTAGCATTTATCCTTGGATGATTGCCAATTTAGGCGTAACTAATATGGAGAAAGAAATGGGTATCTTTGATTTTATGAAAGCCTTCACTTTCAAAGAGATTGACAGTCGAGTAAAGGAAGCTGGCATTGAACATGCCGCAAATACTGATCGCAAGTGTCAAGTCTGCGGGCGTGTTTACCACTTAAGTGAGTATCCTCGCGAGCTAGATATAATGGAAAAATATATTCGAGAAAGACCGTTCATGTCGTTTTCTCGTCTTGAAGCGATCCTTAACGATAACACAAAAAAAAATTCTCAAGCTCATGACATATATTCTATGTATATCGTAGATGGAATGGACTTGCTAGATAGTGCATTGTGTGCGCATGCAGTGGTTGATTGTCCTGACTGCAATAGAAAGCAGTTTGAAGAGGCGGCAAAAGCCGCTTTACAGGAAAACCATAAAGGGAAATAGTAGAAACAAATAGTCTTTGAGAAAGAAGTTATGGATTTCGATTAACAGCGCAATAGATACCACCAACAAAATGTACATAAAATGCTAACAAGGCAAATCCAGCCGACCCCAAAAAGCGCCGCTCCTCGTTCCTCGTCGCTTTGCTTTTTTGATCGGCTGATTTGCGACGTTGGGGCGAATAGAGCTTTCAATGCAGTACGAACAGGATAGACCGAAGAAAACAAGTAAGTAGAAGTAAGAAAATATAATTTTTTGTCGGCATCTATTTGACTGAAGCCAATTGACAGAGAAAACGATATTTACAAGAAAAGGTGAAAATAGATATTGGTCCTGGTGGTTCGCGAAGCAGTATTGGTTGAATGAAAGCGCTG
>JAGRGU010000135.1:0-2495 GCA_020445335.1 Gammaproteobacteria bacterium
TACGAGGGCGGCATCGCCAACATGCGCTACTCGATCTCCAACACCGCCGAATATGGCGATCTGACCCGTGGACCGCGCATCATCACCGATGAGACCAAAGCCGAGATGAAGCGCATACTGACCGAGATCCAGAGCGGCGAGTTCGCGCGCGAGTTCATTCTCGAGAATCGCGCTGGTCAGGCGACTTTGAAGGCCAAGCGCCGTATCGGCCGCGAGCATCAGATCGAGGAGGTGGGTGCCAGGTTGCGCGACATGATGCCCTGGATCAAAGCCAATAAGATCGTCGACAAGAGTCGTAACTGATCGGCCAGGATCACTAGCCCGCCTCTCGCCACCGGCTTCGGCCGGTGGCGCTTTTTTGGCGTATAATTCGGATCGGTCTTACCCGGTGCGAGCCCATGTCCGAACCCAAAGAGCAACAGAAGCGTAGCCGCGGCATCTATCTGCTGCCCAACCTGTTCACCACGGCCGCGTTGTTCAGCGGCTTCTATGGCATCCTGGCGGCGATGAACGGCAGTTTCGAGCAGGCCGCGCTGGCTATTTTCGTGGCCATGGTGCTGGACGGGCTGGATGGTCGGGTGGCCCGTCTCACCAATACCCAGACGGCGTTCGGTGCCGAGTACGACAGCCTCTCCGATATGGTCGCTTTCGGTTTGGCGCCATCGATCGTCATCTACGTCTGGTCGCTCAGCGGATTGGGCAAACTGGGCTGGCTGGCAGCCTTCATCTATACCGCGGGCGCCGCGCTGCGCCTGGCGCGCTTCAACACCCAGGTCGGCATCGCCGACAAGCGCTATTTTCAAGGGTTGCCAAGCCCCTCCGCCGCGGCGGTGATCGCCGGCAGCGTCTGGATAGCGGTCGACTACGGCATCGACGGTGCCGACGTCTCCTATGCCGCCTGTCTGCTGACCGGCATCGCCGGACTGTTGATGGTCAGCAACTTCCGCTACAACAGCTTCAAAGAGGTCGATTTCCGCGGCAAGGTGCCCTTTTATGCCATCGTCGTGATCATGCTGGGACTGGCCGTCGTCGTGGTGCAGCCGGAGCTGGTACTGTTCCTGCTGTTTCTGGCTTACGCTGCCTCCGGTCCGGTGTTGACGCTGCTGCGCCTGCGTCAGCGGCGTGCGACGCGCTCGGGGTCACCGGAGTCCGGGGAGGAGACCACGGATAGCGCCAACCGGAACGGCGGGCGCCCGCATGAGGAGTCCAAGCGCTCCTGAGTGCCGTAGCCGTGCATTTTCACTCCGCCGCTCCGCACAGAGCCGCAGCCGTGTTCATCTTTCGTCGTCAGGGAGTCAAGCAATGAGCAAATCAGAGAGACTGGTTATCTTCGATACCACACTGCGCGACGGCGAGCAGAGTCCCGGGGCGTCGATGACCCGCGACGAGAAACTGCGCATCGCCAAGGCGTTGGAGAAGATGCGGGTAGACGTGATCGAGGCGGGCTTTCCGATCGCCAGTCCCGGCGATTTCGAGGCGGTGCAGGCGGTCGCCAGAAGTATCACCGACAGCACCGTCTGCGGGCTCGCGCGCGCCGCGGAGAAGGACATAGACCGCGCCGGCGAGGCGTTGCGCGAGGCCAATTCAGGGCGTATCCACACCTTCATAGCCACCTCGCCGATCCATATGCAGCAGAAGCTGCGCATGACGCCCGACCAGGTGGTCGAGCAGGCGGTATGGGCGGTCAAGCGGGCGCGCAATCTGATCGACGACGTGGAGTTTTCGGCTGAGGATGCGGGGCGCTCGGAGATCGACTTCCTCTGCCGCATATTCGAGCAGGCGATCGCCGCCGGCGCCACCACCATCAACGTCCCCGATACTGTCGGCTACGCGCTGCCGGGGCCGTTCGGCGAGACCATCCGGACGCTGATCGAGCGAATCCCCAACTCCGACAAGGCGGTCTTCTCGGTCCACTGCCACAACGATCTCGGTCTGGCGGTGGCCAACTCGCTGGCGGCGGTCAGCAACGGCGCGCGGCAGGTGGAGTGCACCATCAACGGACTCGGTGAGCGCGCCGGCAACGCCTCGCTGGAAGAGGTGGTGATGGCGGTGCGCACACGCCACGATCTGTTCGACTGCGACTCCGGTCTGGATACCACCCAGATCGTCACCTGCTCGCGTCTCGTTTCAGGTATCACCGGGTTTCCGGTACAGCCCAACAAGGCGATCGTCGGCGCCAATGCCTTCGCCCACGAAGCGGGCATCCATCAGGATGGCGTACTGAAACATCGTGAGACCTATGAGATCATGCGCGCGCAGGATGTCGGCTGGAGCCAGAACCGCATGGTGCTCGGCAAACACTCCGGCCGCAGCGCCTTTCGCGCCCGCCTGCAGGGGCTCGGTATAGAATTCTCGAGCGAGGAGGAACTCAACGAGGCTTTCCGTTCGTTCAAGGATCTGGCGGACAAGAAGCACGAGATCTTCGACGACGATCTGCAGGCGCTGGTCAACGACGCCGGCTTCTCGGCCGAGAACGAACGCGTCAATCTGGTTTC
>JAGRGU010000135.1:2586-6974 GCA_020445335.1 Gammaproteobacteria bacterium
GTTGATGCCGCTTTCAAGGCGATCGAGTCGATTGTGCAGACCGGTTCGATCCTCGAGCTCTATTCGGTCAATGCCATCACCAGCGGCACCGATGCCCAGGGCGAGGTGACGGTGCGCGTGCAGAAGGATGGCCGCATCGTCAACGGCCAGGGTGCCGACACCGACATCGTCATCGCCTCTGCCAAAGCCTACGTCAACGCCTTCAACAAACTGCTGCAGGGAGAGCGTCGCGCCCACCCGCAGCAGGGTGATGTCTGAGCGCCATGGAAGAGGCGCTGCGCCGGCACTATCTGCGGGCGATGGGTATAGAGCTCTGGGAGCAGCGACCGGCACTGCGGGTTGCGCAATCGGAATCGGCCGTGGTGACCGAAACGGCGGTTTCCGTTGAGGGCGCTGTGGAGGTGACGATAGAACCGTCGCCGCCGGTCGATGCGCAAGTGCAGCAGGTGGAGCCCCCGGGCTGGTGGGACGAGGTGCCGATGCCGGATACGGAACGGGCAGCGACGCTCGAGCCGGATGGCGGCGCGGCCCGGACCGCGTCCGAGGGGGTGGCGACGCTGGACTGGGAGGCGCTGCAGCGGCGTGTCGCCGGATGCGAGCGCTGCCCGCTGCACGCCAGCCGCAGCAACACGGTTTTCGGCGTCGGCGACAGGGCGGCGCGGCTGATGGTGATCGGCGAAGCGCCCGGCGCGGAGGAGGACCGCAAGGGCGAGCCCTTCGTCGGACGCGCCGGTAAACTGCTCGACGCGATGCTGCTTGCGATCGGCTTGCAGCGGAGTCAGGTCTTCATCGCCAACATCCTCAAATGCCGGCCGCCCGACAATCGCGATCCCAGACCCGAAGAGGCACTCAGTTGCGAGGCCTATCTGCAGCGGCAGGTGGCGCTGGTGCAGCCGCAGGTGATTCTTGCCGTGGGGCGGATCGCGGCGCAGAACCTGCTGCAGTCGCAGGAGGCGGTCGGCAGGCTGCGTGGCGGGGAGCATCGCTATCGCGGTATTCCGGTCGTTGTCAGCTACCATCCCGCATACCTGTTGCGCTCGCCGGAGCAGAAGGCCAGAAGCTGGCAGGATCTCCAGCGCGCCGCGAGGCTGCTGCGGGAGTAACGCACTCCGGCGCACGCCATGTCCAGGGAGAAGAGCGATCTGCTGAAGGATCCGCAGCTGAGGCTGCTGCCGATGCAGCAGGATGATCTGGCGGAAGTGGTGGGGCTAGAGCTGCGCTGCTACCCCTTTCCCTGGAGCGAGGGGATCTTTCGCGACTGTCTCGATGTCGGCTACAACTGCTGGATCTACCGGCAACGCCAGCGGCTGGTCGGCTACGGCGTGATGTCGGTCGCCGCCGGTGAGGCGCATATCCTCAACATCTGCATCGATCCTGACCTGCGTGGCAGGGGGCTGGCGCGGCGCATGCTCGAACGACTCCTCAACCTGGCGCGGCAGCACCGAGCCGATAGCGTCTTTCTCGAAGTCAGGGCGTCCAACACCGCCGCGCAGCGACTCTACACCGGCCTGGGCTTCAATGAAATCGGGCTCAGACGCGGGTACTATCCGGCCCAGAACGGGCGTGAGGATGCCATCCTGCTGGCACTGTCGCTGTGAACCGGTTGGGGCTGCTAACGCGAGACGATACGGGGCGTTCCCGGCTGGCCTGACGCCTTTAGCCAGGATTCGATTCCGGTTGCCGAAAGCGGTCGGCTGAAGTGGTATCCCTGCGCCAGATCGCAGCCCTGCGCGCGCAGATAGTGCAGCTGCACTTCATTCTCCACTCCCTCGGCAACGACCTTCAAACCCAGACTCTGCGCCGTGTTGATGATGGCATTGACCAGCTCCCGGTCCTTGCGCTCCTCGCTGATGCCGGCGACGAAACCGCGATCGATCTTCAGCGTATCGAAGGGGTGGTTGCGGAGATAGCTCAGTGAGGAGTAGCCGGTACCGAAGTCATCCATCGCGATTGCGACGCCCATCGCCTTCAGGTCGTCGATGATCGCGTCGGTCTGCACGTATTTGCTGATCAGCACTCCTTCGGTGATCTCCAGCTCGAGCTGCTCGGCGGCAACGCCGGCCCTGTTCAGACTCTGGCGGATGAAAGCGATGAGCTGCGGGTCGCGGAACTGGCGCGGCGAGAGATTGACCGCTATCTTGAGATCGCTGCCGTAGCTTCGATGCCACCCGGCCAGCGTGGTCAAAGCGCTCTGCAGCACGTAGCGACCTATCGGCACGATCAGGCCGCTCTGCTCGGCGATAGGGATGAACTCGTCCGGGGTGACCTGGCCCAGATCGCCGTTGTGCCAGCGCAGAAGCGCCTCGGCGCCGGCCATGCAGCCGCTTTGCAGGTCGACCAGCGGCTGGTACTCGAGATAGAGTTCGTTCCGCTCCAGCGCGCCTCGAAGCTGCTCTTCCAGCGCCAGATGCCGGGTCGCCACACGGTTCATCTCATCGGTGAAGAAGTGGAACAGACGCCGCCCGTGCTGTTTCGAATGGTACATTGCCGTGTCGGCCCTGCGCAGCAGCTCAGCCGCCGATTTGCCGTTGTCCGGGTAGAGCGCGATTCCGATGCTGGCGGTCAGCCCCAGCTCCCGCTGTGCACAGATGAAGGGCTCATGGAACTGGCGCAACAACTTCTCGGCTACCGATTGCACGTCGGCAACCGAATCGAGGTCGCCGAGAATCACGATAAACTCGTCGCCGCCAAGACGAGCGACGGTGTCGCGGGCGCGAACAGAGCGCAACAGCCGCCGTGCCGTCTCCACCAGAATCTCGTCCCCGACATTGTGACCGAGACCGTCGTTGACACGCTTGAATTCGTCGAGATCGAGAAACAGCACCGCCGCCATGCTGGTGTTACGCTTGGCCTCCTCGATCATCTGTGCCAGGCGATCGAGTGCCAGCGTGCGGTTGGGGAGCATGGTCAGGGCATCGAAGTGTGCCTGATGCAGCAGGTGCGCTTCGTAACGCCGTTGGTTGCGCGAGAAGCTGTAGAAGAGCGCCAGCGCCAGCAGAAATGCGGACGAAAAGAGCAGCAGCGGCAGCAGCAGCTGATGCACGAAGCGGGTCCAGAATAGAGTGCGCGGATAGGAGGCGTAGCTGCGCATGCTGCCCTCCAGAATCCAGTCGGCGACCGCAAGGCTGCCGTTTCTGAACGGATCGGCAGTCAGGGGCGCGTGACGCGCGGTGAAGTGGCTGTCGGAAACCGGATCATCGTAGATGCGATGCTTGTCCTCCACGGTTGTTGGCAGCCTCAGCTGGATGAACCCATCGTGTCGCAGCAGCGTGATCTGCATACCTTGCGGCAATTTGAGGGCATTCCAGATAGCGCGCTCCGACTCGATGCTGAGCCCGGCAGTCATCACCAGTTTGAGATGGTCGCTGGAGTTTTTGACCGCGATGCGAATGGGGATCAGCCAGGAGTCGAGCAACGGCAGATGGTAGCTGCGGCCGATCACCAGCCGGTTGGTATCGAAGACCTTGAGGAAGGTGGCGGTGGATTCGGTCTGCGCCAGCAGGTTGGGTAGTGGTCTGCCGGCGGGGATTCCCGATACCAACAGCAGCTGCCCATTGGGTTGCGCCAGACCGAAACCGGCAAATGCCGGATTGAGCTCCATAAGATTTTCCACCAGCCGCCGACCGCGTTCGGGATTATTGGCCGCGTCGATGTCCAGAAAGCGCTGGCCAAGGATTCTGAGCACGGTTTCGTGATGCCGGAATACCGATTCGATCGCCTGGCCGAAGAGCCCGTTGATATGCTCCAGCTCTGTTCTCACCTGTTGCCGGACGTCGAACCAGATACCGATCGTGTATGAGATGAACCCGACTACCAGAATCGCGTTGATCGCGCTGTAAAAGCGCCTGATATTCAGTCCCTTGGCGGTAGTGGGCGCCGCCCAATCATGACGCTGCAGGTCGCTGGGTGCAGAGATTGGCGAAAGGCTTTTCACCGCATCGGATTCCTGGTCGGAGAGTGGGTTGGCGCAGGGGGCGACGATCTTCAGGGCAGTTGATGGTGGTTCCTCCATGCACACTGGCTGAGGTGATGCTCTACTATGCTAGTCGGATCGCAGCGGCGATACTTGAGCCGGTAGCGTTCAGAACAGGGGCGATTTACAGGGATTGCGGCGCAAGCCGGAGTGAGAGTGTAGGTCCGGCTGCGCTGAGTACGAGTCTGCGCAATAGGTTATAATGGCGTTTTTCCCACCTCTCCGCGGGTTCTCCAAACTCAACCAGAGCCTATGTCAGCAACCGCCGCAGGTGAGCCTCCGGTGGGCCGGGCACGCGTCTGGTTACGAGCCTCCGGAGCGGGAGACGAACTGCGTCGCTGCAACCATATTGGCAAATGTCTGAACTTCTCGAGCAACTGCAAAGACGGCGTACCTTCGCCATCATCTCCCACCC
>JAGRGU010000136.1:0-2273 GCA_020445335.1 Gammaproteobacteria bacterium
ATCCGCTCAACCGCGGGTTGCAGCGGAACCCTGCCCAATCACCTCAACCGCCCCCTTCACCGCCTGATAGGCGCTGGCAATCGCCACTCCGGCACCGCAGCGCTGCCGCGTCCAGTCCTGGTGCGCCAGCAGGATACCTGCGGCAAAGAGCCGCGGGTCGAGCCGCCGGCCGGCGGCATCGAGCGGTCTGAAATGATCGTCGACTTCGATGCCGGCGCGGTTGAGTGGATGCCCGCGCCGGTCGAAGTAACGTTCGCGATACCACTCGGAGCGTGCCGCCGGCTGGGTCACCGGAATATCGAGCAGCGTCTCGCGTATCCCGTTGCGGCCGGCAAAAAGTCCGCCCGAGAGGAAGCGACCGGTCGCCAGAACGGCCGCCTGGGCGAGGATCTCAACCTCACCGTAACTGTCCCTAAGCGATAGCCGCAGCTTCGCGTCCGTCAGATCGATCCGTGTCACCTTCTGCTGTGGCACCAGCGTCAAACCGCGCTCCGGAAAGCACTGCTCGAACATTTCGCGCAGGCGGATGCCGGGCACCGCCGGCGGGATCGTCGGAATCTCGAACAGCGGCACGCCGAGCAGCTGCTGCAGCGCCTGCTGTACCCGGTCGGGATTGTGCATGCCCAGCACCGCGGGCACGCCGACCGCGCCGGCATTGCCGATCAAGGGCCGGATCAGCTCGGCTACCCTGTCGCGGTTTGTGGATACCTCCAGTGCCCGTGCCATCACCTCGGGGTAGACCTGCCCGGGCGGCAGATCCGGGAAAGCGATGCGCGCCGCACGCAGCTCCGGCCAGGAATCCCGGAGATTGGCGACCAGCTCGGCGGCGCTGAATCCCTTGAGCCCGTCGAAATCGACGATCAGGGTCGGCGCACCCTGAGTCATCGCCTCGATACCGGGCAACATGGTGCGCGGCACCGAGCAGGTCGGTTTGAGTGTTCCGGCCGGTGAGAGCGCCATCAGGTTGGTTTCGCCGGGGCTGGTATAGGCGATGCCCATTTCGCTGACGGCATGCGTGAACCGGGCCAGCGCAGTGCGAATCTCCTGTTCGCCTATCCGCGCCAGCGGATGCCGCGGTTCGTGCTGGCGCAGTTCCACCAGAGCGCGCCAGGGATCTGTCAACAGCGAATGCTGGTCGCCTCCGAGCAGATCGAGATAGCCGGTTGTGTAGGCGACGGCGCCGGTGTTGCCAACCTGCGCCGTCTTGATTCCCCGGTCGAGCGCGAAGACACTGGCGGCGAATCCCGCCATTCCGGAGCCGATTATCGCCAGTTGCACGCTGTAGCTTCTCGCTGCCTGCCTCACGCCTCCCCCCCGTTCTCGTCGTCGCCATCGTCCAGGTGGTCGAACCCCATCATGCAGTGCAGCGCCTCGGCCAGCTCCATCTGTGGCATCTGCTGTCCCCAGAGAACCGGACGTACTCCCTTGAAGCGTTCGCCGACGAACTCGCGCGTCAGGCGCAACCCCTGGCGCGAATCGTAGACGCCACGATCGTAAAGGTGACTGGTCACGCGCAGACTGCAGAACGCCCCCTGACAGGAGCCCTTGCCGACACGGCTGCGTATGCCGATTGCCTGCAGCGTCATCTGCTTCTCGGCGCCGGGCGCGCTGTCGACGATGGCATCGACCGCCGACTCCGGCACCATCTCGCATTCGCAGAGTATGCCGTCCGCCGGGTCGCGCCTCCGGTACCAGTAGCGCGCCGAAAATCCCGGCTCGGTCCAGCGCACCGCCGCGCCGGAAGGGAGTGGCTCCGTCGCCGTGCTGCAGGGGGTGTTGTTGCCCAGCCGCGCGGCGACCAGATCGCTGGTGCGCTCGGCCATCATGCGGAAGGTGGTCAATTTGCCGCCGGTGATGGTGGCCAGATTGCTCAGCCCCTGCGCCTCGTGGTCGAACAGCGTGAAGCCTCGACTGGCCTTGCGCCCGTCGGCAGCGGCGCCGGCGCTCTGCAGCAGCGGTCGCACACCCGAGAAGGCACGGATAAAGCGGGTCTGTTCGAGAATCGGCACCATCGCCATGCCTTGGATGAGATTACGCTCGACCTCTTCGACGGTGGGGCGAATACTCTCCAGCGTGGCGATATTATCCGAGGTGGTCCCCAGCACCGAGATGGTGCCGCCAGGGACCAGGATATCGCCGTCGCCGGGTGGCCGTAGCCGGTTGATCACACGATTGCTCAGACGGCTGTTGCTGATGATCAGCGTTCCCTTGGAGTAGAGCAGATGGACGTCGTCACACCCGGCGAGGCGGGCGATCTCCATCGCCCAGGCACC
>JAGRGU010000136.1:2365-6217 GCA_020445335.1 Gammaproteobacteria bacterium
CTCGAAGCCTTCGACCGCGGTATGCGGCAGGTAGCGGCTGGTGTTGATCTGCTGCGCGTGGTTGACGTTCTCCAGCGTGATGCGAAACGGATCCACGGTGGCGTCGGGCACGGCGTAGGCGGCGATCACCCGCTCGGAGAGATGCGGTTCCAGCCCGCGCGCCTGCGCTGCGGTCAACTCGCTGCAGTCGATACCGGCGGCTGCACAATGGCGCGGAAAATGCGCCGCGAATTCGGCATCGTCGCCCTCGACGGCGACGAATATCCCACCGCAGTCGTCGATGCATTCGGCGGCGACACGTTTGATGATCTCCCCCTCGATACGGCACTCGGCGGCGGTCTCCGAATCGGCCGCGGCGTAACGTCCGCCGCTGTGCAGCAGGCCGTGGTTACCGCCCGAGGCGCCGGCGTTGAGGTCGCGGCGGTCGATCAGCAGAACGTCGATGCCGCGCAGCGCCAGATCGCGCATCACACCGGTGCCGGTGACACCGCCGCCGATCACCAGCACCTCGGTTTCATACTGCTCACACTGCATACCGTCGAACTCGTTCATAGCCTGCCTCGCAACCGCAAACTGGGTCCCGGGCTGTTTGTCGTCACAATCCGATCTCCGCCAGATCCGGACCCAGATACTTGCGCTCGTGCTCGCCGAGGATGCCGAGTGAGAGGCAGATCAGGGTCCAGAAGTGCACCACGTGGTAATGGCCGCCGAAATGGCCGCCGATATCCTCCATCTGCGTGTGGCAGTTGTGGCATGGCGTCAGCACGTATTGCGCGCCGGTGGTGATGATCTGGTCGAACTTGCGACGGCCGTAGGCGCGGCGCTGCTCGTTCATGCCCGCCTGCAGAAAGCCGCCGCCTCCGCCGCAGCAGTAGTTGGCGCTGCGGCATGGCTGCATGTCGACGAAATTCTCCTCGCCGACCAGCTTTTTGGCGACGAAGCGCAGATCCTCGGCGACCGGATCGCCGATCGATTTGCGCACCAGCTGGCAGGGGTCCTGCAGGGTGAAGCGGATGCCCTGGCTGTTCCAATCCGAATTGACCGGCAGCTTGCCCTCGCGAATCCACTGCGCGTAATAGCTGACCAGGCTGCCGGCCTCGAAATCCGCTTTGAGCCCGAAGCGCTCTATCCCCTTCCACAGCGTGTAGAAGGAGTGGCCGCACTCGGTGTTGATCCAGACCTTGCAGCCGAGCGCGTTGATCGCGTCGACGCGCTGGCGCACCATCTGCTCCCA
Source organism: Gammaproteobacteria bacterium (assembly GCA_020445335.1). Lineage (GTDB taxonomy): Bacteria > Pseudomonadota > Gammaproteobacteria > Chromatiales > Chromatiaceae > HKST-UBA178. The sequence continues at coordinate 3,600 of JAGRGU010000136.1, forward strand.
GGCGGCATCGTCGCCGGTGAACATGCAGAAGTTCTCGGCCGCCCAGCCGCTCGAACCGTAGGTCCAGTCGGCGCCGACATAGTGGAAGATCTTCCACAGCGGCCCCAACTCCTCGGGCTCGACGGCCGGCTCGCGCGAGTTCTGGTTGACAAAGAAGTAGGCGCCCTGCTTGTCGATCGGCGCCCGCAGGTCGTCGAAGCGCAGATCCTGCTCGCGCACCTCCTCCTCTATCTCCCCGACGATCTCGATGAAATCCTCGGAGCGCAGCCCCATCGCGCTGGTACCGGAGAATTTGAGTTGCGCCTGGCAGGAGCGCACGATGCCGCTGGGCTTTTTCGCCTCCGGCCAGGCACCGCGCGCCAATCCGACCAGCACCGAGACGTCGATGCTCATCGGGCAGACGTACATGCAGCGCTTGCACTGGGTGCAGGTCCAGATCCAGGGGGTGGTGGAGAGCTCTTCGTTCATCCCCAGTACCGCCATGCGGATGAAACGGCGCGGATCCATTCCCTCCAGGCCCGAAGCCGGGCAGCCAGACGAACAGAGTCCGCAGTTGAGGCAGGCGTCGTAGCTCGCACCGGCCGGCAACAATTCGCCGGCACGCGCCTTGAAGTCGATGGTCGGTACGGCGATCTCCGCTGTCGCAGTCATGGTTTCCTCGGAACTGTGAGAAGAGAGAAGGTCGCTGGGAACCTTGGGTCCTGCTGACAGTAGCGCCGAAAGCGCTGTGATCAATTGACCGAGGGCATAAAAAGGGGCGGTTTCCGGGCCTGTGGGCAGCGCAAGTTCCCCGCCCGTGCGCCGCTCGATTCGACTCATACCTGCATACAGACGCTGCGTGCTGCCCCGGCACGCTGACAAACAGCGGGGTATGGGATAGCTGTGTTTGAACTACAGGGTTTTCGCAATTGCCGAGCCGGTTCTATCTTCACTCTGCCAACAGAGACTGGAAACGGCTAGCCGCCTCAGGCATCGAAAAGATCTGCGACATTCAGCCTGGTTGGCGCATCCTATCGGGTCACCGTCGCAGCGGGCCGAAAGGAGATGAACGCTCCTCCGTTCGGCTCTTCAGAAGCTAGAGTTTGAAGTGATGCACAATCTCACCGAGTGAGGATGAGTTCAGGGAAAGCCGGTCCTTTATCGGTATCAGTGAGCCAATTTCAGCGGCATAGATCTCCGCCAGGTTTGCGATCGAAGCGATATTACCAGCCACCTCCGCACTGACGGAATTCTGTTCCTCGGATGCCACAGCGATCTGAGTATTGAGATCGTTGATGCTCGCAAGACCGGAATTGATAACCTGAAGTATACCGCCCGCACCCTCTACGGATTCAGCAGCGGATTTCGTTTTTTCAATACTCTCTTGCATGACACGGGCAGCGGTGCCGGTGGCATGCACCAGTTTCTCAATCTTGGTGTGGATCTCTTCCGTGGAACCCTGGGTACGTGCGGCGAGTGCACGCACTTCGTCAGCGACAACGGCAAAACCCCGTCCCTGTTCGCCGGCACGGGCAGCTTCGATTGCCGCATTCAACGCCAACAGATTAGTCTGATCGGCTATTTCACGGATTGCATCGAGGATCGTTGCGATATCGTCTGTATCGTTCTCGACGTCGGTCATACTCCGGTGCAAACGCCCCACTTCATCGGAAAGCAGATGCATGGCACGGACAGTCTGGTTGAGGACACCGCTGCCTCTGGCAGCATCAGCTGTCGCTTCGCGAGTATGCTCGGAGGCCACGGATGCACTGCGAGCGACCTCGCTGGCGCTGCCGGACATCTCTTCAATAGCGGTTGCCACCTGAGTGGTTTCGCTCTTTTGTGCTTCGGCCTGCTGCTGGGTGCGCGCGACAGCGCCATCCAAATCAGCAACCACCTGGGACAGCGACCTGCTGGAATCCTGGATGTTTTCGACATAGGAGCGAAGCTGTTGACGCAATGATTCCGCGGATTCGCCGACGGAGTAGATCTCCTTCAAACCGTCACCACGGATCTCTTCAGTCAGATTGCCCTCTTCAAGGCGTTTCAACGCCCCGACCAGGCTGGTCAGCTGCGCACCGACACGACGTGAAATCAGCCCAGCAAGTAGGATCGCAAGAACCACCGATGCAACAGCGATTGCCGCATTGGCCCATGTGACAGAATCCAGGGTATCGAGATAGCCTTTGCGTGACATGGCAATCTGCATGACACCAATAGTATTGCCAGAAAAATCCCTTACCGGCCCGTAGTAGACCGTGTGGGGTTCACTGTTGATTTCCGTGTAAACGATCTTACTGCCGCCGTCAAATACCTCCATCGCAGCATCGACGTTGATTGCGGCGTTTTCATCAAGGGTATTCGCGAACTTCTTCAACCCCTGCTCTTCCCTGGTGAACAGCGCTACATCCACGCCTCGTTGCTGTTTCACGAGATCGAAAAATGGCTGGCCGAAAGAGAATCCAAACTCCACCGAGCCGATGTGTCGATCTTGCTGATAGACCGGGACTATGCCGCGGATGCCGATTCCTGCCACGCCCTTTTCCAAACCGACGGCAGGCTGGCGTTTGTTGTTGGTCTCAACCACGGTTTTTCGAAAACCTGAGAGGTCGTCGCCGAACTTGTTTGGCTTGTGGACC
>JAGRGU010000136.1:6258-18881 GCA_020445335.1 Gammaproteobacteria bacterium
TACTGAGCTTTCAGTACCTTGAAGGCTGGAACCAGCATTTGCGCCAGTTTGTCACGCTGACCATTGGCGAAGTAGGCCTGGATATCGGGAATGTTCGCGACCAGCGCAGACATGGCTTCGGCCATGCGACCTTCATTTCTCAGATTGTTCAAAATGGCTTGATAGTGGCCGCGTAACTCGCGTTGTTCGGCCTGTTCGATCAGCGATTTTTCCGTCGCATAGTTGACAATATCGGAGGCGATAACGCTTATGAGGACCAACGTCGTGCTGACCACAAGAATGACGGAACCTACACCAAGGCGTTTCACAAGGTTCATTATTTTCGCTCCCCGTTATTACATTATTTTTATCCGTCACGTTGAATGCAGGACTACTGCAACCAGGTAGTCGAGCCGTCGTTCCCGACCGGACAGTGCCACGAACGGCGTATTCAGCAGTGGGACCCCCAAAAAGATGTCTCTCTACCGGCTGGCAGCGCCTTTCTTTGAGCGCATTGATGTACTTTGTTAACGACCGTTGAGCTTGTGCCTTTAACCTCGCCGTGCCGGCCCCCTTCTTTCCTGTCGATGGGATGCTCGAAGTCAGTCGAACCCGCCTTTCGCTTGAGTTTTTCACCAGCAAGCGGCGGCATTCAGTACCCCCGGTATTCGCTGTCCGGCCTCCGATCAAGGGATCAGAGCGGTCGAAGGGGCGTATTTCAAAAGGTAAGGTTTCCACTGCAGCAAACAACTTCTTTGCAACGGAGGTGCGGAGTGGCAGGGATGCTATCCCGTGCAGTTCAAAGTAAGAGAAGGCGAAACGGTTACAGCTCTCTATGATTCAGTTGCTTGCGGAGAGCACGAATCCGCTCTGGCTGCGGGCGAAACCTTGCGATAAATCAGAAAAAAGTTGATCGCTCGGAATACAGTTCCTCAAAGTTGTTCCGATAATAACGATATAGATACCGATTCATTTATCGAGAGACGCTCGAGGCTGCCGGCAAGCGGCAATCGTCGAACGTGCAATAAGGAGGGGTACAGGTGCAATGTAGCGGCAGAGCGACGACCCGCGCCAAGGTTCGCGCCCGCGTCATCCGTGGAGCGCTGCTACTGCTGCTCGCCCTGTTGCAGGGCTGCACGCTCGAACCCCAACACCCCTTCCGCGTCGGCACCAACGTCTGGGTCGGTTATGAGCCCCTCTACCTGGCCCGTCAGTTGGGCTACTATGACGACACGCCGATCAGGTTGGTGGAGCTGCCCAACGCCAGTGAAGTTATCCAGGCGCTGCGCAACGGCGTGCTCGAAGCGGCTGCGCTGACACTCGACGAAGCCCTGACCCTGGTAGAGGATGAGTACGATCTGAGAATCGTTCTGGTGTTCGACTTTTCACACGGCGGTGACGCGTTGCTTGCCAAACCCGACATCGCAACGCTGCAGGAATTGCGTGGGAAACGCATAGCCGTCGAAAGCACAGCTGTCGGCGCGGTGATGTTGGAGGCGGCACTGGACGCAGCCGGATTGACTCTCGCCGACATCTCGCTGCTGCCGGCGACCGTCGACCGGCATATGGAACTTTACCGTGACGGCAGCGCCGATGCGCTGGTCACCTTCGACCCGGTTCGCTCCCGACTGCTGGCGTTGGGTGCACGCTCGCTTTTCGACAGCAGCCAGATTCCGAGCCGTATAGTCGACGTCCTGGTGGTGCGCAGGGAGGTGCTGCCAAAAGATGGAACAGCGCTGCGGCAGCTGCTGGCCGGGTATTTCGAGGCACTTGAATACCAACGCAAGCAACCGGAGTTGGCCGCGCAACGGATGAGCACGCGTCTTGGTCTCAATGCGGACGAGGCGATGGTGGCGTTTCGCGGATTGCACCGGCCAGGCGTCGGCGAGAATCGCTCCCTGCTCGCCGGCGCGCAGCAACAGGCTCTGATGCAGACACTGCACTACCTCACACGCCTGCTGAGCCGGCAGAAACGGCTGTCGACAGCACTGCCCACCCAGTCACTGCTCGACGCCCAGTGGCTGCCGCGACAGTGAGACTGGGCGCACAGCGACCACCCACACTGCGCACCACACTGGTGCTGGTGGTCACTATTCTCATCGCTGTGCATCTTTTCCTGGACATCGCCACCGAGATCCTGATCGGGCTTCCGGCACGCACCGAGCAACGGCAGTTGGAGGCGGCACGCCAGCTGATCGACAAGGTCCAGCAGACGCTGGCCACCGATATCGCGCTCGGCAACAGAAGCAATGCACAACAGATCATCAGCATCCAGGCCACCGATCCCAACGTAAAGCTGCTGACGCTGCTGGATCAGCACGGCGTCATCCTCTACTCAACCCGCTATGCCGACAAAATGCGGAAGGCCGAAGAGGTGATCGCTGACTTCAGGCCGGAAGTCTATTCGAACGCGATACGCAATCGGCGTCTGATGATCTCGACGCTGCCGGGCGGAGAGGCGATCACCGCATACGCACCGCTGCCACTCTCCAGTGCGCTCGACAAAAAGGGTCCGCGGCAGTTCGGGGTGATTTTCCTGCGCTACGATCTGGTCCGGGCCAAATCGAACGCACTGCGCCAGGCGCTATCACCAGGGCGCTGGCCGGGCTGGATCATGTCACTGGTGCTGAGCGCCCTCGCGATCCTCTATCTGCTGAATCGAACCGTCAGCAGGCCGCTGCATCGGCTGGAAGAGATCGTCGCGCAAACGGCCAGGGGCGAGGCGGCCCCGGAGTCCGGTTTCACCGGCAGCGGAGAGATCGCACAGCTGGGGTTGGGCATCGACCGCATGCGCCGCGAGATCGAGCACTCGCACGCGCAACTGCAACGCGCAAACCAGGAGCTGGAGATACGCGTCGTGGAGCGCACCCGCCACCTGCAGCGAGAGATAGAATTGAGAGAGCGTGCGGAGTTGCTGCTCAGCGCCAGCGAACGACAGCTCCAGATCGTGCTCAACAATGTCACCGATGGCGTTGCGCTGTGGAACGCCGAGCGGCAGCTGCAGTACGCCAACCCCGCATTCCGCCATCTGCTGGGGATGCAGCCGTGCGACGATGGCATCATCTTCGACCAGAACACGCGCCTGCTGGGAGACGATGGCGAGGAGCTTCCCGCCGATCACTTTCCTGTCGCCCGGACGCTGCAAGATGGTCTGCTGCGCACCGGCGTCATCGTCGCCCTCGAAAGGCCGGAGGAGGACCAGATATGGCTCAACGTCAACGCCGTCCCGGTCACCAGCGACGATGCCGACGACTTGCGCGGAGTGGTCGCTTCGATCTCCGACATCACCGACCTGAAAAGCCATGAGGAACTGCTCAACAAGCTGGCCAACTTCGACCCGTTGACCAACTTGCCGAATCGCCGTCTGCTGCATGACCGCATGCGCCAACTGGTCGAGCATACCCGTCGCCAGGAGAAGATTCTCGCGGTCGCCTACCTGGATCTGGACGGCTTCAAAGAGATCAACGACCGTTTCGGGCACAAATGCGGCGACCGACTGCTGATAGAAGCCGCCGGAAGGCTCAGCCACTGCGTGCGCGCGGGCGACACTGTTGCCAGACTGGGGGGTGACGAGTTCGTGCTGCTGTTGACCGATATCGTCGACATGGCCGAGTGTGAAGCCGTTCTACAACGGGTGCTGCGTACCCTGGCCAATCCCTACACGCTCAACGGCGAGTCCAAGCAGGGCATCAGCGCCAGCATCGGCGTCACCCTCTTCCCGGCCGACGACAGCGACCCCGACACCCTGCTGCGTCATGCGGACCGGGCGATGTACGGTGCCAAGAAGGCGGGTAGAAACCGGCTGCAGTGGTTCGATTCCCGCCAGGAGAGCCGCATCCAGGCGCAGCGCGATACGCTGCTCGAGATCGAGCAGGCACTGCGCAGAGGCGAGTTCACACTCTTCTACCAACCCAAGATCAGTTGCCGCACGCTGCGGGTGGTCGGGGTCGAAGCGCTGTTGCGCTGGCGTCATCCGATTCTCGGCATCCTGCCGCCGTCGCACTTCCTGCCGTTGATTCAGGATAAGGAGCTTGCGTTGCCCGTTGGCGAATTCGTCATTTGCGAAGCGATGAGGCAAGCCCACGCCTGGGGCAGCCATGGCCTCAACCTGCCGGTCAGCGTCAACCTCTTCGCGCGGCAGCTGCAGCAGCGCGGCTTTGTCGACAGTCTGGCGCGGTGCCAGAAAGAGATCGGCGGCAATAGACGTACGCCGCTGGAGATCGAAATCATCGAAAATGCGGCACTGGAGGGAATTCGTGATCTGCCCGGGCTGGTGGCCCGCTGCGCGGAGATGGGCGTCACCTTCTCGCTCGACGACTTCGGCACCGGCTACTCGACGTTGGATCACCTCCGACGCATACCCGCCCAGGCGCTCAAAATCGACCGCTCCTTCATCAGCAATCTGCTCACCAGCGACGCCGACCGCACGCTGGTGGAGGCGACCATCGGGCTCGGCCGTGCCTTCGGCCGCCGCATCATCGCGGAAGGGGTCGAGCAGACGGAGCAGCTGCGCTGGTTGCGGGCTGCGGGCTGCGACGAGATGCAGGGCTATCTGTTTGCCAGACCGATGGAGGCGACCGCCATCTCACAATGGATCACGAGCTACCGTCCCGACCCCGCCTGGACGGCAACACCTGAGGAGTTGAGCATCAGTGAGTACTAGCGAGAAAGCGGGGCTGCCAGAGGACTACGTCACCGGCATCGAAGAGATAGACCGGCAGCACGGCAATCTGATCGATCTCGTCGGCGAGGCCAGGCGGACCCTGCACAGCGACTCATCGCCGGCCCGGCTGGGCGCCGTGATCCGCGAATTGCTCAGCTACTCGATCTACCACTTCGAAACCGAGGAGAGGCTCATGCGGCAATACGGCTATGCGCAGGCACAGCCCGAGGACGCAGAGCTCCATATAAGGCAACATCGCAGCTTCTCGCAACAGGTTGCCAAACTGCAGGAAGAGGCCGCCGCGCACCGACAGGTCGACACCACAGAGCTGATCCGCTTCCTGCTGGAGTGGATCGACCGCCATATCCGACAGACCGACCGAAAGCTGGCTGGATTCATACTGGCAGAGCGCAAACCCTGAGCGCCGCGACTGGCGGTGAGTGCCCGCGGCCAGCGACTACGGCTGTGGACCGAACGGCGCATCCAGGCGGTACTCATCGACCACTTCGCCGCCGATCAGGTGCTGCTGGATGATCCGCTCCAGCTTTTCCGGTGTCAGTGCCTGATAGTAGACCCCTTCGGGATAGACAACCGCTATCGGGCCGCTGTGGCAGACGCGCAGGCAGTCGGCCTTGGTCCGGTGGATCCCTCTCCGGGGCAGGTCGTAGCCGAGTTCGGAGAGGCGCCGCTTGAGATAGCTCCAGCACTCCGCTCCCAAGCTGCCCTGATGACACTTCGGCTTGCTAGGCGTGGCACAGAGAAAGATGTGGCGATTGATGGCAGGCATGCCAGGTTTCCGTTGACTGATGGTACTGCCGCTATCTTATCAGCATCGGAGAGCGTTATACGCCTGTCATATGACGATCCCCCTGCATGCCGGTGCAGAGGATCCGCTATCTCCGCTACTGCTGAAAAAGCACCCGCTTTCGCTTGTCGGAAACAATACCCAATTCACAGATTGAACCGTCGATACACCTGACCAAAACTCCGGCACGGCGTTATCCTTACGGCTCCGCGACGAGCCGGAAACCAGACAGAACAACCCCAAAAGGAGAGCGCCAGATGTTACGGATTACGATTGCAATTGTTCTGTTCACCGCCTCCTTTCTGATCATGTCGCAATGGGAATCGCCCCCCTTGAGCGCACAGAACCAACTCTCACCGCAGCAGCAACAGGCACAGCTGGCGACGCCGCTCAATTAGGCGGATGCGCCGGGACCGGGCGACTGAACCAGCGCCCGCGCACAGGCGCATTTTCGCCACGCCTCCTCCCATGAGGTAAGATCGCGCAACCAGACGGTTTCAGTTCAGGCGGAGGCCAGATGAGGGTATTGATTCTCGCTGCGGGCGCGGTCGGGCTCTGTCTCGCCGCCAGACTCTCCGCCCACTGCGAAGTCCACGCTCTCTGCCGTCCCAGACACGCGCAGCGCATCGCCCGTTCCGGTTTTCGCATGCACGGCATCTGGGGCGAAGGCAGCTACCACTTCCCCGCGGACGCGCGACTGCCCGACAACAGCACCTTCGATTACAGCATCGTCACCGCCAAATCGCTGCAGACCCGAGCGCTCTGCGAACAGTACCGCGAAACGCTGGCGCGGTGTGACTGCGTCAGTCTGCAGAACGGTATCGGCAACGAAGAGATCCTCGCGGAGTACGCCGCCGGCGTTATCGGTGGCACCATCATCACCGGATTCGAATGGCGCGGCGATGCCGCCGTCGAGGTGACAGTCGAGGCGGGGCCGATACGCCTGGGGCGTTTTCCGCGTGGCAGCGATGCAGCGGTGGAACGACTGATCGGGCTGTTCCGCGAGGCCGGGCTCGATGTCGAAGGCAGCGACAGCATCCAGACCCAGCTGTGGGCGAAAACGCTCTACAACTGCGCGCTCAATCCCCTCGGCGCGATCCTCGACCTCCCCTACGGCGCGCTGGCGGCCGCTCCCAGCTGGTCGATCATCGAACATCTGATCGAGGAAGCCTTCCGGGTCTGCCGAGCCGAAACGGTCGAACTCCCCTGGAGCGACGCCGCCGGCTATCTCGACTACTTGCGCGAAGTGCAGCTGCCGGCCACCGCCGGACACCACTCGTCGATGCTGCAGGATATCCGCAATCGGCGCCAAACCGAGATCGATTTTCTCAACGGCGCGATCGAACGGCTGGCCTCGAGGCACGGCATCGAGGCGCCGGTCAACGCCACCCTGGCCGCGCTGATCCGCAGCAAATCGGGCTGAGCACGACGGCGACGCTAATCCACCGGGAGGGAGACAACCCCTGTGTCCCGGCTGATTGGTCTAATGAACGAACACAGGATGAGAGCGGCATGCGCATCACCAACAGCCTGAAGCCAGGCAAAATCTTCATCAGCTACCGCAGGGATGACAGCCAGTGGGCAGCCGCCCGTCTGGCCGATGCTTTGAGCGGCTATTTCGGCGAGAAGCGGATATTTCGCGACATCGAGGGGATCACCGGTGGCGCCGATTTCGGCAATGTGATCGAAAGCAGGCTGGCGCAGGCGGACGCCGTTATCGTGCTGATCGGCAAACGCTGGGCAGGCGACAAGGACACCGGGGGGAGCCGTCTGGCCGACAGCGGCGACTGGGTCGGGCAGGAGGTGAAACAGGCGTTGGAGCACGGCATGCCGATCTATCCGGTATTGCTGGAGGATGCACGCATGCCGACCTCGAAGGAGTTGCCGGAGACGCTTGCACCGCTGGCCCGCCTGCACGCGGTCTCGGTGGGCGACAGCAGTTGGCGCAGCGATGTCGACCGACTGGCCAAGATCATCTCACTCGACATCCCCTCGGCCAGCGAGCGGCGCCTTTCCCGGATCAATCTGCTGATCTCGGCCTCTCTGGCACTGGCGCTGTTCGTCACCGGTGCACTTCTGGTGTGGAATGCACTGCAATATCAGGTGACGCCAGGCGGCCAGCTGAAGACGCTCGCCTGGGAGGCTGGAAAGCTCTTCGACGCGATATTCGACCGCAGTGTCAGCGATCCTTGCAACCCCTGCAACCCGCTCCGGCTGGAACTGCTCTCACTGTGGCAGTCCGGACTGATATTCATCGTTGTGGTGCCGGCCAGCGCGCTGTTGTTCGTGCACGCCGCTATGGTGGATGCGCAACGTCGCGGCTACCTGCTGGCAGCCGCCTGGGTCGGAGCGCTGGGCGCATTCGCCGCTTTCGTGCTCTTCTATTTCGTCGCCGGGGAGTACGAAACCCTGATCATTTACGCGATCGCGATGCTCACCGCGCCGCTGATGTTCGCGCTGATTGCGCTCTCCGGATTCAAACCGAGGTAAAACACGCGCAGCGCCGGTTCCCCTCTCCGCGCCCGGCAGCAACCGGCACGGCTGTAGTGCTAGAATGCACCCCTACCAAGAACCGACAGGGCGCTGCGCAGCATGGTCAAATCGAAACAGTACATGGGCATCGACAAGGATCCCAAGGGCGCGATGAATCCCACAGGCAACGTCATCCGCGACGCCTGGGTCTTCGGCCTGATCCCCGAATCCGAGACCTGCGCCGGCTGGACCGTGCAGGGAATCGAGAGTCTCTATGACAAGGTGTACGCCGAATGGGACAAGTACGGCCACCTCGCCTCGCGGCTGCCTGAGGAACTGCGTAGCAGGCATGAACGCATCTACGCCGCCGCGGTCAGGGAGGCACGGGCGAAGGGTTGGAACCCGGAGTTGGGCGATGACGACTGATTCGTTCTGGCAATGAGAGGTCGCTTCACCACCGAAACCTTTTTTCGGCCGGAGGAGGTCGCGCGGAGCAGTCTCAGGTTGTCGGCCGAACTTTTCAACCGCTGCCGCCTGCTGCTCTCCCGCTGTGAATCGGAGCATCTCTTTGTGCCCATCCGCTCGATGCAGTATCAGGCGGTAATCGATCGCGAGGAGGCTATCTTCGTCGACAACCACGGCGGCTATGCGACTCGCGACGGCGAAGGGGGAAGGCTGATCGTACTGGCCTGGGTTTTTCCGCAAAGCGCCAGACGCGACTCGCTCAGCGAGCCCGTCGCGATCGAACGCGTCGCCTACAACGACCAGGCCGAGGAGATACATCGGCGCCTGATGTCAGAGTTTCCGAAGGCGCTCGAGCGACTCGAGGAGAAGATGCGCGAAAGTGGCTGTGAACCCAGGCGCAAGAGCGTCCTGCCCTTCCAGCGCGGAGGCTGAGGGAGAGCCCACCAGCGGTACGATCTTTCACCGCTGCGTGCAGAGGATGCGACATAACGCCGCCGAGTCAGCGCCAGCGCTGGCGGCAGAATCGTTCACTCGCGGATCTCTCAGAGCATCGAGGGTTGAAATTCATCCGGACACAGTGCCTAATTCGACACTTAATACGCTCAACCCTACCGTTACATCGCATTCGACGGGTGCAAAAGGAAACCAGCTAGATCTCGACTCATGGCAAACGGTTCAATTCCAGAAGGCGGCGCAGGTAACGCCAAAGCGGGCATCGAGGATCTGCAGAAGTACCTGCTGCAGAAAAACAGGGAGATCGTGCAGCTGTTGAAAGCGCTGGCGAGCAAGCCGGATCTGATCACCGCCAGAATCCCATCCTCCAGCCAGAGCGTCATCACCGCGGTGCTGGATGTGCTGCCCGCCAAGAACCTTGTGGTTCTCGATTACGGGCCCAACGAGTCCCTGAACAAGAAACTGCTGGAGGCCGACCGGGTGGTCTTCACCACGCGCCACGACATGGTCGAGACCCGTTTCAGCTGCGATGGCCTGAGGCGCGTCAAGTATAACAACGGACCCGCTTTCGCCGCGGCAATCCCGCAGTCGATCATGTACCATCAACGCCGCGGATACTTCCGCATCAAGCCGCTGATCTCGCACCCGGTTCTCTGCTCTCTGACGCTGGCGGAGGGGGTGGAGCGGAAACTCAAGGTGATCGATATCGGGGTCAAGGGGCTGGCGCTGCAGGACGATGCGGCGCAACTCGAGGTGGAAGCCGGTGACCTGATCGGGGAGAGTACGCTCGCCCTGCCCGCCAATCCAAGTCTGAAAGTCGACTTGGAGATTCGCTACACGACCCCCTTCGTGTCGAAAGAGGGCCATTCGACCCACCGCGTCGGCGCGAAATTCGTCGGTCTCAAGCAGCGTGAGGAGTTCACCCTGCAGCGCTTCATCAACATGGTGCAGATGGAGCAGAACGCGCTCGCGCGGGGCTGACATCGGACGGATTCAGAATCCCCGACTCTCTCTCGCTAGCCTGTCAAAGCCGCGAACACCGCCGGCAGTCTTTCCGGCAAGCGCTCGACATGGTCGACGATCGAGTAGTTGTTCTCGCCGAAGATACGCGCGACATAGCGATCCGCGTCGGGATCCAGTGTCAGGCAGTAGGTGTAGACTCCCTGCATCGCCAGATCCTCGACCGCCTTCTTGGCGTCGTGGCGCAGATACTGCGGGTCGCGCTCGTCGATATCTGCGGGCTCGCCATCGGTGACCAGCAGCACCAGCCGCTTCTGCGCATTCTGCTGCACCAGATGGTTACCCGCGTGGCGCAGCGCCGCGCCCATGCGGGTGGAGAGATTGCCCTTCATGCCCGCCATGCGCGACTTGGCCTCATCGTCGTACGATTGGCTGAAATCCTTGAAGCGATAGTACTGAACGTCGTGCCGGCCGTCCGAAGCGAAGCCGTGCACCGCGAAGTTGTCACCGATCGAATCGATGGCCCAGGAGAGCAGACCGGCAGACTCGCGCGTCAGGTCGAGAACGCTCGGCTGATCCTCGTACCCCGCCTCCCCTTCGGCGATATCGCCTATTTTCTCATTGGTCGATTCGGAGAGATCGAGCAGCAGCACGATCGACAGGTCGCGGATATGGCGGGTGATGCGGATGTTGATGCGGGGATCCGGCATCACGCCGCGGCGGATATCGATCATCGCGCGGATCGCGGCGTTCAGATCAAGCTCCTCGCCCTCCTCGTAACCACGGCGGCGCACAATTCCCTGCGGCTGCAGCGCATCGATCAGGTGACGGATGCGCGAGGCGATCGGCTTGTGCTTCACCAGAATCTCATCCATCAGTTCCGGGTCACCCTTCGGCTGGCGACGCTCTATCACCGTCGCCCATTCGGGGCGCGCCAGCTGCACGTGATAGTCCCACTCGCTGTAGTGATAGGGCTCCGAGACCGGCTCCACACCTTCGCTTTCGTTCCAGCTCCTGGTGGTCTCCAGGTCGTCCTCGTAGGGGAACAGTTCAGACGAGAGCACCAGAACCTCGTCGGGATTGTCGTGGGTCATCTCCGAGTCGATCTCGTTGACGAACTCCATGACACTGACATTGCGACGCACCGGTCCCTGATTCATCGGCATGTAGTCGATGCCCTGCGAAACGAACATATTCTCGGAAAACTCCCAGAAATAGCGGTTGTCGTCGCGGTAGGGTATGGGCCACTCGGAGAGTATGCGCACGCTGGGGATCTTGGCGATCTCGACCATGCGGTTGTAGAAATCGATCCCGGCCATCCATGCCAGACGCGGATCGTGGGGGTCATCCCGCAGCTTGGCGACAAAGTCGTCCGCCACCTGGTTGATCACATCGAGATCGTCGCGATAGCCAGGATCCATGATCGCGCGGGTGGTGCGCAACATCAGCTCCATGGTCTCGTGGGGCTCGCCATACGGCTCGTCCTTGTTGGCAGGGTCGCGGTAAGCGGTAAAAAACTTGAGCCAAAGCTTGCGCAGCCCGGGGAACTCGTTATAGGCGAGATATTCGATGCGCGCATCCTCGAACAGTTCGATCATGCGCATCTGCGCCTGCGACAGCTCCTCACCGGAGATCGGTTGCCGGGTATAGACCATGTGCGCGGCGCAGTGCGCCGCCGTGGCGCGATAGACCTCCATGCCGTCGATGCCGCGAAAGGCGTCGAAGGCGTCCGGTACGTGAATCTGGAAATCCTCGATATAGGGCCTTATGCCCTGGCGTGACTCGAAGTCGCCGGCGGTCGGACGCATGAAGAAGGCACGCGCCCAGAGCGCGCGCAGGTAGAAGTTGAGGCGGCGTTGATTGTCGACGAACAGCGTGCCGCGGCGCTCGGATTTCAGGATTGAGCGCGAGGAGTCGGTCTTCAGCGCAAAGTAGGCCATCTGGCCGTCGAGATCGCGCTGGTGGGCCTGCGCGCCCCACATCACCCAGCGACGCAGACCACCCAGGGTCAGCTTGGAGAGCAATTCGTCGAGATTCTCCATCATCGGCCGCAGGCCGCGTGGTGTCTTGCCGGTCATCTGATGCAGCAGCGTCAGGAAACCACGCAGAACCTCGACGTCGCCGAGCCGTGACGCGGCCAGCGGCAGGTTTGCCAGAATCAGCGTAATGACACTCCCCGAAGTGTGCGACGAGAGTTTCATCATCGACTCGACGATATCGGGGATAACGTCTTCGCCCACCTCCTTGGCGACGCCCGGGATCTCCTGGATATAGGTCAGTACCAGGTCCTGCCCCCGCCCCAGCGTACAGAATGCACGTACACCTTCGAGGTAGTTCTGCAGCCCGCGCGGCGACATGACCCGCTGAGCCTCGTGGTAGGATGACTCCAGCGCCTGATGGTGCTCGTGATCATCCTCGCTGAAACAGGTTAGGTATTCGGAAAAATCGACACTCATTGGATACTCCGGCGGGCAGCACTCCTGCCACGGTCAACGATCCTGCTTTCGCAGCAGCCGGCTGTACGCTAGAAGTAGGTATTGACCGCCGCAGCCAGGGTATCGCGCATGTCGGGATCATCCGTCAACGGCGTCACCAGCGCCATCTGACAGGCGGACCCGGGGTCGATGCCCTTGCTGATCAGCTGCGCTGCGTAGACCAGCAGTCGCGTCGACATTCCCTCGTCGAGGCCGTGACCCTTGAGATTGCGCGAGCGCTGCGCGATCTGTACCAGTTTCTCGGCGATATCGCGCTCGATGCCGCTTTCGTGGGCAACGATCTCGGTCTCGACCGCGGTCTGCGGATAGTCGAAGTCCATGCCGCCGAAAC
>JAGRGU010000137.1 GCA_020445335.1 Gammaproteobacteria bacterium
TTGGCGAGGATCAGGCACTCCCGCCCGCTGACCCGGCCGATGCCGGTGATGATACCGGCGGCCGGCACCTCGCCGCCGTACATGCCGTGGGCGGCCAGCTGCGACAGCTCGAGGAATGGCGAGCCGGTATCGAGCAGCGTGCGGATACGGTCGCGCGGAAGCAGCTTGCCGCGTTCGACATGGCGCTGGCGCGCGCGCTCACCGCCGCCGAGCGAGACGGATGCCACCTGCGCGCGCAGATCGGCCACCAACGCCTCTGTCTGGGTGCGATTCTCGACAAAAGCGGTGCTGCGGGGATTGACGTTGCTCTTGATGACGGCCATCACCAACCTCCGCTCTGCAGCCAGCGATCGACCTGATCGAGGCGATCGTTGCCCCAGAAGGGTTCGTCGTCGACGAAGATGAAGGGCGAGCCGAAGACCCCGCGCTCGAGCGCCGCCCGGGTCTCGTCCTTCAGGCGCTGTTTTATCTCCGGCCTCTGGATCGCCGCCAGCAACTCTGCGTGCGGCACGCCGAGCGGCTCGGCCAGATCGGCCACCAGTTCGGCGCGGGTACCGTCGCGCCCTTCACCGAACGTCGCCCGGTAGACCGCGTGTGCCAGCGCCTGCGCCGTCTGCCGATTCTGATCCAGCAGCCAGTAGAAGGCTCTTGCCGGCGCCAGCGCCGCCTTCGGAAACTCCGCGGGCAGCTTGAACCGGACCCCCTGCAGACGCGCGCTGCGGGCGAAATCGCGCGCAGCGTAGTCACCCATCAGCGGTGTGTCGAGCAACGGCCGGTGGCCGGTCGCGGCGAAGGCCGGCCCCAGCAGAAAGGGTCGCCAGTCGACCTCGCGCCCATGCTTCGCCGCCAGTTCGTCGATGCGCCGGCTGGCGAGATAACCGTAAGGCGAGTAGAAATCAAAGTAGAAGGTTATCGGCTCGGCCATGTTCACTCCTGCGCGATACTGCGCGCGATGACGATACGCTGGATGTCGCTGGTCCCTTCGTAGATCTGCGCGATGCGAACATCGCGAAAGATACGCTCGACCGGAAAATCTCGCAGGTAACCGTAGCCGCCGTGCACCTGGATGGCATCAGAGCAGATCCGCTCCGCCGCCTCCGAAGCGAACAGCTTGGCCATGCTCGCCTCCTTCAGGCAGGGTTCGCCGGCGTCGCGCAGCCTGGCGGCGTGCAGTACCAGCTGGTGCGCCGCCTCCAGTTGCGTCGCCATGTCGGCGAGGCGGAAGGCGACCGCCTGGTGTTCGACGATTGGTCGGCCGAAGCTCTCGCGCTCCCTGGCGTAGCCGAGCGCCGCCTGATAGGCCGCGCGCGCCATGCCGACGCACTGCGCGGCGATGCCGATGCGGCCGCTCTCGAGGTTACTAAGAGCGATCCTGTAGCCCTCGCCTTCGCGGCCTATCAGATGATCCGCAGGGATGCGGCAGTCGTCGAAGACGATCTGCGCGGTGTCCGAGGCATGTTGCCCCATCTTCTCCTCGATCGCCGTGACCTGGTAACCGGGGTTGTCGGTCGGCACCGCAAAGGCGCTGATACCGCGCTTGCCGGCAGCCGCATCGGTCACCGCGAAGACGATCGCCAGCTGCGCCTCGCGGCCGGAGGTGATGAACTGCTTGCTGCCGCTGATGATGTAGTCGTTACCGTCACGCCGCGCACGCGTCTTTAGCGCGGCCGCATCCGAGCCCGCCTGCGGCTCGGTCAGACAGAAGCAGCCGAGCATCGCCCCTGAAGCCAGCGGGCGCAGATACCTCTCCTTCAGATAATCGCTGCCGTAGTTGAGCAGCGGCCCGCAGACCACCGAGTTGTTGACACTGAGAATCGTCGAGCAGGCACCGTCGCCGGCGGCGATCTCCTCGATCGCCAGCGCGAAGGCGACGTATCCGGTCTCCGAGCCGCCCCAGGCCTCGGGCACGGTCATGCCGTAGAGCCCCAGCTGCCCCATCTCGGCCAGCTCTGCGGCCGGAAAATGGCTGTCGCGGTCCCACCGCGCGGCATTGGGTAACAGCCGCTGACGCGCGAAGTCTCGCGCCATGTCGCGGATCATCCGCTGTTCTTCGCTCAGCATCGCAGTCGTGCTCCGTTCAGTAAAAGGTGGGCGGAGGGACTTATTGTTATTCCCTCCGTCCCCTCTCTTTTCTCTCTATGCCAGTTCGATCGCCAGCGCCGTGGCTTCACCGCCGCCGATGCAGAGCGAGGCGATGCCGCGCTTGAGGCCGCGCTGCTCGAGCGCCGACAGCAGCGTGACGATGATACGCGCACCGGAGGCGCCGATCGGGTGGCCCAGCGCGCAGGCACCACCATGGACGTTGACCTTGTCGTGGGGGATCTGCAGCGAGCTCATCGCCGCCATGGTCACCACCGCGAAAGCTTCGTTGATTTCGAACAGATCGACCGTTTCGACACCCCATGCCAGTTTTTCCAGCAGCAGGCCGATCGCCGCCACCGGTGCGGTGGTGAACCAGGCGGGCTCCTGCGCGTGAGTAGTGTGGCCACGGATCTCCGCGCGCGGCTTGAGTCCGCGTCTCTCCGCCTCGGAACGGCGCATCAGCACCAGCGCAGCGGCACCGTCCGATATCGAACTGGAGTTGGCGGCGGTTACCGTGCCCCCCTCGCGAAACGCCGGGCGCAGCGTCGGAATCTTCTCGATATCGGCGTTGAACGGCTGTTCGTCGCGCTCGACCCTGGTTTCACCCTTACGGCTCTTGATCGTCACCGGCACGATTTCCGCCGCCAGGGCGCCGGCCTCGGTCGCCTGTTGCGCGCGCCGCAGCGAGCTGATCGCAAACTGATCCTGCTGTTCGCGGGTGAAACCGAACCTGTCGGCGCACTCCTCGGCGAAGGTGCCCATCAGCCGGCCTTTGTCGTAGGCGTCCTCGAGTCCGTCGAAGAACATGTGATCGAGCGCCTGAGCATGGCCCAGGCGCATGCCACCACGCGCTTTCGGCAGCAGGTAAGGAGCATTGCTCATGCTCTCCATGCCACCGGCCAGTATGATGTCGCCGCTGCCGGCGAGCAGCAGATCGTGCGCCAGCATGGTCGCCTTCATGCTAGAGCCGCAAACCTTGTTGATCGTCGTACAACCCGTGGCGAGCGGCAGCCCCGCCCCCAGACTCGCCTGTCGCGCCGGCGCCTGCCCCAGCCCCGCCGGCAGCACACACCCCATCAGCACCTCCTGGATATCGTTGCGCGAGACTCCCGCATCCTCGATCGCGGCGCGGATCGCCGCACTGCCCAGTTGCGGGGCACTCTGGCTGGCGAGCGTGCCCTGAAAGCCGCCCATGGGGGTGCGTTTGGCACCGACGATGACGATAGGGTCGTTCATATCGATATAACTCCCGAAATTGATAACTGTACGAAAGCTCCGGTCGGCAGATTCGAAACTGATTCTCTCTCGCAGGAGAGATCCGCGGCAGGGGAGCCAACGCCCGGCCCGGAGGGGTTCACTTGCGGCGAACTCCCGACGAGGGATGGCGTTTCTGCCCCCGACGTCGACCCTACCCTCTCAGTCGAATCCACGACTTCTGCGGCGAAAGCGGTCACGCGACGCACATTTTCAGCGCGTCTCGTCGAACAACTCGCGACCGATCAGCATGCGGCGGATCTCCGAGGTGCCGGCACCGATCTCGTAGAGCTTGGCGTCGCGCAACAACCGCCCCGCCGCGAACTCGTTGGTATAGCCGTTGCCGCCGAGCGTCTGGATCGCTTCGAGCGCCATCCAGGTCCCCTTTTCCGCGGCGTACAGAATCGCGCCGGCGGCATCCTTGCGCGTGGTCTCGCCGCGGTCGCACGCCTGCCCCACCGCGTAGACGTAGGCGCGGCAGGCGTTCATGGTAGTGTACATGTCGGCGATCTTGCCCTGCATCAGCTCGAACTCGCCGATCGGACGGCCGAACTGCTCGCGCTCGTGGATGTAGGGGACGACGATATCCATGCAGGCCTGCATGATGCCGAGCGGACCGGCGGCCAGCACCGCCCGCTCGTAGTCGAGACCGCTCATCAGAACGCGCACACCGCCGTGAAGCTCGCCGAGGATGTTTTCCGCCGGCACTTCGCAATCCTCGAATACCAGTTCCGCGGTGTTGGAGCCGCGCATGCCGAGTTTGTCCAGCTTCTGCGCGGTCTTAACCTCCGACTGGCCACGCTCGACGATGAAGGCGGTGATCCCTTTGGGGCCCGCCGTCGGGTCGGTCTTCGCGTAGACCACGATGACGTCCGCCTCCGGGCCGTTGGTGATCCACATCTTGGTGCCGTTGAGCAGATATGTGTCACCGCGCCGCTCCGCCTTCAGGCGCATGCTGACCACATCCGAACCGGCTCCGGGTTCGGACATCGCCAGCGCGCCGACATGCTCGCCGCTGATCAGTTTCGGCAGCACGCGCGCTTTCTGCGCTTCGCTGCCGTTGCGGCGGATCTGGTTGACACAGAGATTGGAGTGAGCGCCGTAGCTGAGCCCCACCGAAGCCGAGGCACGGCTGATCTCCTCCATCGCAACCATATGCGCCAGGTAGCCCATCGCTGCGCCGCCGTAACTCTCCGGCACGGTGATCCCGAGCAGCCCCATCTCGCCCAGTTTGCGCCACAGCGGCGCCGGGAAATCGTTCTGGAGATCGATTTCGGCGGCGAGCGGCGCGATCTCGCTGGCGGCGAAGTCACGTACCGCGTCGCGCAGCATGTCGACGGTATCTCCAAGACCGAAATTGAGCGACGGCAGATGGATCATAGGATTCTCCCTGGCATGAGTAGTGCGACTGGAACGAGCCTGGACGGCGTGCGGCGCGGCGGGCTTGGATCGCTTCGAGTGATTGGCGGAAAAATAGCTTACGTTTACGTAAACG
>JAGRGU010000024.1 GCA_020445335.1 Gammaproteobacteria bacterium
TCTACCAATTCCGCCACTTTCGCTATTGTCCGGCGGGCAACAACCAGCCTTTTTCAGACAATCTTTTATTATACAACTTTGTAAAACGAAATAGGTAGTCGACCACCCCAAGGACCAGCCATGTCGGAGCAGAACTCAAACGCAAACAACCCGACCATCCAACACCTCAGATGATCGGGCTGCGCCGGCTCCTGGTGGATCCGGACTGATTCCTGGAGAGTACCCTGTCCCGGAGAGGATAGGCTAACGTGCGGCCATACCGGCAGCGACGTTTTCCTGAAACACCGCTTTGTGCACATCACCAAGGCTGACCATGCCGACCAGCTGTCCCGCATCCGCAACGGGTATGCGGCGGAACCTGTTACGCACCATGGTCGAGGCGGCTTTGAGAATATGATCGTCAGGAGAGACAGAAATCACGCTGTTGGTCATCAGGTCCTTGACCTTCAGGTTAACCACATCCTTGTACTTCCCAACCATGCCCTCGAAATCAACCGATCCCAGGCCATCGGCCATCATATCCTCCAGTGTGGGGAAGAGCTTGTGCAGAACATCCTTTTCGGCGATGAATCCAACCATCTTCCCGCCTTCCATAACCGGTAGTCCGCTGTAGCGATACAGACACATCAGCGACACCACCTCCAGCAATCCCGTCTCTGGAGTGACGGTTCGCGGAGAACCAGTCATGATCTCTTTAACCAGCATCTATTGTTACCTCACTATCATTGATGATCTTTGGACCGAAGCTTCCGGCAGGAAAAAGGACTGCGCGGAGGACTCCTGGTCTGGCTGTGTATCGCGCTCCAGCCGAAAACGCGACCACAAAAAGCCGGCACTGGTATACCATATCCCGGTTGCAACTGACAGCGTAAGTTACATCCGCCTTCCGCCGCCAGCAGCCCCTCCGTCGTCCCCGTCGCCATTCAGACCTTTAGCGACATCCAGATCGAGAGAGAAATCATCCGCCAGCGCATCTTTGCCGCTGTCGGCAGCCATCTGTCCGTCGATCAATTCATGGTCCGGCGCAATTTCCCTGGCCATATCGACTATCTTTGCCCAGATTTCCGGTGCCCGCGTGGTCATCGGCTGGTAGGCATCTTCCATCGCAGCGACGAAACGCGCCTTATCCTTCCGAAATGCGTAGATCTCCAACAGCTTCGCTTTCAGGATCATGTTCTCTGGATTCTGATCGATCGCCTGTTGAATGAGCGACTCTGCCTGGCCGTAGCGGCGATAGGCGAGATAGATATCCGCCTCGGTCAGGGCGGATGCGACATCGGTCTGGTCGCCGTGCGCGAAATTCCCCTTGCTCTCCTCAGACTCCCGCTCGGCAGGCTGCGTCGTTCTAGCCGCCTCCTTGACAACAAAGGGACTCTCCTGGGTAACCGGCTGATCGTCATCGTCGATATAGGATCCAAATGCTTCGCTGTCGGGCATTGCACTATCCGTGCCTCGCCTGCGGATCAGTATCACAACCAGAAGCAGCAGCAACAGAACACCTGCCGCCGCCAATTCCATCCAGTACATGCGGGCCAGGTCCAGCAATTCGTCCTGTAGTCCCCGCTCATTGCCAACCACCTTGGGCGGTTGCGATTGAGCTTTCGGTTTCCCGCTGTCTGTCCGACCCATCTCAATTTCGGAGCGCACCCCTGCAGGGACCTTGCGCTCGCCTCCGAGCGGTGCACGCGCGGAGTTCACCTTGCCATCATCGCCGGCAGCCGCTGTGAGAGTCTCGTTCAAACGCTGTTCCAAGCGGTCGATAGTGCGATTCCTCGCCTCCAGCGCCTGGCGCAAGGTCTCTATTTTCAGCTCCAGCGCATCCTTCAGTTCAACCAGGTCCCGGTTGATCTCTCGCACCGTTTCCAGATCCCGCTTGGAGTCCGAAATCTCAGCCCGCAACTGGGCATCGGTCGCTGACTGCGGCGGTGCTTCGGGCTCGACCAAGGATTGCGGCTCGACATCAGCGCTGGCTTCCACCACCCTCAGCGTTGCCCCCTGGTCAACGGACAGCGGCTGCTCATCGCTGGCAGGAGGCATGACTGTCGCCACACCATCTCCCTCGACCGAGCCGCTTGCAGCAGCGTCAGCCGCAGCGGGCTGTGGAGTGTTCGCAGCCACCACTCTGGCAGATTCAGGCTCTCCACCGCTTTTCAGCACTTGCCAATCGCTATTCTGCTGCGCGAACTTCTGGCGCGCCTCGCGTGCTGTAAGCTTCTCGACCGTCTGCATATCGGGAATCGTGAGCACGCTCCCCTGCTTGAGCAAATTGACATTGCCGTGCGTAAAGGCGTGGGGATTGGCATCCAACAACGCCATCATCATCTGCTCGACCGAGACCGAACGGTCAGGACGGACTCGCTTGGCGATAACCCAAAGCGTTTCGGAGCGCTTTACCGGGCCGTAGGTTCGCATCTGCCGCGGGGTCCCGCCAGCTTTCGGCGCAGCTGTCTGCCGGCTCGGAGCAGGTTCAGCAGTCACCGGCGCGGGCGCAACGCGCGCGGGCTGAAATGGCGTGGTCCGAGGGTCGAGCAGTACCGTGAACTCGCGCTGAAGTCTGTTCCCCTGAAAGGTAACCTCCATGAGGAAATTGAGAAAAGGCTCGCGCACACCATCCTGGGTTGTCACATGAATGAACGGGCTCCCGGATTCGGTACGCTTGATCTCAAAGCGCAGTGCACTCAACTGCAGAGGACGAATCAGACCGGCTTTCTCAAACGCCGCGTCCCCGGCCAGTTCCACCTTGAGTTGTTCCGCATCCGCCGCAGTGATCGACACCAGCGGTATGCGGGCATCAAGCGGTTCATTGAGGTACGAAGCGACGGAGATATTCTTGAAGCCGACCGCGTTGGCGCCGGAAGCGAGCGCCAGCAGCATCAGCACGACACCACTCTTTGTTTTCATTGATTGACCATCCATCCCTTTAGTGCATCAAACAACCGCAGAAGCCATTTACAGATCGAAATCCAGCGGGGATGGCACCCCGCAAAACCGGTTATATCCCTCGGAATTGTATCTGCATTCCTGGGAATTTCTTTAGTATTCAGCCGACAAATGGGGTTTATTCAATGACCGACTCACCTCGCGCAGTCCTGGGACATCTCCTGATAACAGGCGTAGTTTGCGTAGGAGAGCAGCGGCAGCAGCACCAGCGCCAGCGGCAACGCGAACAGCAGTACCAATAGAATCGACGTCCCCAGAAGCATCGCCCAAAGAGTCATCACCAGCAGATTTCCAACTACACATCTGGCGCTGAAGACGATGCCATCGACCAGACCGGCACCTGCACAGATCATGTGCGGAATCGCCACGACAGTCACCAGATAGACGATTGTCGAGATCACGAAACCGAGCAGGCCGGTAATCACGAAGAAACGGATACCCTCGTCACCGAACACGTTTTCAGCCAACATTCCCCTTACAGGCTCGAATTCAAAGTACATGCTATATACGATCACTGCATCCGTGACCCAGACCAGAAACAGCGCACCGCTGACGATTCCCAGCACCCACACCGGCCCGGGATGGGCGAAGAACGCGCTTACGAGATCCCGATATCCAGGCCGGATCCCGTGCTCTATCAGCTGTGGAACGCGATAGAAGGCGGCAAGCAGCACCGGTAACAACAGGATGAACCCAGCCGCAAAGATGAAATAGATCAACCACAAACCAACACCCCGTAGCCAGAAATCAGCGAGCATGCCTACGGCGACGAAGGGCAGGATGAACGCGATGCTCACTGCGGCATTGCCCCAGAATATCGCCCAACCCTGCGCCAGCCAGCCTTTCAGTGAGCGCAGCGTCAGGGCTGTCGGCCCGCCTCCTTGCGTCACTTTCATCTCCTGCTCATTCGTTCAGTTTCGGTCATCGTCCGCCTGGTTACCGCCCGCGCCCTTCAGGCTTAGACTCGGCAGATCCACGCGACCCATCACGTGTAGCACTATGCCTACGCCGATAAAGAAAACTATCGTGGAGCCAAGGCTTGCCACCACCGGGTCGTCACCTCCGAGTTCGCCGCGAAAATAGAAAAAACTCACGCTACTGAGGAACGCCGCCAGGTAACTCAGCAGCGCCAGACCGAAGGATATCTTCTGTCCCATACCGCGTCTCTTGGTAGTCACTCGTGTCCTCTTGGTTGCAGTTGGCGCGGTGACAAGCAACACCATCACGGACAGGCCAACCGGTGAAAACCCCGCCAATCCTACAGATTCGGCTCGGATGGCATCGAGTACAATAGTACTCGACCCGCCGCTTACCGGTCGAGCATCCAGGCCACTGATTCATCAATGAAAACAGACTATTCGGAAAAATTCTCGAGAATTGTCGAAAACACGCTCTTTTCCAATCTCCAGCTCGAGGGCCAGGCATTCATCCAACAGATCGCCTTCGCCCACCGCTTTACGCAGCAGGAGCTGCGGCAGATCTGCGAAATCGCGCGGGACCTCGAGATGTGGGGTGAGGAGCCGCTGGCGCGGAACTGGGCCATCGCCACGGACAATTTTCCTTCCGGCCAATCCAAGAAAGCGCTGCTGGAACAGCTGCGTGGACGCTGGAGTTCAATGCGCGATTCGCCCAACCACTACCCCGCCGGGGGCCGGCAACCCGTTAGCAGAGTGAAAGCCCGGATCAGCACCCGCAGCAAACCGAAGCTCGGCCTGGGCTTCTGTCCAGTCGCATCGCCAAAGACCCGTTGTTGCAACCTGTTGACACTGGACGCGGTCGACAACTGCGGATATCACTGCTCCTATTGCAGCATCCAGTCGTTTTTCAGCGGCGATCGGGTCTACTTCGACCCCGACTTTCCCGACAAGCTTGCGCAATTGCAAATCGATCCGGATCGCATCTACCACATTGGCACAGGTCAATCCTCGGATTCACTGATGTGGGGCAACAGCCACAACGTGCTCGATGCGCTGGTCACTTTCGCGCGCGAAAATCCCAACTTGATTCTGGAGCTGAAAACCAAATCCGGGAATGTATCGCATTTGCTCGATCTGGACTTGCCGGCCAATCTGATCTGCACCTGGTCCCTCAATCCGCAATGCATCATCGAGCACGAGGAAAAGGGGTCGGCATCGTTGGAGAGGCGAATGGCCGCAGCGCTGTCGCTACAGCAAAAAGGTTGCCTGGTCGGTTTCCACTTCCATCCGATGATCCATTTCGACGGCTGGAAGGTCGCTTACACAGCGGTAACCGATCGGCTGCAACAGCTGTTCGATCCGGATTGGGTTGCAATGATCTCGATCGGGACGTTGACCTACACCCGGCAGGTGATTCGAAAGATTCGCGAACGCGGCGGTGACAGCCAGATTCTGAAAATGCCGCTGGTAGAGGCCGACGGAAAACTCTCTTATCCGGATGAGATCAAAACCGCGCTTTTCTCGACGCTCTATCGAAGCTTTTCGGCTGACTGGCAGAGCATCTTCTTCTACCTCTGCATGGAAAATCAGCGCTTGTGGAGGCCGGTATTCGGCTTCGAATACGCCTCCAACGACCAACTCGAACAGGCGATGAAAAATGCCTACATGAACAAAATCAACAGAGTACGATCAGAGAATACTGGGTAAGCCCACGAATACCTTTTACAATTGCAGCTGACCAGTTTTGTTTCGGTCCGAACCGCAAGAGGCTGTTTTGAAAGCGATCTTTCTTATTGTCCTGCTGATTGTCTCTGCTCCGACCCTGAGCCGGGAGGAGGAGCATGATGGTTTCAAGCACAGTCTGACGGAGGTAACCGATTTCTCTGCCGACGGCAGGATCGCCAAGCGGAACGGAACCCCTATTCTGCTGCTGGTATCGCAGGACCACTGCCCCTATTGCGATCAGATCAAACGCGAGATCCTTGGGCCTATGCTGGCGTCCGGTGAGTACGACCACAAAATCATGATTCGTGAGGTCTATATAGACCTCGGCGCACAGGTCACCGACTTCTCGGGAGAGCGGCAGGCGGCGAGCAGTTTCATGCTCTCCTACAGAGTCTACCTGACGCCAACACTGTTGTTCCTCGACGGTGAAGGAAGAGAGTTGACGAAGCGGATGGTCGGCATTCAGACGCCAGAACTCTACCCGTTCTACGTTGACCGCGCTGTTGATGAAGCGGTCACGGCTTTTCGTAAAACGGGGATCAGGCATTGAGAATGGCGAAGACATTCGCGCTGGCGCTGCTGGCGACGGTGCAAACAGCGTTGGCACAGGAATCCGATCCAATGGGTGGCTCTGCCTGCGTGGTCGCCAAACAACTCGGCGACTCCCTGGCAATCGAGTGGGCGGTCGGCAGGCCGACTGTGTCGAAGGCGATTGCGGATGCCAAGCGGGCGCTGGCGGCCAGGGGTTTTGAACATGTGTTTCCGCAAGGCAACAGCCCAATTACGCATGGTTGGCTGGTGGTGGTCAAAACCAAGTACCAGACCTATACCGGTAGAACGCGAACCAGCTATGGCTGCGGCTTCAGTCCCCAGTCGGCAATCGGAGCCGAGGAGTTGGCGATCAACGACCTTCGCACCTACTCCTGGGGCTGGAAGCCCTCCCACGGCTACAATCAGGTTCAGGTTGAACGGTTCTGACCGTTACTCTGGCTTGAGGCCTGCGGGATAACCGATACAAAGGGAACCAGGAACAATGGCATCATCGCTTTTCGACCTCTACTTCTCGGGCAAGATCATTGCCAACGAAGACCCGGCTCTGGTTCAGGCGAGGGTGGGCAAGCTTTTTTCGGCTGACGAGAGGATGCTGCGGCGCCTCTTTTCCGGCAACCCGGTACGCATCAAAGCCGGCGTTGACCAGGAGGAGGCTATTCGCTACCGGGTGGCATTGCGCGATTGCGGTGCGTTGTTGGAGATCAGAACTGCTGAAAGCGAAGACCGGGACGAGACACGGATCGCAGCAAAGCCCGCGAAGGAGAGTCTCGCGCGGGACCAACTCACACTATTGCCAGCGAACACCGGCTCGCTCGCCGATTGCGCACCGGTAGTCCGACCTCAGAAAATTCCTGATATCAGCGCCATGCAGCTCTCCCCACCCGGCAGCGACATCGATACCTCGCAACCACCGCCACCGGCCGCCATCGCCAGCGACCGATTCACGATGACCGAACCCCACAGCGGCACGCTGGAAGACTGCCGCCGCGAGCAGCCTCCCGAGCCTATCCCAGACATCTCCCATCTGAAGATCACCAGCACTTAGCAGGCGACGACTCAAGGCACCAAATAGCCATTCCGGCATGCTATTTGCTGGATAGTTGACAAATACGCTGAAACGAACAATTACGCCAACAATTTGGCGTTTTTCAGGGGGTAGACCGTGAATACTATCGATAAGGACAAAATACCGACGCTCAACACGCTTCAGAGTCGGACTGCAGGAGCACCGCAGAGTCGAGATGGCGGAGAGGGTCGGACAACGACATCTACCGAATCACCGGCACACCGGGATGACAGCCTCAGCCTGAGCACTACCGGCAAACTACTGAATCAGCCTGCTGCAAAAGCGAAGACGCATCGTTCATCCCCTCCCGAAACAGCTGAACAGGCGGAGTCGCTGGCAGCGACGATACGGCAGCAATTTGCCAACAACAGCGCGCAGGCGCTGAATGCCTATTCGCTCACTAGCGCGAACAATCTGGAAAATCTGCTGAGCTCCGCTCCGGCCTGACACGCTGACCCGTAAAGATGCTCCTCCTCCGATCCGCCTTCCTTCGGGAAGGCATTTTTTTTGCGATGATTCAAAGCGAATAATGGTGTGGGTTTCGTCCCGCCAGGTTAGCGCCCCAGTTCCATACGCTCCACCTCGGCGAGATTGACAGTGCGGCCATCGGTGGTAACAAACGAACGTACTGCCACATCCCTCTTGTAAGCCGTATACAGCGCCTCGCTGCCGGTGCCGGCGTTGACCACGCGCACGGTCACCACGCGCCAGGTCGCCTGCCATTGGTAATAGACGAACACTGAGCAGCCCAGCAGCATTATCGCCAGGGCGCCGTAGGCCGCGACCTTGGGGAAGTGATTTGGCGGACCGCCGCCAGTGGCACGGGAAGTCGCCGGCAGCGTACCGTCATGCCGGGATTTGGAACGCATCCGCAGCACCATCAGCGCGCCGATGATCACCAGCGTCGTCAAAAGGATCTTCATCAACATAGCGCGCTACCTTAACATGGGCCGCTGATACGGTGTACATTGGTACCGCACACCGCAAACTGCCTTGGCCAAGCCCAATCATACTGATGCAATGAACAGATTTTTCAGCACTTTTTTTCTACTGCTCAGCATGCTTCTGGGCGCCTGCGACAGCGCCGATAAGCCTACACTGGCGCTCTATCTGGCGGTTGAGCGTGGAGATATCGACCAGATCCAGCGCCATATCCAGTGGGGGTCGGACATCAATCAACTCAACTCGGATGGACTCCGTCCTTTGCATGTCGCATCGGCCCAGGGAGACCAGGCGATTGTTCGGCTGCTGCTTGAGCACAAAGCGCAAATCGATGCCCCTGACAGCAAAGGTGAAACCCCGCTGATGGCGGCAGTGCTGAACGGAAGAACCCAGATCGCTGAACTTCTGATCAAAAACGGCGCCCGATATGACGCTACCCAACTGTTGTTTGCAGCAGTGGAGCGGGGGGTCAAGGATCGCGACGTCTATCGCTTGCTGGTCTCTCTGAATGCGGACATGAATAGTATCGGCAGTGATGGGGAGACGCCTCTGACCAAGGCGATCAGAGCCAATGCGCGCGTACTGGTCAAAAATCTGATCAACCATGGTGCCGACCCCAACCAGCCGGAACGAAACAACCTTTATCCACTCACACTCGCCGAGCGCCTGGGGGACGAGGATATCATCCGTCTGCTGCACAGAAACGGGGCGCAAAACCCGCCCTGAACAGAGCCTCGACGCCAGCGATTGGCAGCACCGCAGATCTCTGGTACCTTTCGCCCCCCTAAGCGGATCGTTATCCACCCGGACAAGGGGAGCGCTCCGATCACTTTACCCGATCAGGCAGACGAAATGGCTTCCAGCGTAGATGAGCTGACTATCAATTATTCGGAAAACGGCGTCGACATCGTCAAAGAACTCGACAAGGTGGTGCTCTCCAAAGGGGCCTGGTCGACCGTGATGTTTCGTTACCAAGAGTGGAATCGCGCCAAGGGCGAGTACGGTGCCGAGAAATACAGTATTCGCCGTTACCAGAAGCGTAATGGCGAGTACTTCTCCAAATCCAAGTTCAATATCTCCAGCACCGCCCAGGCGAAAGCGATCATCGATGCGCTGCAGGGCTGGATCGAGAGCTAGTCGAGACCGATCCGCTGCGGCCAATCGGCCAGATCCGACAACAGCCGACGCTGGTGCTCCGTCATGGCCGGATCCACCATAAGCGTGGCAAGCTTGCGGCGATAACCCGCCAGCGTCAATCCGGCTTCAGAGTCGTTCAATCTGCCGATTCTGAACCTCTCCCATCGTTGTGACTCCTCTGCCGAAAGCGTTCCCGGCCAGTTGCGGGCGCGATAGCGAAACAGCATCTCCGGTAGCCGGGGATCGGCAAATGGCAGCGTCTGCAAGCGACGCAATTCGCCGGAGGCTGTGCTTGCCACCCGTTCCATCAGCTTCCGATCCCCCGGGGTGAAAAAACCGCCGCTGTACAGTGCCTGGTCGGGATCGACATTGACTGAGCGTTCGGGTGCGCCAAAAACTCGCTGGATCTTCGCCGTCAGACCCGCTGCCGAGCGTAACCTGGCCAGATTACGCTCACCCAGGGCCGTGTCTATGGACCAGCGTTCGGCCGCCTCCTCGGTGAGCGTCGACATCGGTACGACAGCGGGGCTCTTGTTAAGATGGACGGTCTTCAGCGGAATGCGCTCGACCCCGGGTGGAAGTTCATCCGCACGGGTGAACAGACGCCGTGCGATCTCCTCCGCTTCGAGTTGAATCAGAGGCTCGGGATCCTGGCAGAGGTCGAACACAAGCACACCGTTGCTGTTGACCGGATGCCTGGCCAGCGGAGCCACCATTGCGATACAGCCCCGGCTCGCTGCATACATTGACGAAACGTGCAACACCGGTTGTTGGACTGCGAGATCGAGAAGCCCGGCAACACGGCGTTTGTCGCGAAGTTCAAGCAGATAGTTGAACAATCGCGGCTGCTGTCGCCGCACCAGCCGCGCCAACTCAATAGTGGCATGAACATCGGACATCGCATCATGAGCGCCGGCATGCTCGATGCCGTTGGCCGCGGTCAACCGCTCCAAGCGGAAACTGGCCACCCCATCCTCATCCAGCGGCCAGTTGATCCCGGCGGGCCGCAGAGCGTGGGTCAGACGCACCATGTCGATGATATCCCAGCGCGAATTACCGTTCCGCCATTCACGCGCATAGGGATCGAGAAAGTTGCGGTAGAAGCCGAATCGTGTCACTTCATCATCGAAACGGATACTGTTGTAACCGACGCCGCAGGTACCGGGAAGTGAGAACCGGGCATGAATCTGACGGAAGAAATCAGCCTCGACGACCCCCTCCCGCTGTGCCTGCTGTGGCGTGATTCCGGTCACCAGGCAGGCTTCCGGATGGGGCAGGCAGTCGCTCGGCGGGCTGCAGAAGAGCTGCAGGGGTTTCTCTACGATATTGAGCTCGGTGTCGGTACGTACGCCGGCGAACTGTGCGGGACGGTCTCGACTCGGGTCGGCGCCCCAGGTTTCATAGTCGTGCCAATAGAACGAAAGCGCCATCGCCGGTCGCCCGATCAGCGCGCCGACCGAAGGCACCAAACAGAACACCCCGCCGGAGCGGGGTGTTCTGAACTCGCGAGAGCGGCGAAAACTATGACAGCTTCTCCTTGATCCGCGCCGCCTTGCCGGTACGACCGCGCAGGTAGTAGAGTTTTGCGCGCCGCACATCACCGCGACGCTTCACCTTGATCTCAGCCACCAGCGGGCTGTAGGTCTGGAATACACGCTCAACGCCTTCTCCGTTGGAGATCTTGCGCACAGTGAAAGAGGAGTTCAGTCCTCGATTTTTCCTCGCGATCACGACGCCCTCGAAGGCCTGCTGACGTTCGCGATCACCCTCTTTCACCTTCACCTGGACCACGACGATATCGCCGGGACCGAATTCCGGAATCGCCTTGTCCATCTGCTCGGCGTCGAGTTCCTGAATAATCTTGCTCATGCTCATCTGCTCCTGTGTCTCAACCGGCGTCTGCCTGCGCCCGGATAAATTCATCCAACAATTTCTGCTCTTCTGCACTCAGCCCCCGAGCTTCGATCAGTTCGGGTCTGCGTTGCCATGTTCTTGCGAGCGACTGCTGCAGTCGCCAGCGACGGATCGCCTCGTGGTTGCCGCTCAAGAGCACCGGTGGCACCCGCTCGCCGTCGAAAATTTCCGGCCGCGTGTAGTGCGGACAGTCCAGCAGTCCGTCAGCATGGGAGTCCTGCTGTGCCGACTCCTCCGCACCGAGCACGCCGGGCAACAGGCGTACCACGCTGTCGATCACCACCAGTGCCGGCAGTTCGCCGCCACTCAGCACATAATCCCCGATCGACCACTCCTCGTCGATGCAGCGGTCGATCAGGCGTTCATCTATTCCTTCGTAGCGCCCGGCCACCAGTATCATGCCGTCGCGCTTCGCCATACTCTCCACGGCGCGCTGATCGAACCTCGCACCCTGCGGAGAGAGATAGGCCACTGCACTTCCGGGCGCAGCGGCCTTGGCATCCTCGATTGCCGCCAACAGCGGCTCGAGCTTCATCACCATGCCCGGGCCGCCACCGTAGGGCCGGTCATCCACGGTTCTATGGATGTCCTCTGTGTAGTCCCGCGGATTCCACAGCACCAGCTCCGCCAATCCCCGTTCGAACGCCCTGCCGGTCACCCCCGCTCCCTGCATGGCTCGAAACATCCCGGGAAACAGGGTGACGACGTCGAAACGCATGATCGCGCTAGAACTCCGGATCCCAGTTGACGCTGATCTCGCCGCGCTCCCGGTCGACGTCGATAACAGTGCCGGCGATAAAGGGTATCAGCCGTTCCCGCTCCCCCTTGACCACCATGACGTCATTGGCGCCGGTGGAGAAGAGCTCCGCGACCCGTCCCAAATCAACACCTTCCGCATTACTGACCGTCAGTCCTTCGAGATCGGTCCAGTAGTATTCGCCCTCTACCGCCTCGGGCAGTTGCGCCCTGTCCACCGCGATCTCGGCGTCGACCAGTACGGCAGCCTGGTCCCGATCTTCGAATCCCTCCAGAAGTGCGACCACCCCTTTTCCCTGTGCCCGCCCTTCCAGCAGCTTGAATGCCCGCCATTCGCCAGCCAGTCTCAGCTGCCAGACGGGATAGTTCAGTATGTTGCTGCGCGGCGCGGTATCGGAAAACACCTTTACCCAGCCGCGAACCCCGAACAACCCAGATATCCGACCGAGGATGACGCGTCTGCCGATATCATCAGCCATGAGCGATCATCCCGGATCAAGGTGCCGGAAATACCGGCCGCTTAGGCTTCGGCTGCGGCGGTTTTGGCGGCTTCCTTCATCAGCTGCGCTACGCGATCGCTCGGCTGCGCGCCATTGGAGATCCAGTACGCCACGCGCTCGCTGTTCAGGTTAAGCCGCTCTTCGCCGCCGGTTGCAACCGGGTTGAAGAAACCCAACCGCTCAAGACAGGCTCCGTCTCCGGTTCTGCGATTGTCAGTGGCGACGATGTGGTAAAACGGGCGCTTCTTGGCGCCCGTTCTTGAAAGGCGAATCGATACCATGTCC
>JAGRGU010000003.1 GCA_020445335.1 Gammaproteobacteria bacterium
TGCTGGCGGTGCCGATCCTGATCCAGGTCTATTTCAACTCCGGTCTGGCCTATCTGCTGAACCGCCGGTTCGGGGTCGCCCATTGCGTGGCGGCACCCTCAGCGCTGATCGGGGCGAGCAACTTCTTCGAACTCGCCGTCGCCGCGGCCATCGTGCTGTTCGGCTTCGATTCGGGCGCGGCGCTCGCGACCGTGGTCGGTGTGCTTGTGGAAGTGCCGGTGATGCTGTCGGTGGTGAAGATCGTCAACTCTACGCGCGAGTGGTATGAACGCGTTGGCACAACGTCGGGCACCAGCGAGGAAAACGAATGAGAAGAGTACTTCGCAGTGATCAAAACGAAATCCAAATATTCTGAACAGGCCCCTGGAAATCAAGAGGAGTCCAAAATGATCATTCTGAAATCCACCATCACCTGTCCCAAGTGCGGTCATGTCGCTGAAGAGACCATGCCGACCGACGCCTGTCAGTGGTACTACGAGTGCAAGGGTTGCGGGGAACTGCTCAAGCCGTTGCAAGGCGACTGCTGCGTGTTCTGTTCGTACGGCACGGTGCCGTGTCCGCCTCTCCAGTCAAAAGGTGAAAGCGCCTGTTGCAGCCCCGGCTGCTGCGATTGAAACGATTTTTTAGAGGTGATCAGAATGAAACATATCAAGGTTTTGGGTTCGGGCTGCAAGAACTGCGAGACGACCGCCAGACTGATCAGCATCGCTGCCGAGCAGGCCGGCGTCGAGATCGAGCTGGAAAAGGTCACCGACATGGCGCAGATCATGGGCTTCGGGGTGATGTCAACGCCCGGCGTCGTGGTCGATGGCAAGGTGGTGCACGCGGGCGGACTTCCAGGTCCGGATAAGGTGCGCGGTTGGGTCAGCAAGAACTAACCGCGAGCTAACCAATATGAGTACACACCCCTACGATGTTTTGGCCTTACCGGATCAGGGTCAGCTTATTTTTACCCCCTGTCCCGGCACCAAAGGTGTCAGTCTGGAAGAGTCGCTGGCGCAGTTGAAATCCGCCGGGGCGGATGCTGTCATCACCACGATGCCCAGTGATGAGATGGCGAGCAATGGGGTTACAGGGCTGCCACATGTCTGTTCCGGCACGGGCCTGCGATGGTTCCACTTTCCCCTCGAGGACGATAGCTCGCCGGGGGAGGCCTTTGGGGAGGCGTGGGAGCGCGGCAAAGGCCGGGTGTTCGAGATCCTGGATCGATCCGGCACCCTGGCAATTCACTGCAAGGGCGGTTCCGGAAGAACCAGTCTGATGGCGGCGATCATCCTCTGCCAACGCGGCATGAAGCACGATCAGATTCTCGAGCAGGTTAAAGCGCTGCGCCCCAATGCCTTGAAGCTACCTGTACACACCGACTTTCTGCAACAACTCTGCACAGCGCAGCAAAGGCGGGGGAGCGCTGAAATGTGAACCTATCCCGATCATCGGCGGGCACCAGCCAGCTCGTGGCTGGAAAAACGCTGATATGCAATCGGATTTCACAAATCAGCGGCGACCGGAAAATGGCAATTTTGAAGCGGTGCGGTCCGGAATGGTCAGCACTTCTCGATCGTGGATGCGCTATCCACCGTGCTGATCGATAAAACCCGAGTCGCGGTCTAGACATTGAACGACAGAGATTGTGGCTATGTGAACCGCATGATCGACCGGAGCCTGTAACCCGATGAAGACGATCGATATCGAATGGCGCCACCTGCGGGTGGAGGGCGAGACCTGTGAACGTTGTGCGGCCACCGGTGCACTGTTGCGCGAGTTGGTTGCCAACCTGAACCGGGAGTGCGCACCCCGCGATGTTCGAGTGACATTGACGGAAACACCGCTCGGGCCGGAGTCTGTCGAGGAGTCGAACCGGGTGCTGATCGATGGCCGGCCGCTCGAGGCCGGTATTCCGGCCATCCGGGTCGGCAGCAGTGCCTGCGCCTCCTGTAGCGATCTGACCGGAAGCGATGAGCAGTGCCGCACTCTGGAGCTGGACGGGCGCACTTTCGAGGTGCCGCCCGCTTATCTGATCCGCGCCGAGGTCTGTCGCCTTGGCGGCTGCTGCTGAGTCTGCACCCGTGGACAAAGGAGTTCGTACCTATCTGGTGGTGACCGGCGCCTACTGGGCCTTCACCCTGACCGATGGCGCCATCCACATGCTGGTGGTTCTGCATTTCCATAACCTGGGATTCAGTCCGCTGCAGATCGCATTTCTGTTTCTTTTCTATGAGGTGTTCGGCATCGTCACCAACGGCCTGGGAGGCTGGATTGCCTCCCATATCGGTTTGAATCGAACGATGATCGCAGGGGGCATTCTGCAGGTTGTCGCCCTCGGCTCGCTGGCCGTGGATCCCTCCTGGCTCTCCGTGGCCTATGTCATGACCGCCATGGCGCTCTCTGGCATCGCCAAGGATCTGAACAAGATGAGTGCCAAATCCAGTGTCAAGCTGGTGATACCACAAGGCGAGAATGCCGATACCCGGCTGTTCAAATGGGTGGCTATCCTCACCGGTTCAAAGAACACTCTGAAAGGCGCCGGCTTCTTTCTCGGTGGCCTGCTGCTCTACCTGACCGGCTTCCGATGGGCCATGGGCGGCATGGCGGCGGTACTGTTGCTGGTCTATCTCTATGTTCTATGGGCCTTGCCCATGGGAATGGGCATGGCCAGGAAGAAGGCCAAGATCAGCCAGATATTCTCCAAGACCCGCGAGATCAACATCCTTTCGGGTGCCCGTTTCTTCCTGTTCGGCTCACGGGATGTCTGGTTCGTGGTCGGTCTGCCGGTATTCCTCGCTTCGGTGACCGGCTGGAACCACATCGAGGTCGGCAGCTTTCTTGCTCTTTGGGTCGTGTTGTACGGCTTCGTGCAGGCGGGCGCCCCCGCACTGTTGCGCAAAGGTCATCACGGACGTGGCCCACAGAGCAGCAGCGCCCGTAACTGGGCATTGCTGCTTGCGGTGTTCCCCGCCGCTATTGCCATCGCCCTCATGTCGGGCCTGGATCCGGCGTTGTCGCTGATTGTCGGCCTGTTTGCCTTCGGTGCCGTGTTCGCTATCAACTCTGCGCTTCACTCTTATCTGATCCTGGCCTATTCCGACCATGACAAGGTGGCCATGAACGTGGGCTTCTACTACATGGCGAACGCGGCCGGACGGCTGACCGGCACCGTGCTTTCGGGCTGGATCTACCAGACCCAGGGCCTGGAGGGGTGCCTTTGGTGGTCGACAGGGTTTGTGCTGGCGGCTGCCTTGATCTCGTTTGCTTTGCCGAATGTGCCGGAGGCGACACCGGACGGGTCCGCCAGCCCATAACCGGGAGTGTTGACGATGTTCGAGCAGTTCGGAGATTGGGTGGCTTTTGGTCTGCTGGGACTCTCTTCGGAGGGTGCCGGCGGAGCCGCGGTGCAGTTCTTCGTCATGGACGCGGTAAAGATCTTCGTGCTGTTGGTGGTTGTGATCTATCTGATGGGGCTGCTGCGAGCCCTGCTCTCGCCCGAACGGGTGCGCGAGTTCGTACGCGGCAGACCTGACTGGCAGGCGCGTGGTTTCGCCGTCACACTGGGCGCGGTGACACCCTTCTGTTCCTGCTCTTCGGTGCCGCTGTTCATCGGCTTCGTTGAGGCTGGAATTCCGCTGGGCGTGACCTTTTCGTTCCTGATCGCGAGTCCGATGATCAACGAGGTGGCCGCGGTGGTCCTGGTCGGCATCCTGGGCTGGAAGCTGGCGGCACTCTATGTTGGTGCCGGGCTGCTGGTGGCCTGGTTCGGTGGCATAGTCATGCAGACCCTCAGGCCCGAACGTTGGGTGGAGGAGTACGTCTGGAAGATCCAGATGGGCCAGGCCGACCTGCCGGAGCCGGACCGCTCTTTCGTCGGCCGTCATCGTTATGCCGTGGCGGAGGTCAAAGAGATCGTCGGCCGCATCTGGATCTGGGTGCTGCTCGGTATCGGGGTTGGCGCATTGTTCCACGGCTTCGTGCCCGAGCAGTGGGTCGGTGACAACCTGGGTGGCGATGCCTGGTACACGGTTCCTGCGGCGGTCTTGATGGGGATCCCGCTCTATTCGAACGCCACCGGCGTGATCCCGGTCGCCGAGGCGATGCTGACCA
Source organism: Gammaproteobacteria bacterium (assembly GCA_020445335.1). GTDB lineage: Bacteria > Pseudomonadota > Gammaproteobacteria > Chromatiales > Chromatiaceae > HKST-UBA178. The sequence goes on from JAGRGU010000003.1 coordinate 4,096, forward strand.
AGGGGGTGGCGGTGGGGACCACGTTGGCTCTCATGATGAGCGTGGCCGCCCTGTCACTGCCGGAGATGCTGATTCTGCGCAGGGTGATCAAGTGGCAGGCGCTTGCGCTCTTCGTCTCGATGCTCGCGCTGGCGTTTACGCTGGTCGGTTGGGGTTTCAACACCATCGCCCATTTCGGTATCGGAATCTGATTTTCCGTCAAGGAGATCTGCACATGAAAACGGAAATCCTGAAGAGAGTTTTATAATTTATTGAATGTAAATAAATAAATTTACATAGTCTGTTTTTTGTGTGCATACTTTGCCAAGGCGGTATCCGGCAACCAATATTTCAAATGGAATGAGGCCATGAATCTCAAGAACGGATTTTCAAAGGCGATCTCTCTCGGCGCGCTGCTGTTTGGCGCCATCGTCAGCCTGCCGGCAAGCGCCGGCCTGATCGGTTTCTACACCTTCGAGGGCAACGCCAACGACGTCAGCGGCAACGGTAACCACGGTACGCTGAGCGCCACCGCGCCGACGCTGACAGCAGCCGGCTACCAGGGCTCTGCCTACCAGTTCGGTAGCGGTGGTGCCAACACCTTTGTCACCCTGCCGATCGACATCAATCCGGGTGCGCTGCCGCAGGTAACCTTCGGCGCCTGGGTCAACGCCGATGTGGCCGATGCGGTTATCCGCGGCATCATTTCACATGACAATGGGGATTTCGATCGCACGATCGATGTGGATACGCGGGCGGGAACGCCTGTGAAGTGGTGCTTTTTCACAGGTGTGGGTGGCGGGGGAATTTGTGACGGGGAGGTCGTCGTCGATGATTGGGTATTTCTCGCCGTCGCCTACGACGCTACCGCCGGAATTGGCCGCTTCGCCGTGAACGGCGCGCATTCGGCGAATTTCACCGTCACCAACGGCGCGGGTGAGACGCAGACCACGGTCGGCCGCAACCCCAATTTCGACTCCCCGTTCGTTGGCCGGATCGACAACGTCTTCTTCTACGACAAGTTCCTCAGTATCCAGCAGCTGGACGACATCCGTATCAACGGCATATCGCTGCCGGAACCCGCGACTCTCGCTTTGATGGGCCTTGGCCTGGCCGGCATCGGCTACCGGCGGCGTCGCAGTGTGAACCCCGCATAGGTTCACCAGGGTCCTGGAATAAATACCCCGTCATGGTTTCGCCCAGACGGGGTTTTTTATCTCAGAAGGGAGGTGTCAGGCCTTGCAGAAGCGCTCCAGCATCTGCTGGTCTTTTTTCGCGTGCCCGGGGTCTCCTCGCTGAATGGCCCGGTTGACCGCGATTTTCCAGTGATCGCATGGTGGTGGAAATTCAGCCTCATGAATGTAGGCGGCGATCTTCTCCAGCATCTCATCCGGGAGCGGCATTGGTGGCATCAGCCCCATTTGAGCGACGGCTTCGTCATGGATCGCACGTTCCAGTGAGGGATTCTTGACGAATTCGACCATGCTGACGACGAAATCCCGTTCATCCAGGGTGCCATTTTGATAACGCCGTTTGACACCCCACATCGGCGGGCCCAGCGGCGGGTCCATCTGCGGGTTGTGGCAGACATGACAAGCGGGGTAGAGCAGTTTGCCCTCTTCCGCCGCCGGAGTGAGCGCGGTTGCGAGTGGCGGGAACAACAGTGTGGCAACGAGAGTTGCCAGGCCGCAGTGGTTAGGAATCATCGGTGCTCCCATGAAAACGGCCGCTACGGCCGGGGTTGTCAGGACCAGGCGCCGATAATACGGGCTGCCTCCTCGCTTGTCAGCCGTTGTCCCTTACATTGGGTCTTCTTGAAGTACTCGATCTGGTCGATCAGTCGCAATGCGGTCTGGCTCAACTCCTGGTTGAAGATGATGCCGGTCTCGTACTGACCCATCTCCGCTTTCCGACACCAGGCCACGCGACCGCCGAGATTGCAGGGTTTGTCGGAGAAGGGTATGCAGATCTGGATATCGATACCCGGCGAGACCCAGCCGCAGGCGCGGAAGCAGAGTCCGCCACGGCTGACGTTCTTCAGCGTATGCTCGTGCTCGCCGACCATGTTCTGCAGTTTGAAGCGGATAGGGATATCCGTTGAGCGCCGCTCGAATTGCCTGAGTTGCATCGCAGTTTCCTCCCGTAACCAGAGCACCGAAATGGCTCGAGAGCCAGCCCGTCACTCTGAAGGAGCTCGGAGCCTTAAACAGCGATCGGATCGTATTGTTTTTTTCGACCGACTCCTGCTGAGCTGTTATCCCCACTTTTTTTGGGTTATTCACCCACTTCAGAGTATAGATCAGCGCCGGGTTGGTGCTACCAAAAAAAGGTTAACAGCATCCCACATCTTTATTTCAATCTGGTTAAGCCTCTATTCCCCCACCACTATTGGGAAGCGGCTTCCGAAAGTTCGACCAATAACGCAACCCGCCGGTTGCGAGAACGGCCCTCGGCACTGGTGTTGCTCTCCAACGGTCGGGTGTCGGCGTAACCGATGGCGCGCAGCCGCTCCGGGGCCATGCCCTTGTCGATCAGGTAGCGCGCCACCTGCGTGGCCCGGCCGGAGGAGAGCTCCCAGTTGGAAGGGAAGCGGGCGGTGGCGATCGGACGGTCGTCGGTATGCCCTTCGATCGACACGCTGCCCTGCTGTCGGTTGAATACCCGGTAGAGATCATCCAGCAGCGCCATGCCTTCGGGTGTCAGTTCGGTGCTGCCGAGCGCGAACAGAATGTTGTCGCTGACTTCGAGTTGCACACCTTCAGAAACCTGGGTGATACGCAGTCGTTGATCCAGATTCAGCGCGGTGAGCTCCTGCAGCAGTCGATCCGCCTCGGCTCTCCCGGGTTTTTCCGCGACATCTGCGACATCGTCGGACTGTTGCGCCGGCCCGTCGGTCTCGGCCCGTTTCTGTTCGACCAGAACCGCCGGCAGCGGGAGATTCTCCATTGACGGAATGCCTTCGTCCGGAAAGCCCTCCCGGGTGGGGCTGAAGGAGATCTGGCTCACCAGGGGGATGCCGGGATCCTCTATCCGGGTATCGTTGCCGGCCTGACTCTCATTGTCGACCAGGCCGGTGGCGGACCACTGCGACGTGGAGGTACCCACTTCGGTGGCGCGGCTGACCTCGTTCCGCATGGGTCGCTCTATCGGGATAGGCGAGATGAATTTGTAGTCACCGGGCTGCGTCTCGGCAAGCGGCGCCTCCTCTTTGGGTTGCAGCGCCAAAAGTACGACGAGCAACGTCAGAAAAAGCGTCAAAATGTCGATGTAACTGAGGAGCCAGTTGTCGCGCCGCTCCAGCACCTGATCGTCGATATCCCATGGGTCGTTGAAGGCGATGCCGGCGTGTCCGCCACTGCCGCGGATACCGCTGATCAGATCGGTGGTGTCGTTCATCACAGATCAGGCCTTGGCGATGTGCCGCTCGTGCTCCGCAGCGAAATTTCCACTTTGAACCCCGCCCCGCATGAACGCGTTCAGCGTATCCTGGATCACCTCCGGGTGAGATTTTTCAAACAGCAACATGATCATCTCGTGCTTGACCTTCTCCCAGGCGAGCTGCTCCCGGAAGCGCTGTTCCATCTTGATCGCCATCGGTTTCACCAGCAGGTTGGCCCCCACCAGGCCGTAGACGGTGGTGATCATGGCGAATCCCATCGCGGCGCCGACAACATCCAGTTCGCTCTGGCCGAGGTTGAAGAGCAGGTGAACCAGACCGAGCAGGGTGCCCAACATACCGAAGGCAGGGGCGAAACTGGCCATTCCGTTGAGCGTGCGCAGGCGTCGGCGCTCCTGTTCCCGGCTGTGCGAGAGCTGCCACTGCAGTGCCCGCTGCAGCTCTTTCTGGCTGCAGCGGTCGACGATCATCTGCGCCCCCAACGCGAGGTAGGGGTCCTCGATCGACTTGATCGCCATCTCCGCCTGTCGCACCGCGCCGCGGCGGTAGCAGGCGGCGACGTAGAGATAGTGCTCCGCATCGTTTCCCAGTCCGGCGTGACGCTCACGAAAGAGTCTCGGCAGCTTCGACATCAGATCCTCTATCCGTGCGTAGCCCTCGCTGACCATCGATGTCAGCAGCGTCCCGCCGATCACGAAGAAGAAGCCTGCAACGGCCACCAGCCAGGCAGAGGTGGCCCCGAGCATCAGCGTCGTGCTCGCGAGGATCACCGCCGAACCCAGGCCGAGATAGGCGAGTTTTGGATTCATACCGTTCGCTCCGTCAGACCGTGGTGGCAAGCGTCCCTGCTCCACACCACTGCACAGTAAATCTTGAACAAAATATAAAGCAATTAGCGTGCCGCTAGCTCTTCTGGCGTGGGTGGTTCGTAGCGATCCCTTGCGCGGAGGCCGATATGGGGGTGGGAGGGGAGTGTCATAGTGCAACCGCCGCTGCACCCCGGGAGAGCTTGGTGATCTGGAGGCTCCTCACCTTCTCTTGTCCGCTGCCAATGTCAAAGTGCTCCCGGCAGTGCAGAGGTTAGGGGAGGAAAGGCGTTGCCGCGCGGGGGAAAGCGCGCGCCGCCGTCAGCTGTGCCGCCAGTGATCCGCGCTATGAGCTGATCAGCAGATTGACGATGGGGAGGGGGAGGTCGAATTTCTGTGCCGCCTGTTCGGGCGTGAGGTGTCGCGCGCCGACGCCATGGCGAATCTGAGTCTTGGTTGCGGTCGGGATACTCTGCAATGCGTCGTGCAGACGGTGAGCCTGTCGGGTGAAAGAGGATGTCCTGATGCGCTCGCCAAACCGGTTCATGTGGAGTTCCCGCTGCTCGCTCGATTACTCGGGGTGCGATTACCAATCACCGGCCTGCTGCGCAGACTGGCTTCAGGTTAATATATTTTCTTTGATTATATAAAAAATATTTATTACGGGGTAGCCGGTCTTTCCCTGTCTGTTGCGTTTACTTCAGGTGCGAGAAAATCGTCGTGATCAGCGCGTCGATCCGTGCGGCCAGTTGCTGGCGTTGCGCCGAGGCTTCTTCGGTTTCGCCGATCTCGCCGCGGATCTCCTGCAGCAGCTTGTTGAGCTCGATCGAATCCTCGCTGCGTTTCTCATCCTGCAGCGCGTGCAGGGTCTCCTGGAAGGCGTCTTCGTAGCGCTCCAGTTTGCAGTATGCGCAGGCCAGCCGCAGGTGCGCGGCGTAACGGTGCTTCTCATTCAGTCTCATTTCGTGCGAGGCGAGCGCGTAGCGCTCCAGCGCATCGTAATACTCCTCCACCTTGAAGAGGGCATCGCCCTCATTGAACAGGTTGCGGTTACAGCGCTCTATCAGCTGCGATATCTGGTCGATGTAGACCATGACCTTGCGGTTGCGGTTGCTGGCCTGCTGCAGCCAGCGGCGGGCCTCGGAGTACTCCTCGATGCGCAGGTATTTGCGCCCGATAACATAGGCGCTCTGCACGTACTTTTTACTGTCGCGTTCGAAATATCTGGTCAGAAGGTCGATCGTTCGCTGATGGTCGAGTTTCTCCGCCGCCTCCAGCAGCTCGGGGATGACGTGACCGTAGCGATGGTAGCGCTTGCTCATCGCCTGTAGTGCCTCGATACCGGCGCTGCGCAGTGCGTCACTGGTGTCGATGTCGTTGACGATATCGACGAGAATCAGCAGGGCGCCCGGGTCCTTGGCCTTACCCAGCGCTGTCGCCGCTTCGATCTTCTGGTGCTCGTCGCTCGATTCAACCAGATATCTGATGCAGAAGGGCATCATGCTCTTGATCTGGTCCTGGCGACCTCCCCAGCGCGTCAGGCCAAGAATGATCGCCACGCTGAGCGAAATGATGCCAAGCGCGTAGATCAGTAGAAAGGTGGTCGAGACCCCTTCGCCGTCGGCAGCTCGAGCGACCAAGGGCAGTGCGGAGAGGGAGAGTATGAGCCAGAAGGCACGACGGTTGGGGCGCATGCAGCGGAGATTGAGTTGTGGCATTGCCGGATTCCGGTAGTGGTTGTTTTTGAGGTCGGTTACAGCTGTGTGGGACCCTTCATCTGTTTTTTATAAGGGTCGATTCTAGAGGATTGGCCGTCAAATCCAAATTATGTATCGAGGGCGCCCGGGCTTTTGTCGAATGCCCTCGAAAGTGCGCGGTATGCAGCGACGGCAGGATTTCCGGTTACCGATAGCGCCGCCAAGCGGGATGTCGGGCCTGCTGGCGCTGAGCGCGAGTGAAGAACGGCTGGATCCCGGCAACCGCGGCTAGGTCGGCTTCAGTGTCAGGCGTTGATCGGTCAGTTCTCCCGCTTTCACCTCCAGCTCCATCGCAGCTTCCGCCTCACCGGATTTGACAACAACGTGGTAGTGCCCGGCCCCGAGTGTGTAGCGGGCGGTGGTGGTGCAATCGTAAGTGATCTTCTTGCGGTTGCCTTCGATATCCCGCGCTGCATGGTAGATATGGAAGCAGCTCTGTACCGGCTCGCCGTCCGCTTGCAGCAGCGCCTGCAGGCGCAGGATCCCCGCCTGTAGATCGAGCTGGGTATTGATCAACTCGCCGGCTTTCAGCTCGAACTCCTGCGATGTCGAAGCCTGACCGCTGTTGGCCTGCACGAAGTAACGTCCGGCGTCGAGCGTGTAGCGGGCGGTGGTGGTGCAGTCGTAGGTGATCTTCTTGCGGTTGCCCTCGATATCCTGCTTCGCGTGGTAGATGTGGAAACAGCTCTGCACCGGCTCGCCGCCGGGTTGCAGCAACGCCTGCAGACGCATCTTGCCGGCCTGCAGATCGAGCTGGGTATTGATCAGTTCGCCGGCTTTCAGCTCGAACTCCTGCGAGGTCGAGGCCTGACCGCTGTTGGCCTGCACGAAGTAGCGTCCGGCGTTGAGCGTATAGCGGGCGGTGGTGGTGCAGTCGTAGGTGATCTTCTTGCGGTTGCCTTCTATGTCCTGCGCCGCATGGTAGATGTGAAAGCAGCTCTGCTCGGGTTCACCACCCGGTTGCAGCAGTGCCTGCAGACGGAGTATCCCGGCCTGCAGGTCGAGCTGGGTATTGATCAGCTCGCCAGCCTTGAGCTCGAACTCCCGTGAGGTCGAGGCCTGCCCGCTTTTGACCTGCACGAAGTAACGCCCGGCGCCGAGGGTGTAGCGGGCGGTGGTGGTGCAGTCGTAGGTTATCCTCTCGCGGTTGCCCTCGATATCCTGCGCCGCGTGGTAGATGTGGAAGCAGCTCTGCACCGGATCGCCACCCGCCTGCAGCACCGCCTGCAGACGAAACTTGCCCGGTTGCTGCGTGATGCTTGCCAAGCGGGCCTGTACCTCGCTGTTCTCCGGATCGAGGCTACCGGCCTGGCGGTACACTTCGAGTGCCCCCTGTTCATCGTCGAGTGCCAGCAGCGTGCCGAGATGCTGGGCGGCGCGTGCCGCCAGCTGGTTGGCCGCTTTGGCCTCGGCCGCTTTGCGTTCCAGAATCTGCCGGAAAAAAGCCTCGGCGGCGGTGGTGTCGCCGCTCTGCAGCTTAGCCAGCGCCTGTTCCAGCCCGGCGGGTGCGTCAGGTCGCTCGCGCGCTCTCGCCAGCACCGCGATGGTGTTGGAAAGCTGGCGTGTCTGCTCGTCGCGCAGCGCGATCTGCTTGTCCTTGATATTGAACTGCGCAGCGAGTTCGCCGACGGTCTGCTGCACATATTCCAGCAGCTTCGGATCGCCCGATTGTTCGATCGTCAGGTCGCCGCCGACCCTGAGGTCGCCAACCACGGCGATGCCGCCGCCGTCGGCGGTGGCAACCTGGTCGGGCGCGTCGTTACCGTTGCCGAACAGGCTCAGCAGCAGCGCGAGGGTCAGCGCGCCGGTGGTCGCCAGCAGTCCCGGCACCAGCCAACGGCGGCTCTCATGCCCATGTTGCCCGTCGCCGGCATTTGCAGCTGGCGTGCCGGAGTCTCTGCCCAGAGCGCGTTTGATCGCCTCTGCCAGCCGTTCGATATCGGCGGAAAAACTGGCGTGGCGCAGTTCGATTGCGTTCTGTTGACTTAGCCGCTTGAGGCTCGCGGGCAGTGCCTCGGCCGGCGGCATCCGTGCGCCATCGATGAGTACCGGAATAACCGGGATTCGGCGTTTCAGCCCCATGCCGATTTCAATGCAGATGAAATCCTCGGGGTTGTCGAGACGCCGCTTGCCGGCGCTGTCGGTGGCATCGAGCCACTCGGGCCCTATGACCGCCAGCATGGCACCGCAACGGCCGATCTCGCGCTCCAGCTTGTGCACGAAGTCGGTACCGTAGTCGATATCCTCGACATCCATGAACAGCTGCGACGCATCGAAGTGTTGCCTGAGTCCATCGTGCAGGGTGCGCGCCGACCAGGAGCTGCCGTCGCGCCTATAGCTGATGAAAATGGAGTCCGACATCTGCTGCGACCTCCGGCTGGTCCGAACCTTCGAACAGTGCTGGTTTGCACCGCGGCTTTTTGCTGACGCCTTGCCGTTACTCTAGCCGATTTTCCCCGGCCCGTCGGCGGCGGCACATTTCACTTCCGACCGGTTCGGTCGTGTTCCTGGTGGGGTACGGCGCCTATCGCGCACTCGCTGATTTCGGTTCGGCGGCAAAACAGTACAGACAAAGCTGATAACAACAATACCTATCACTATTAACAGTCGAGAGGTGATCTCTTCAAATCAACAATCCGAGCCTCGGGGGAGGGGTTTTCAGGTGAAGAGATTGGCCGCTGCAACGGCAGCCCTTTCGACGGCCGGCTCGTTGTCGGCCGCGCCGTTCGCAGTCATCGGCTGAATGCTTCGCGGGAGCGCAGTGACGCTTTCGCTCAGGTCTTATTGGGTTGCCGGGGGGCTTCCTGGCGTGGTCCGCTATCTGATCAGCTGCAGCCGGTCGAGCGGATCCCGCCGGCGCGTGTGGTAGCGCGTGATCCACTGCTGCACGAAACGGCAGATCATCTGCGGGTCGTTGAGGTCCAGCTGTGGCAGACTCGGCGCGTGCGCCAGCAGCGGGGTGTCGCTGGCGATCGCCACCACGGTCGGGTCGGAAGGGTGCAGCAGCGGCTTGCCCAGGCTGGAGCGGTGTAGTTCGATCTTCGGGTAGGGCTCGCGCTTGAAGCCCTCCACCAGCACCAGATCCAGCCGGTCGCTGTCGAGCGCCGCCAGCGCGTCGTGCAGCTGCGGCTCGCCCTCCGCGCCGGCGGTCTCCTCGATCCAGGCGATACGGTTGCGCGAGGCGATCAGCATCTGATCGGCGCCGGCGCTGCGCAGTCGGTGGCTGTCCTTGCCGGGGTGGTCTATGTCGAAATCGTGGTGCGCGTGCTTGACCATACCGATCCTGATTCCGGACGCCTTCAACAGCGGGATCAGCTGCGCCAGCAGCGTCGTCTTGCCGGTGCCGCTGAAGGCGCAGAAGCCGATCACCGGAAGCGGGTAGTCGGTCATTGGCTGCTCTCCTGCCGTTGCAGGCTCGCTCGCTCCTGGTCGGTGTTGATGTTGCGAAACGCCGACGGGCAGTCGGAGAAGTCGACCAGCGCCAGCCGGTGGCGACGATACCAGAGTTCTATCTTGCGATCGCCGCCCGCCAGATAGCGCTCGAGATCGCCGGCGAGCGCCCTTTTCATCAACGCGTGTATCGAGTGTAGTCGCTCACCGTCGTACGCGGCAGCGATATCGGCCTGCTCGGCCTCCAGCGCGGCCGCCATGCGCGCGACGAAATTGTCCGGCAGCAGCGGGGCGTCGCAGGGCAGGGTCAGCAGGTAGGGTGTGTCGATGCGGGCGAAGGCCTGCGAGAAACCCGCCAGCGGTCCCTGATAGTCGGGCATGCTGTCCTCGAAGACCGGCTTGCCGAACGCCCGGTAGCGTTCGAGATTGCGGTTGGCGTTGATCATCACCGCGCCGACCTGCGGTTCGATCGCGTGCAACAGGTGTTCGATCAGGCAGCGCCCGTTGAGGTCCACCAGTCCCTTGTCGGCACCGCCCATGCGCTTGCCGCGGCCGCCGGCGAGAATCACCGCGGTGATGCTCTCGGCCGCGATCAATGCGCGCTGCCACAACGTTGCGCAACGCTCTTGCGACGCGTCATTTGGTCGCGACCTCGTGGGTGTTGGCAGAAGGGGTGAAGAGGTGCTTTTCGTTGATCGTATAGCTGCCGATCAGTGTCTGCCCCGCGGGGGAGGTGATCCACTCGCTCAGCGCGGTGGCGCCCGTATAGTTGACGTGCGGGTGCCGTTGCGGATTGACCGGTATGATGCTGTAGGGGTTGAAGAGGCGGGGGTCGCCCTCGGAGACGATCTTGAGCGGCGACTTGGCCATATAGGCGAGCCAGGTTCCGCGATCGGTGAGTGTGTAGGCATCCAGTTCACCGCTCATCTGCAGCACCTTGCCCATTCCCTGTCCGGCCTCCCGATACCAGTCGCCCTTCGGTGTTATGCCGGCCTTGCTCCAGAGACCTAGCTCCTTCTTGTGGGTGCCCGAGTCGTCGCCGCGGGAGAGGAATAGCGCGCCGCTGCGGGCGATGCGCTGCAGCGCTGCGGTGGCATCGCTCCCGCTGCTTGCGCCGGCGGGGTCGCTGTGCGGACCGACGATGACGAAATCGTTGTACATCACCCCTTTGCGGTCGACGCCGAAACCGCCGTCGACGAACTTCTTCTCGGCAGCAGGTGCATGCACCAGCACCAAGTCGACATCGCCCTCGCGGCCCATGCGCAGCGCCTTGCCGGTGCCGACCGCAATCACCTGAACCTCGTAGCCGCTGACCTTCTGGAACTCGGGCAGCAACACCCGCAGCAGGCCGGAGTTTTCGGTGCTGGTGGTTGTCGCCATGCGCACGATCCGGTTCTCATCGTTGCCGGCCTGCGCGCCCAGCACCGCCAGTCCCAACAGCACTCCGGCTGCCGCCTGTACTATCGATCTCATCAATCTCTCTCCTGTCATGTCGTGATATCCCGGTTGCAAGCACCGCCCGCGGCGGAACAACCGCTGTCATCCAGCCAGCAAATCCGGTGCCACCCCGGAAGCTCACCAGGCGGCTGGCATGGTATTTGCCGATTGTGCTCTGGTTTGTAATGAAAAATAACCGCAAAAAACGCTGAATCTGCCGCTTGTCGCCTATTGGAATCGGTCAGATCGCGGCTAGTATTGATGTAGAGCTGGTTCAAAATGATCCAGGTCTGCCGCCGAAGTCTACGACAAAATGTACCAATATGTCTGAAAACCTAAGGGTCGGGTCCGACGGTATGCCACAACAGAGCAGAGCAGGGGTCGAAAAAAGCGTCGCCGCGGAGAGCGCCATCGCCGGCGGCGCCCGCATGAAGTCGATTCTGGTGGTCGATGACGAAGCGGGCATTCGCAGCTTCCTCAAGCGCGGGCTGGAGAAGCAGTTCGGACTGGTCGAGGTGGTGGAGAACTCGGCCGCGGCCGACGAGATTCGCCAGCGCTGCTATTTCGACCTGATCATCTCCGATATCAAGCTGCCCGGGAAATCGGGCGTCGACTGGATCACCGAACTGCGCCAGCAGGGCGACGCTTGCGACGTCATCTTCATCACCGCCCACGCCGATCTCGATACCGCGATCGCCGCGCTGCGCGCCGGCGCCGCCGATTTCATCATGAAGCCGTTCCGCATGGAGCAGATGCTGGCCGCGGTCGAACGCTGCATCGAGCGTCAGCAGATGCAGCGCGAGAACTTCGTTCTGAAGCGCCAGGTGGAGCACATGTACGACAGCAGCGGACTGTTGGGCGAGTGCGAGCTGTTCCAGAATATCCGCGAGCTGATCCGGCGGGTGGCGCCAACCCCCTCGACGGTGATGATCGAAGGGGAGTCCGGAACCGGCAAGGAGCTGGCGGCACGCGCGATACACGATCTCAGTAACCGTAAGGGGAGCTTCGTGCCGGTCAACTGCGGCGCGATGACCGCGGAGCTGCTGGAGAGCGAATGCGCGAGCACAAGGAGGATCTGCCGGTGCTGGCGCGCCATTTCGTCACCTCGCTGGCGCCGCAGCTGGGGGTACCGGTGCCCGACATCTGCCATGTCGAGATCGTGCAGATGATGGCTTATGACTGGCCGGGCAACGTACGCGAGCTGAAGAATGTGATCGAGCGCTGCCTGCTGCTCAATGCGCCGCCGACCCAGTGCATGGTCGGGCCGGTGCTGGCCGGCAGCAACGCCTCAAGTGCCTCCGAGGAGGAGGCGGCGCTGCTGCTGGAGACGGTGGAGAAGCGACATATTCTGCGAGTGCTCGATGCGCAGCAGGGGAACAAATCGGCGGCAGCGCGCCTGCTCGGCATTTCGCGCAAGACGCTGGAGCGCAAGGTGATGGCCTGGAATCTCGGCTGAGTGGTTCGACGGGGGGTGAACGGGCATGCTGCGTCTGCTGAGCGCTATTCGCACCACGGTGCGCTACAAACTGTTGGCGCTGGTGCTCTTTCCGATCCTGCTGCTTATGCCGATCGCGTTGGCGGTGGCGGTCTACTGGGGCGCCAGCTTCACCTACGAACAGCTCTTCATCAAGGTCAACACCGATCTCTCGGTGGCGCACGATCTGTTCCGGCGCATTCAGCAGGATTACCTCGACCGACTGGCGACGCAGGCCGAGTCGCACACCTTCAGCCTGGCGCTTGAGGTCGAAAACGGCGATGCGCTGCGCGTGCAGATCGATGCGCTCAGAAAGCGCCACCAATTCAGCTATCTAAACCTGCTCGACCGGCAGGGTAAGCGGATGCTCGGCCGGGAGGGGCGCGCGCGATCGTCGCCGCTCTATCTGCGGGCGATGAATGGCAGCGCCGCGGTCGGTATCGAGATCTTCTCCGCGCAGGAGCTGCAGGAGGAGTCGCAAGAACTGGCAGCAGCTATCCGCCTGCCGCTGATCGCCACGCCGCGCGCGCGCCCGACCAACAGGTCGGTGGAGATGCGCGGCATGATGATCCGCGCGCTCTATCCGATCAAGGATTCGCGCGGCGAGCTGGTGGCGCTGCTCGACGGCGGGGTGCTGCTGAACGGCAACTTCGAATTTGTCGACGCGATCCGCGACCTGGTCTATGGCCCGGGCAGTCTGCCGCAGGGGAGCATCGGCACGGTGACCGTCTTTATGGACGACGTGCGCATCACCACCAACGTGCCGTTGCGCCCCGGCGAGCGCGCGCTTGGGACGCGCGTCTCGGAGGAGGTGCGCAGCCGGGTGCTGGATCAGGGCAAGATCTGGATCGACCGCGCATTCGTGGTCAACGATTGGTACATCTCCTCCTATGAACCGATCATCGACGCCGAGGGCGAACGCGTCGGTATGCTCTACGCCGGATTTCTGGAGTCGCCGTCCCGTTCGGAGCTGTGGCGGGCATTGACGCTGCTGGTGCTGATGTTCGTGCTGCTGATGCTGCTTTCGTCGCTGGTCGCGGTGACCGGCGCCAAGAGCATCTTTCGACCGCTGGAGGCGATGAGCAAAGTGGTACACGCGGTGCGCGACGGCAAGAGTGGGCGCATCGGAAGCATCACCTCGACCGACGAGATCGGCATTCTGGCGCGCGAGTTCGACTCGATGCTCGAGCTTTTGCAGCAGCGCAGCGACGAGATCCAGAGCTGGGCCGATCAGCTCGAGGAGAAGGTGAGCGAACGTACTGCGGAGCTGGAGTCCAAGAACGACGATCTGCGCCGCACCATTCGCGTGCTGCGCAAGACGCGCCGACAGCTGGTCGCTGCCGAGAAGCTGGCGGCGTTGGGTGAGCTGACCGCTGGCGTCGCGCACGAGATCAACAATCCGACCGCGGTGATTCTCGGCAACCTGGATGTGATGGTGGCGGAGCTGGGAGACCAGGCCGATCCGGTGCGCAGGGAGATCGGGTTGATCATCGAACAGATAGATCGCATCCGCGACATCATCAACAATCTGCTGCAGTACGCGCGCCCCGGCGAGTTCTCCAGCGTTATCGATTACGTGGATATCAATCATCTCATCGAGGGAACCACGGAACTGGTGCAGCATCTGCAGAAGATTTCACCTTTCGAGATCAGACTAGACCTGCGCGCCACCCGGCCGGTACGTATCAATCAGGCGGAGCTGCAGCAGGTGCTGGTCAACCTGCTGGTGAACGCGATCCATGCGCTCGACGGCGAGGCGGGCACACTCGATCTGGAGAGCGAGGACTGGAACGACAAAGGGGTGAAGATCCACGTGCGCGACAGTGGTTCGGGCATGGATGAAGCGCAGCTGGGGCAGATCTTCAACCCCTTCTACAGCACCAAGGATCAGGGCCAGGGGACGGGTCTGGGGCTGTCGGTCAGCTACAGCATCATCCGCCGTTACGGCGGTAATCTAACCGTCAGCTCGACGCCTGGAGAGGGGAGCCGTTTCTCGATCTGGCTGCTGGACGAACCGCAGATGGTGGAGGATGAGGAGACGATCATCGCCCAGTTGCACTCTGTCGGCGAAGGCTGATCGGTTAGGGTGGGGCCTGTTGGCACTATGCGGAAATCCATCGGCGGGACTCCCCCCCAAAACGCTGCAACTCCCGGCGATCGGTTTCCTGCTTCAGCTGCTGCAAGCTTTTTTTGATCTGCGTCATTCCAACGGGCTATGCGGTCCCCGGAACGCGCTCTCAGACGCCATACTCGACTGGACTATCCTGACCAGACCAAGGCAGCCGCCATGCCGCATCGCGTTGGCAGCCGACTTCGAACAGAGGTTGACCGACTACGATGCGGCAGACCGCGAGAAGAGTTGTCGAGAGAAACGGCCGTATCGAGCCCTCCGCCGATCGTGGCGCCGGCGCCTCAGCGGGCGCGCCGGCGACCGGCTTGAGCGCGGAGCTGTTCACGATTCCGCTCGCCAGCGACCGATACCTCGTCTACGCACCGCTGAGGCGGGCCGCATTCATCGCCAACGCGGCGCTGGTCGACCGACTGGCCGATATTGCGGAGGCTGGCGCCAGGCAGGAGAGTTCCGCCGGTGATGAGCTGCTGGCGCTGCTGCGGCGGCTGCGGATCATCGATGCGGCAGCGGAGAATCCACCCATCTGTTCGCTGCGCGGCGATCCGCAACCGACATTCGTCTCGCTGCTGCTGACCACCGCCTGCAACCTGCGCTGCAGCTACTGCTACGCCTCGGCCGGCGAGACGCCGGTGCGGCACATGTCGCTCGAGGTGGCGCAGCGCGGTATAGATTTCGTCAGCGCCAACGCCAAACGCCTTGGCCTGGAGGCGTTCGAAGTCGCTTTTCACGGCGGCGGCGAGCCGACGATGAACTGGCCGACGCTGGTCGGCGCCAGCCGATACGCCAAAGCCCGGGCGCGCGAACTGGATCTGCAGGTGCGCATCACGGCTGCCAGCAACGGCATGCTCTCCGACCGCCAGATCGACTGGCTGATCGGCCATCTGGACGGCATCAGTCTCTCCTTCGACGGCCTGCCCAGCGCGCAGAATGCGCATCGGCCGACCATTCGCGGCGGCGAATCGAGCGCGCGCGTCGAGCATAGCCTGAGCAGGTTCGACCGAGCCGGCTTCCACTACGGCCTGCGCATGACCCTGACGCACGACCAGATCGCCAGCCTGCCGGCGGCGATCGCCTATGTCTGCTCGAACTACATGCCGCAACGGATCCAGGTCGAGCCCGCCTATCCGATGGGTCGCTGGCGCGATGCCCCCGCGGCGGAGACGGTCGCGTTCATCGATGCCTTCCGCGAGGCCCGGGCAATCGCCAAGTCGTTCGATCAGACCCTCTACTACTCGGCCGCCCGCCTCGAGGTGCTCAGCAATCACTTCTGCGCCGTCAGCCAGGATGGCTTCTCGCTCACGCACGACGGGCAGGTGACCGCCTGTTACGAGGTGTTCGACCGCGAGCGGCCGCATGCGGAGCTCTTCTTTTACGGTCGGGCTGCGGATCGCGAGGACAGCTTTGAATTCGACCGCGAGGCGCTGGAGCGTCTGCGGCAGACCAGTGTCGAGCACAAACCCTTCTGCGGCGGATGCTTCGCCAAGTGGCACTGCGCCGGCGACTGTCACCACCGCAGCCTGTGCGGCACGGGCGATATCGGGTTCCGCGGCTCCGAGCGCTGCCACATCACGCGCGAGTTGATCAAGGACCTGATTCTGGAGCGGATTCACGCTGCCGGCGGGCTGCTCTGGCACGAGCCGATTGTGGATGGGTTTGCAGAACCTCCTGGGGGTGAGTGATGAACGATGAGGCACCGCGCTTTGAACTGCGACGGATCGACGCCGACGGCAGGCAACGCGGCGAACCGGAGATCTACCCGTTGCTGCAGCTGCCGGAGGAGGCCCGCATGGGTCGGCGCGGTTTTCTCGGCGCCGGCCTGGCCATCGGCGGTGCCCTGGGTGCGATTCTGGCGGCGGGCGGCTGCGGCACTGCGCCTCCGCGCAAGAGACCGCGTCGCGCGGCATCGACCGCTGCCGAGCCCACCGAAGCCACGACCGCGACGACGGAGAGTACCGCGACTGCCCCTGCGTCGCCGGTGACCAGTTGCGGCCCCGGGCTGCTGGCCCATCGCGGTCAGGTCACTGCGCTGGCGGTCAGCCCCGACGGCAAGTGGCTGGCGACCGCCGCGAGCGACGCCGAGGTGAAGCTCTGGCGCCTGCCGGAAGCGACGCTCTACAAGCGGTTCAAGGCGGGTAGCAAGCCGCTGCGCAGCGTCGTCTTCAGCGCGGACAGCCGCTTCCTTATCAGCGCGGCCAGCGACAGCAGGGCCCGCAGCTACGAGCTGTCGAGCGGCAAGCGCGGGGAGATCTACTGGAAAGCCGGCAGCGGCAATCTCAGCCTCGCGGTCAACCAGGGCAATCTGCTGGCGATCGCCTCCCGAACGCGACCCGAGATCAGCCTCTGGCAGCTTCCCGCCGGCTCCGGGAAGGGGCTGATCGACGGGCTGGATATGGGCGCCAGCTGTGTCGCCTTCAGCCGCGACGGCCGCCTGCTCGCGGGAGGCCTGGCCAAAACCATTGCCGTGTGGGACGTAGCGCAACGGCAACGGATAACGACGCTGGCCGGTCTCAAACACCGGCCTACAGCGATTGCATTCAGCGCCGATGGCAACTGGCTCGCGGCGGGCGACGAGCTTGGCTACAGCGCCATCTGGTCGCTGCCGGACGGCCGCTTGCAGCGGTCGATAAAAGGTAATCTTTCAGAGGTGAGAGCCATCGTCTTCGCGCCCGCGGGCGAGGTGCTCGTCACCACCGGCGCGAGCGAGATCACCTTGTGGGGGATGCCCGACCTGAAGCACCTGAAGACCATCGACAAGCACCGCAGGAAGGGGGTCAGCAGCCTCGTCTTCACCACCGACGGCAGGTATCTGGTCTCTGGGGGCGGCGACAACAGCGTGCGATTCTGGTCGACGCCGCAGGGGCGGCTCGAGAACTGCCTGTTCGATCCCGCGGCTGTTACCAAGTCGCAGAAATCGATGCAGTTCACCCACAGCGACAGCTACGGTCAGACCATCACCTACACGCTGCCGTGCGGCTCGCCGATTCCGCCCGGTGCCGTCTGCACCTGCAACTGCGTGCCCGGCAGCTACGTGCCGAGCAGGCCGAAATCCAGCCGCTCGCGTTCACGCTCACGCAGCGGAGGGGGGAGCTACTGCTCCTGCAACAAGGTCTGCACCTGCGTCCCGGTCTATTACTGCCAGGCACACCGCCTGCTCGATCGCGATCCGCTGGTGCGCGGTCTGGCGGAACAGCTGCTGTTGCTGCTCGGGCGGGAAAACTTCAGCTACATGCGCTGGGCCGCAAGCGAAGTCCGCGGCACGTTGCGCCAAGCGATAGGCTCAATGATGAGGTCGATCGCCGCCGGCCGCGTGGCGGAGCCGCAGCGCTGGCCTGGCGACGCCATCCTTGCCGGTTACCTGGATCATCGCGATCAGGTCACCTCGCTGATGGCCGCGCAGCTGATCGTGCTGCGCCGGCGGCGAGGGGGCAACGCACGCAGCGGCAGGCTGCTCGCGCGGGCCCAGGCTGTGCTGCGCAGCGGCCAGGCGCGCCATCTCGCGGTGCGTGCAAAGGTGGAGCGGTTCGCGGCTGGCCGCTGAGTGCGCGTCGGCGGAGTGGGATGCCGGCCTGCCGGACTGTCGATAAGCGTAACCGGCAGTGCACACGCCGCAACTGTCGCGTGCCACGGCGCTGGATCGGCTCAGGTCACCAGCGCTTTGAGGAAGGTGAGCGTGCGGTCGATCTGGGCGATGATCTTGATCGCGTTTTCAGCGACGTTGACGCGGTTGCGGATGGCACGGATGCGCGTCTGCACCGTTCGGTTGGCGGCCTGCAGTTTTTCGTCGAGCGCCTCGGCGCTGTGGCTCCAGTTGTCCAGCACCTGTCCGCGCAGGCGGTCGATCTGCGCCAGCAGCAGCTTGCGCTTGCCGTCCATCTGCGTGGCCAGCTCGGTCTCGCCCGCCAACTGCAGCCTGATCTGCGCGTTGGTCAGCTTGCCCAGGGTGGCGTTCATCCTGTCGAGCAGGTCGAGCTTGGCCTCTATCTCCGGATTCATCGTCATCACCTCCGACTGCCTTTATCTGGCCCTGTCGAGCGCCGCGTTGGCGCGCGTAAGCTCGTCGAGCAATCCCCGCAGCCGCTCCGCTTCGCGGTTGAACGCGGTGAGCCCGGCCAGCACGCCCGGTCTGCTGGCGGCGGCCAGGGCGAGATCGCGATGGGCGGCGGGCAGCGTGCGATAGCTGTCGGCAATCGACTGCAGCGCCGCGAGTTCGGCACGGGTCTCCCGGTTCAGCTTCAGCAGCGGTGCAGCTTTGGGCGGCGACGCCAGTGCCAGCGGCAAAAAACGGACCTGGTAGTCGCTCTCGACCTGGCCGGCGAGAATCCGCACCGCCTGCTGCGCGAGTTCGGCGAAAGCCTGGATCTGCGGCTGCGTCTCGCGGATCGCCGCCCGCAGCAGCTCGCGTCGGCTGTGCGCCAGATAGGCCTTGAACAGCTCAACTGCGGCCGTGGTCAGCAGTGCCCCCTGCGCCGCGTCCGGCGTCAGCCCCAGCGTCGTTGCCGCGCGCACGGCGTTGGCGTTGAGTTCGCGGGTCAACTGCTCGAACTGTGCCGGGGAGGGGAGAATATCACCCTGGGCGGCGCCGCCGGCGAGCATCAGCAGCGCCTGTGCATACTCCCGCAGCGCGCCGTTGAGCGCGACCAAGCCGCGCTGGAAACGGTCGTACTTGATGTAGGTGGGTTCGTTGTCGGCGAAACCGTAGCGGGTCTCGAACGGCCCGGTGAACTCCAGCTGCAGGTCGGCCGGGCTCAATTCACCCTTGGCGATCGCTTGCTCAAGTGCATCCCGGCTGGTGCTTACGACCGACCGGGTATGCGATTGACTCCCCTCCTGGAGCGTTTCGACCGAGTTGGAGAAGGCGACGAAAGCTGCTTGATCGACGCTGGCGCAGCCGCTGAATGCGAGCGTCGCAGCCAGCAGTGCTGCGGTACGCGAACGGGTAATCCGGTGCGGGTGGCGTTCACTCTCTGTCTGCAAACCCTTCTCCCAGAGCTCGTTGTTGTTCGCAAGCTCAGAATCTTGCTCGCACTTTCAGCTCTTTATAGACGAGGGGAGGGGTTGCGACAAGTCGACAGGCCGCGCCAGATACCAAGACCATCCCGTCCACCGGCGATTTCCCGGCAGCGCACCGGGTGTGACGTGTCAGTCGCATGTGCAGGGCCGGACGGCCGATGTTAACGCACCGGGCGGATCCTCTTCATCCCGGGCAATGAAGGGTAGTGATTCGCACCCCTGGCGTAGCATCTCCCACGCCTTGCGCGAGCGAAGCGCTCGTGCGCGGCGGCGATAGTAGTCCATGTCGATGGAGCCGTCTGCAGCTCTTCTAGGTGCTGGGTGGTCGCCTGTCAGCGTTTCGTTATGGTGTTTTGTGTCTCTCCGTAACTTGTTCATGGGTCAGTCTCCGGTTGCTGAATTACTTAAGAAAAAATAATGCAATCTTTATGTCTGCTGATATTGGAACCGTTATGTCTGTTTGACAAACTATGAATATTTATCAATGATTAAAAATAAATAAACCATAGGCCTGCCGTGAAACTGCCGCCACTAAACGCTGTACGTGTGTTCGAGTGCGCTGCCCGTCATTTGAGTTTTGCGCTGGCGGCGGAGGAGTTGCATGTCACGCCTCCCGCGGTCAGCCATCAGATCAAGCTGCTGGAGGAGGCTTTGGGACGGCCGCTGTTCGTACGTCATACCCGCAGCGTCGCGTTGACCGCAGAAGCGGAGGCCTATCTGCCGGTGGTACGTACCGCGTTGCAACAGATCAGCGACGCCTCCAGGCAGCTGCAACGGCTGGACTCCAACCTGGTCACCATCAGCGTGGCTCCCGGTTTTGCCAGCGGCTGGCTGGTGCAGCGCCTGCCCGGTTTCTACGCCGTGCATCCCGATATCGATATCCAGATCAACACCTCCATGCGGATGATCGACTTCACCCAGAGCGACGTCGACCTGGCGGTTCGCTACGGCAGAGGCACATGGAGAGGGCTTGAGTGCCGGTTACTGCTCGAAGAGGAGTTGGTGGTTGTCTGCAGCCCTGAACTGTACGCCAAATGGAGAGGCCGGCTCGACAAGCGGGGCATGCGCCAGATACCACTGATTCATTCGCTGCCGAAAGCAGCCGACTGGCCCGAGTGGTACGCACGCGAGGGTATCAAGCGTACCGATCCCAGCGAGGGACTGCGGCTGGCCAACTGGCCTTTGGCACTGGAAGCGGCGCTCTCCGGCCTTGGATTTGCCGTCACCAATCTGCATCTGGTCCGCAACGAGATTGCGCAGGGCAGGCTGACGCTGCCGTTGAAGAGCGCGCACCTCAGCGAGAGCGCCTACTATCTGGTGTGGCCGAGGGAACGAAACCCGGGCGCCAGGGTGGTGGCCTTCAGGGAATGGATACTGACGCAGGCCAGCGCTTGAGCGAACGCCAAGAACACGCAACGGGAAACGGCGTTTGCCACCCGCGTCAACGGGCAGTCCCAATGTGATAACCAGCTGTGCGCGGATCCTGGACAGTCAGGCTTGTGGCGCAGCCTTTCGGGTCCGCGTCGCAGTTATGGTCTGCCGGCCATCCTCTTCGCCGGAGTAACCGAGGCTGATCGACCGGTCCCGCGCGGTCTGCGTGCCATCCATACAGCATCTCGATGTCGTACAGCATCCGCCACCCTCGATGGCCAGTTTCGCATAGCTCTCGCGAAGCAGGCTGCGGACATCGGCGCTCGAACGGTTGGCAGGGGATTCGATAATCGCGTTGATATTCAGTGATGTCGTGATGCCGGGCGGAATGAATGGATTTGGACTGGCTGAACATGTCAGAGAACACTATCCGACGTTGAAGATACTCCTTGCCTCGGGTTTCACCGGTAAGGCTGCAGACGGGGGAGCAACTGAAATTGAAGATAGAGTTCTGCCCAAACCGTATACCAGAACAGAGCTGGCGCGTATGATTTGAACAGTACTGGATGAATAGGGCCTATCAACCCATGCCGTTATTCACGCCACGATCTGCGGGAACGCAACAGGGGGTTGATCGACAACAAGGGTAGTTGTAACCCTCCGACGGGCGATCGGAGTCAAGGCCACAGATGTAAGTGCGGGAGAAGGCCATGCTGCAAGATGCGAAAATAGAGATTACGATTGATCCATCACTGCTGAATCATTTTCAGGAAAATCTCCAAAGATTGAAATGCAATATCTCGCCTGAAGACTCGATTACGAAACTGGTCACCGGAATTCTTGGCAGGTCGGAGTATCCACTGGAGGCGACGCAGACGGGCAGGAGGAAGATTCTAATAGGCTACCGCCTTCGTTCCTTCTCCCAGCCGATATTCTGGAGTTGACGGAAACCGTACAGCGGACACTCAATAGAACTGCAAGAAAACAGAGCTGTAGCTCCGCTTGTGCTGCTACTCGTCTCCCCAGACCAGCTCTCCACGGTCGCACAGGTCGTACCCCCCGAGCGCGTCCGCCAGCTGCTGGCAGCGGCTCGATCTGAGACTCTCGATGAGCGCCTGGAAAAGGCTGCGGAACCAGATCGCGCGCGGCAACGCCAGGTCGAAGCACTCCCAGCCGAAACTGATGAAGCGCAGATTGTGCTCGTTGGCGACCGCGCGCGCACCCGGCGCGATGTCCGCCTGGTCCATGCAGATGGCGGCCGCCGCCTCGCGCTCGGAGAGCGCGTCCACCGTCTTGTTGAGCGTTTCGGTGCGCACCTGCTGACGGCTCAAAATCTCCATCAGGAAGCGCTGAGTACCGGCGCCGTTCTGGCGTAACGCCCAGCGGTGACCGGCGCGGAACAGCGCGTCGCCGGCACTGTCGTCGTGGTCGAGGCGCGGGCTCAGCATCAGTCCCTGCTCGCGGCGGAACAGCCGGATCAGCACCCAGCCGCCGTGGCCGCTGTAGAGCCGCAGCAGCGCGGGATGGCGCAGTGCGCTCTCGCTGTCCGGCCCCCAGTGGATGCCGCAAGCGTCGACGCGATGCGACTGCAGCAGCTCCAGCCCCAGGCGGGTTCCGGTCGGGGTATAGCCGATCAGCGCACGGTCGCCGATCTGCTGTGAAAACTCCGCCAGCAGGCGCTGCAGCAGCGGGTCGTCGCCGCCGGCGATGGTGAGACGGTCGGTGAGCAGGCCACCGTGCGAGGAGTCGAGCATCCAGCGGTCGATCAGCTCCTTCGGGAACATCCATTTGCCGGTCACCTTGGTGGCCGGAATGCCGCCTTCACCGACCAGCGTGTAGATCTTCTTTTCGTTGAGGTGCAGATACTCGGCAACCTGGCGCACGTTCATGAACGCGCTGAGCGGGGCGGGGCTGTTGCCGGTCGCCGTCAAGGCTCAGTTCCCCGAACTGGCCTGCGGTAATGATGGGGGCAAGGCGCGCGGCCGCCGCTCGGGGATGTCGTCGAAGGTGAGATTTTCGGCACCGTTGTAGACCAGGAAGTGGCGTCCCTTGGCGCGTGCGATCAGCGTAACCCCAACCTTGCGCGCTATCTCCAGTCCCATCTGCGTGATACCCGAGCGCGACAGCAGCACCGAGATCCCCATCTGCGCCACCTTGATCACCATCTCCGAGGTGAGGCGGCCGGTGGTGTAGAAGAGCTTGTCCCGGCCCGCGATCCGTTCGGCCCACATATGACCGGCGATGGCGTCGACCGCATTGTGGCGGCCCACATCCTCGACGAAGCGGATGATCTGCCGGTCCTGGCAGAGCGCGCAGCCGTGCACCGCGCCGGCGCGGCGGTAGACCTCGTTGTGGTGGTTGAGCTGCTCCAGCAGTTGGTAGATCCGCTTCTGGCTGAGCGGCATCGGCGTCAGCCGGATCTGCTCCAGTTCGTCCATCAGGCCGCCGAAGACGGTACCCTGACCGCAGCCGGTGGTGACTGTCTTCTTCGCCAGCCGCTCGTCGAGGCCGGCGATGCCGTCGTGGGTGGTGACCGCAACCGAGCCTGTCTCCCAGTCGACCTGGATCGCCTCGAGCTGCTCGATGCTGCGGATCAGCCGCTGGTTTCGCAGCCAGCCCAGCACCAGCAGCTCCGGCTGGGTGCCGAGCGTCATCAGGGTGACGATCTCGCGTTTGTCGAGGTAGAGCGTCAAGGCGCGCTCGGCAGCGATGTGGCCATCGCTGTGCGCGCCGTGCTCGTCGACGGCGGCAACCGCCACGGCGGCATCCAGTCCGGCGTCGGTCATCTGCGGGAGGTAGCGGCTCTCTGCGTTCTGCATGGGCTATCCGCCGGTGGTGTTCATATGCCGGAAAATGACGGGCTCGGCCCTGAGGTCGAACTCGTGTCCTTTGGGTTTCAGCTGCATCGCCTCGATGATCGCCTGCCGCAGCGGCTCCGGGTCGGTCGGGTGCGCGCGCACCACGCGGCGCAGGTCGGCCGAGTGCTCCTGGCCGAGACAGAGCAGCAGCCTGCCCTCGGCGGTCAGGCGCACGCGGTTGCACTGCTCGCAGAAGTTGTGGCTGTGCGGGGAGATGAAGCCGACCCGGGTCTCGCTGTCGGGAAAGCGGTAGTAGCGCGCCGGGCCGCCGCTGTTCTCGGTGGTCGGCAGCAGCTGGTAGTGCCGGCGCAGGTCGCGCAGGATCTCGTCGCTGGCGTAGAAGGCCTCGGCGCGGTCGTGTTCGACCACCACGCCAAGCGGCATCTCCTCGATGAAGCTGATGTCGAGCCCCCGCCGGCGCGCGAACCGCACCAGATCGACCACTTCGTCGTGGTTGCGGTTTTTCAGCACCACGGCGTTGAGTTTGATGCGATCGAAGCCGGCGTCGATGGCGGCCTCGATTCCGTCCAGCGTGCGTTGCAGTTTGCCGGTGCGGGTGATGGCGCGAAAACGCTGCGGGTCGAGGCTGTCGATGCTGATGTTGATGCGCCTGACCCCGGCCTCGCGCAGCTCCCGCGCGTAGCGTGGCAGCTGGGTACCGTTGGTGGTCAGCGTCAGCTCGCGCAGCGACGGCATCGCGCCGAGCGCCCGGAACAGATGCGTGACGTTGCTGCGCGTCAGCGGCTCGCCGCCGGTGATGCGGATCTTGCGTACACCGAGCTCGACGAAGGCGCGCGCAATGCGTTCGATCTCCTCCAGCGTCAACAGCTGCGAGCGCGGCACGAACTTGAC
Organism: Gammaproteobacteria bacterium; assembly: GCA_020445335.1. Lineage (GTDB taxonomy): Bacteria > Pseudomonadota > Gammaproteobacteria > Chromatiales > Chromatiaceae > HKST-UBA178. Next base: position 28,558 of record JAGRGU010000003.1, read on the forward strand.
ATCCTCCGCCATGCAGTAGACACAGCGCAGATCGCAGCGGTCGGTGACCGAGATGCGTAGATAGTTGACGCTGCGGCCGAATCGATCGACCAGCTCCGGTTGTAACCCCATGCGATGCTCCCGAATCAGTTACGCAATGCGCAATGCAAAATCGATTCCAGCTCTTTTGGAACGCCGCGGTGCGGGGACGGCAAAGCGATGCCGCAGGGCATGCGCCACGCCGCGCCGTCCCCGCGGCAGCGGCTGATTCTGACTGTCGAGCTCGATTCTAGCGCCTGCGACGGCGCTAATCTCCCTCGCGGGAAATGAGGGTTTGCGCGCCGGAGAAACCGTTGTTCGGTGCGTCTTCGACACTCGGACGACGGCGACCGCTGGGATTTTTTGTTCCGGGGCGGGTGGCTCACTGGGACATTCTGTCGCAGCACAAGCCGCTGCCGCGGACGGCGCGCGGCTGCCGACGCGGCCTGGCGATGCACTGGGGTGCTGGAACGCAAATTGCTCTGCAGTTCCGAATCCGGAACATTCAGGAGAGACGATGTTGGATCCGTTGCAAGCCGAACTGCCCACCAGTCTGCCGCTGGTGGTGGTCATGGAGCGCCGGCAGATTGCCGACAACCGCTGGACCGACGCGAGCTGGCGCGCGATCGGCGTTACGGTCGATCCCGAACCTTCGGGCGCCCGGGTTCTCAGGCGCCGCCTGGACGGCGGCAATGAGGTGCAGCACGAGCTGCATAGCGGGTTCCAGTTGCAGCTGCAGAAGGACGAGTGCGAGAGCTACTATCACAACCTTCTCTCGCCGCACCCCTATTGTTACGTGGTGGCCAGCATCGGCGAGGAGATGCTGCCGCTGCCGCGCCTGGTGACGCTCAGTTTCGACGAAGCGCACGCCTATATGGAGGGCGGAGAGGAGCTCTATACCGTCGACATGCCGGCGGAGATCTACCGCTGGGCCGAAGCGTTCGTGCTTCAGAACTATCTACCTGAAAGGCGCCACAAGCGTAAACGCCGCGCCTGGACCCAGGAGCAGACACCTCAATGAGCGATACCGATCGACCCGCCGGGCAGAGCGCCACGGTCGAACCTTTCGCCGCGCGCTGGTCGCGCCTCAAACGGGAGGAGTCGCAGCACACCGTTGCCGTTCCGGCCGCGCCGTCGCCTGCCGTGGATGGGCCGCCGCCGCTGACCGATGCCGACATGCCACCGATCGACTCACTCGACGAAAGCTCCGATTTCAGCGGTTTCATGTCGCCGGGGGTCAGCGACCCGCTGCGCCGGCTGGCGCTTCGCCGGCTCTTCTCCGGCCAGCAGTTCAACCTGCGTGACGGCCTGGATGACTATGACGACGACTTCACCAGCTTCGCCAAGCTGGCCGATATCGTCACTGCCGACATGCGTCACCAGTTGCAGCGCCTGGCAGAGAGGGAGCAGCCCGGGAGTGATCGGAGCGGAACTGAAGAGAAACCTGCCGTCGAGGCGGCGGCAGAGTCGCAGCCACCCACGGACGAGGACAACAACGGACCGGAGGCGGAGCGGCAACCCGCACGGGAGGAAAAGGCCGATGTCAGCAACAGTTGAGCCGCCGCGGGAAGCCGCGCTGGCGGCGTTCAAGGCCCTGCCCGGAGCCACCACCGGGCTGGTCGGGTACCAGTGCGCGGGGACGGTTGCAGTGATCGGCAACAGCGACGCGCTGGCCATTGCCGCGGCGCTGCAGCCACCGTTGACGGTGACGGCGCTGATCGCCACCGATCGCTCCGTTACCGACGGCGTGGTCGCGCTGCAAGGCAGCAGACTGCGCATCGAGGGTCACCTCGGCGCTTTCCGCATCCACGGCGCGGCAGGCGACGGCGCGCAGGTGATCGAGGCGGATCTGATTGTCGACCTCGGCAGCCGGCCGCAGCTACCGCAGCCGCTGCTGCCGCCGGGTTACATCGCCTGGGATGCCGGCCGCTCGGGCGCGGCGCTCAACGATGAGTTGCAGGCGCTGGTCGGCAGCTTCGACAAACCGCAGTACTTCAGCTACGACGCCGACAGGTGCGCGCATGCACGCAACGGCGTAACCGCCTGCACGCGCTGCATCGACGCCTGTCCGACGGAGGCGATTCGCCCGCTGGCGGAAGGGGTGGAGGTGGACCCTCACCTCTGCCAGGGGGGCGGCGTCTGCGCCAGCGTCTGCCCGAGCGGCGCGATCAGCTACGCCTATCCAAGTCCAGGGGATCTCAACAGCGCGTTGCGCGCGATGCTGCGCGCCTGGCGCCAGGCGGGTGGCGGCGCGGTGACGCTGCTTTTGCACGCGCAGGAGTCTCCGCCGATCAGCCCGCTTGAGCAGGAAGATCTGCTGCCGGTGTCGCTGGAGGAGACGGCCAGTGCCGGTATCGACAGCTGGTTTGCCGCGCTCGCCTGGGGTGCCTCCCGGGTTCTGCTCCATCTCGGGCCCGAGGTGCCGGCGCCGGTGGTGCAGGCAATGGATGCGCAGCTGCGGCTGGCCGGAGAGCTGCTCACCGGGCTCGGCTATCCGGCGGGCGCGATCGGCTACTGGTCGGGACCGGAGGCGGGCGCAGCCGGGGCCATGCCGGCGATCGAAGCCGCCACCCAGGCGGCGATGCACGACAAGCGCAACGGCCTGTTCATGGCGCTCGATCATCTGGCCGGGCAGGCGACTGCCGGCCTACCGCAGGTGAAGCTCGCCGACGGTGCGCCGTTCGGCGAGATCGCGGTGGCGGGCGACCGCTGTACGCTCTGCATGGCCTGCGCCAGCGTCTGTCCCGGACAGGCGCTGCAGGATGGTCAGGGGGAGCCGAAGCTGCGCTTCGTCGAGGCCAAATGTATCCAGTGCGGACTCTGCGCCCGGGTCTGTCCGGAGGATGCCGTCCGGCTCACCCCGCGCTTTCTCTATCAACGCGCGGCGCGCAATGAGATGCGCACGCTGCACCAGGAGGAGCCGTTCCACTGCGTCTCCTGCGGCAAGGCGTTCGCCACCCGCTCGGTGATCGAGTCGATCCGCGCCAAGGTGGCCGGTAACTGGATGTTCCAGACCGAAAGGGCCAAACAGCGGCTGCTGATGTGCGAGGAGTGCCGGGTGGTCGACGTGGTGCAGGATTCCCAGGCGATGGGTATAGAGCAGCTGCAGCGGCGGTGAACGGCACTTTTGTCGCGCCGCGACCCGGAGTTTTCCCCCTTATCGGTAATTTTTCTTCTCAACCGGCTGGCCTCTGCCTTGCAGAAGTACAGCAACAGCAACGGATGGATGACCATGACAGCGAGCGCGCAACAGATTCCGGCCGGACCGCAGCAGAGACCGCAGGCGGGCGGAACGATCTCCCTGCCGGAGGAGCAGCAGAGCCGTGGCGGCGGCTACCGCCTGCTGGCGGCGATGCTGGGCCGCGCGCCGGACCGCACGACGCTGCAGCAGGTCGCCGAGCTGGCGGCGTCGGCCGATGCCCGCGACGAGATCGGCCTGGCGATGTCGATGCTCGGGCTGGCGGCGCGGGATTCGCTGGTGGAGCGCGTCGACGACGAGTTCCATGATCTCTTCATCGGGCTGGGGCGGGGCGAGCTCATGCCCTACGCCTCCTGGTATCTGACCGGTTACCTGATGGAGGCACCACTGGGGGTGTTGCGCAGGGATCTGGCGGCGCTCGGAATCGAGCGCGATCCGGACGTCAGCGAACCCGAGGATCATATCGCCATGCTCTGCGAGGTGATGGCGATGCTGGTGCTGGAAGGTCACCCCTTCGAGCGCCAGCGGCAGTTCTTTCAGACCCATCTGGCGCCCTGGTGCGGCAGTTTCTGCGCCGACCTGAGCGGTGCCAACGCGGCGGTCTTCTACCGCAATCTGGGACGTTTCGGCAGCGCGTTCTTCGAGCTCGAACAGCGCTATTTTTCGATGCAGGTTTAGCGATTCAACCACTCCGCACGGGGAGGAGATCCGATGAAGCAAGATGAGAGGCAGGTGGATGACAAGCGGCGCAGATTTCTCGGCCAGGCGGTCGCCGCCGGCGCCGGAACGGTGGCCGCGGCCAGCCTTCCGGGCAGCGCCCTGGGAGCGGTGGAGACGGAGCGGCAGGAGGGAGAAAAGGCCAGGCAGGGCTATCGCCTGACGCGACACGTCCTCGACTACTACAAGAGCGCAGCCAGCTGACGGAGATCCCTCTATGAAACTGAAAAAACGTTCACAGCAGGCCGGCCCGCAGCAGTCAACGGCCGGGCACGCAGTCACCCGTCGGGAGTTCCTGCGCAACTCCGGTCTGATGGCCGGCGGCGCGGTGCTGGCAACCGGAATCGGTACCCCGATGATGCGCAGGGCGCGGGCCGACAATCTGGCGACGGCCGGCGGCGCGGTGCAGGAGGTCAGGACCATATGTACCCACTGCTCGGTCGGCTGCGGCATTATCGCCGAAGTGCAGAACGGCGTCTGGACCGGCCAGGAGCCGGCTTTCGACCACCCGTTCAACATGGGCACGCACTGCGCCAAGGGGGCCTCGGTGCGCGAGCACGGCCATGGCGAGCGGCGTCTGAAGTATCCGACCAAGCTGGTCAACGGCAAGTGGAAGCGGATCTCCTGGGATCAGGCGATCAACGAGGTGGGCGACAAGCTGCAGCAGGTGCGCAACGAGTCCGGACCCGATTCCGTCTACTGGCTGGGCTCGGCCAAGCACAACAACGAGCAGGCCTACCTGTTCCGCAAGCTGGCGGCGATTTGGGGCACCAACAACGTAGACCACCAGGCGCGCATCTGTCACTCGACCACGGTCGCAGGTGTTGCCAACACCTGGGGCTACGGCGCGATGACCAACTCCTACAACGACATCCACAACTCCAGATCGATCCTGATCATCGGCGGCAACCCGGCCGAGGCGCATCCGGTTTCGCTGCAGCATGTGTTCAAGGCGAAGGAGGAGAACAACGCGCCGCTGATCGTCATCGACCCACGCTTCACCCGCACCGCGGCGCACGCCAACCACTTCCTGCGGCTGCGTCCGGGCACCGATGTACCGCTGATCTGGGGCATGCTCTGGCACATCTTCGAAAACGGCTGGGAGGACAAGGAGTTCATCGCCCAGCGCGTCTACGGCATGGATGAGGTGCGCAAGGAGGTGGCGCAGTGGACGCCGGAGAGGGTCGAGGATGTCACCGGCGTGCCTGGCAACCAGGTTTACGCCGCGGCCAAGGCGATGGCCGACAACCGCCCCGGCACCTTCATCTGGTGCATGGGCGGCACCCAACACACCATCGGCAACAACAACACCCGTGCCTACTGCGCCTTCCAGCTGGCGCTCGGCAACATGGGTGTGGCAGGCGGCGGCACCAACATCTTCCGCG
>JAGRGU010000138.1 GCA_020445335.1 Gammaproteobacteria bacterium
GCTGCAGATCGTGCTGGAGGGCGAGTTGATCCGACCCGAGGAGCTGGAGAAGATCCGTGACCTGTTCCTGATCCAGCAGGGGCGGGTATTCGTCGACTTTATGCCGGAACAGGGAGAGCTCGAGCTTTGATCGGGAGAGTCGCGCTGATTGCATTGGTCTGCGTGGGCGACGCTATGGCCTGCACGCCCCCTCGGATCGAGGCAGCGGCAGCGCTGGTGCTGCAGGTCAATCCGTTGGTTCAGGTCGAGCGGGAGCAACTGGAGGAGCAGGCGCGCCAGAAGAGCTGGAGTGCGCATCTATCGCTCGGTTATGGCGTGGCTGGCAACGATGAAAACGCTGCAGATACGACCGCGGCCGCGATCCAGGTGGAGATTCCACTCTTCGATCGCTCCCATCGGCTGAAGCTGGTCGAGGCACGCGTGGCCTATCAACAACAGCGGGATCGGGTGCTCGCTGCGTTCCTGGCCGAAGTGCTGGGGTTCTGTCGCAAAGCGGATCTGGTGCAGGGTGTGGACAGGATGCGCCGCTTCTACCGTGACCGATTGCGTTACCGGCAGGAGCAGGTCGAGGCTGGTCTGGAGGAGCCGGAGCGTCTCTGGACGGAGACGGAGAAGGTACAACAGACGGAGAACGATTACCGACGTGACCTCGGTGAGCTGAAGGCAACACGACTGGTCATTGCGCGTCGGTTCGGAGGGACAGAGTGGAAGCGATTACGGGCTTTGTTGGCCGAGACGAGCAGATAGCGGAGGCGCTCCGTGCACTGCGCTCCGGCAACAGCCTGGTGATCAAGGGGCGCGCGGGTATCGGAAAGTCCGCCCTGCTGCGTCAGCTCCACCAGCAGCTGGGTGGTGAGTTTCCCTGTTTCTGGCTGGCCGATAGCAACACCAAAGCGGCGCTGTTCGACCTGGCGGAGCAGGTGCATCACCGCCTCTCCCTGCAGGTGCCCGAGCGGTTCATTCCGGCACGCTACCGGATGCAGGTGCATCGAGCCGGCATCGTCGAATGGGAGTGGATTTGGCGATCGCTCTGCCGCACGCCGACCCAGGAGCTGGCGCATCTGATCGTAACGTCGCTCAGGGGGAGTCGATCGATCCTGTTTCTGGAGAGCCTGGAAGTTTCGCCCACGCAGGCGAGCCTGTTTGACGAGTTCTCCGGGGTCGCCCAGTTGGTCGCAGCCATGGATGCGGAAAATCGGCGCGTACGCATCCAGCGTCTGCTGTGGCGATTCCAGAAATCCATCGAACTGAAACCTCTACCGCGCGCGCAGGTGCGGGCGTTGGTGGTGCGCTGGCTGGAGCGGCGTCCGATCCGCTTCAGCAGCGAGCGGGTACGTGAGAGCTTCATCAGAGCGGTGGAGCAGGAGTCGGGCGGGGTGCCGGCAGCGATCCAAGGGATGCTGCGCTCCGCCACCAACGATGAAGAGGTCTGCCCCGTACGCGTCCGTGCGCATCGACATGAGGCCGGGGTTCGTTATCTCGACATGACACCGATCTTCGCTGTCGGCCTGATCGGATTCATGGCGGCGCGCTATGTGTCACGCGGCATCGGTGAGGTGGAGTTCTATGTGCTCTCCGGCGTGGGGACGGTGCTCTTCTATTCACTGACGATGCTGATGCGTCGATTACGAGGCTAGCGTTGCTCACCCCCACGCATCTTGTGGCTGGACAGACAGCCTTCCTGACCAGCGCGGTGGCGCTCGGGCATGTACCCCGGTTATCCGAATCACTGCTGGCGATGGTCGCCGCGATAGTTCCCGATCTCGACCATCGGCGCTCCTATATCGGGCGCGCGTTGCCGTTTATCAGCTCGCCGTTGGCGCACCATGTCGGCCATCGTACGTTGACCCACTCGTTACTGCTCCAGATGAGCGTGGGATGGGTGGCCTTTCATCTGCTGCCGTACGGTTACTTCCTGGCGCTGGTCACCGGCTGGGCCAGCCATAGCCTGGCCGACATGATGACCCCGGCCGGTGTCTGCTGGTTCTGGCCGAGCAGGGTGCGTTGCGTGCTGCCGGGCAATCGGCGTTATCGGATGGCTTCGATGGGGCCGGGGGAACTGGTTTTTCTGCTGCTTCTGGTTGTCATCGGTCTCTGGATGCAACCTTTGGCAAGCAGTGGTCTGGGTACCATCGGGCAGATTCGTTCGGCGATCGGTCGCATCTCGTCGGCCCGCGAGCTGTACGACGCCAACAAGGGAGGTCACGCCTGGTCGCTCGAGGTGAAAGGACGGGATAACCGCGGTTATCAGGATATCTCCGGAAGCTATCACGTCATCGGTGCCTATCGGGAGTCCGGTTTCATCGTCTCGACTGCAGAGGGCGCAAGGTCGATCTGCCGATCCAACATCTGTGACTGGTACGCCGACCATGCCGCGTTGAGCAGGGGGCGTGAAGAGACCACCACGACCATCCACTACAGCAGTGAGATGATCGGCAGGGACTCGCTCATTGAGACACTCACCCCGTTACAGTCGATGGGAGAGGTCTATCTGATCGGGCAATTGAAGGTGAAAAATATTCACTCTGCACCGCCGACCGTCGAAGCGGCGGGTGAACAGGTGCGGTTGAGATACGCCAGTCCGGAGCGGATGAAACAGTGGGAATCGAGGATGCTCCGCAACATCGATCTGACGATTCAGGTAAGACATCCACCGGGTGTAAGCATACCGACCTTTGTCGAGCCGGAAACAGCGGATCTGCGGCAGTTCCACCCGTTGTTGAAGCGGTGGCTCGATAACCGGGGTGCGTTGTGAAATGACAAGATTTCTCGTGCGGGCGTATAGAGGGGTAGATAGAAAAATAGAGGATCTGGTAAGCGCGCGTCTCAAGATCGATGTCAGGCATCATCGATTGAAGCTGTTCTGGGCGTTGGCACTTGTTGGACTGGTGCTGCCCTGGCTGCCGAGTTGCGATACTCAGGTTCAACGGGAGTGCTATCGTGCTCGAGTTCACGACGGCGATACAGTATCTCTGATCTGCGACGGTGAAACAGTGAAGGTCAGACTCCACTGCATCGACGCGCCGGAGATGGGGCAGGGGGAGTGGGGGCGAGCATCGAAGCAGCATCTTGAACGCATCCTGCCCAATCGACTCAAACTGACGGTGAAAGATACGGATCGATACGGCCGACGGGTTGGAGCGGTTTTCTCGACTGGCACAAGCCAGGAGTCCATCAATCTACAGATGGTGCGTGCCGGTAAGGCTGCGGTCTACGACAGATATTGCAGTGATGGACGTTATTCTGGTGCTGAAAAGCAGGCACGTAGCGAGCGTACTGGAATCTGGCAGAGGGGAGGGGATCATCAGAGGCCGTGGGCGTGGCGGCGTACAATGAAAAATTAATCTGCGCTGAAGCAGCTACATGATCAACCTCTTCTCATATACGTGAGTGATTTTCGATCCGTCCCACACGTAGGAAAGGTGTGACCCTTGGCGCGGAATCGTTATGGCGGGTGGACGGAGTACGGCGATACACTCTCCACCGGGATTGCGCACAGAACGATAAACAATGCCCCAGGCGTTCGCGTGCTTCATCTTGCGAGCAAAAGCCTGGGCAACGGGATAGGTCTCGATGTTTGGATCATGCAGTTCATCGAAGCCGTCACGGATATCGTGCATAGGTTCAACGATCTCACCGACGTAGCTTCGCATATCGATTTCACCAGGCTCCTCACTGGTATAGGCGAGGAACCGCTCTCGATGAAATTTCGACTCGGCGATCGATGTATCCAGTGACTCACCCGCGTAATAGACACCAAAAGTGCCGTCACTGAAGCGGCTCTCCACGCCGATATGCGTAAAGGCCGCCATAACAGGAGAGGAGCCAGGTCCAGACACTCTGTCTTCCGGGGCAACCAACGCGATCTCCCCTGCCTCTTCTCGCAACCTCTCGTTGGTAAGGCCCTCAATGTAGAACAACTCCTCCATCAACTCGGCGTCTACCAAAGATTCAAAGAAGTTGATCGGCGGATATTCGGAGGAGACGATGCGGTAGTGGTGGTCCCAATCGGGTAGCGCCAGTTCTACCATCCCGCTCAGAGGCCTCGCTGACCATCGAGGTAACGACGCACATCTGCGAGGTCTACAACGCTCCCTCCCAGCATTCGTTGCAGGGCGGACTGCCCATGAAACAGTGGAGCGGCGTTTGGTTTTTTGACCCATTCATCCGCCGCCCGAACGGACGGCAATAGAATGTTCAACGCTTTGTGGATACCCAGCAGATAACTGATTCGATCCAGTACATCGCGACCGAGGCGCCGGGCGGCCCGTTCAGATTTCCACTTATAGAAGGTCGATTCTGGCGGGCTTCCCAGCAAAATGCGCTCTTGCGCCGCGGTCAGACCCCAACGCGAGGAGAGGTTGAAGAAGCCCTGAAGGGCAGCGCTCGATATGCGTTCGGAATCATATCCCGGCCTTGCCTCTGCTGTAGCGTGCATCTTCAATCCCTCTATATATAGATAATTGTAAAATATACTCCATAAATAGAGTTTAGTCTACGAGTTGTAACTTACCCAAGCACCGCCACGGCGCCCGAAAAGCCCAACCCCGGCTTATCGGGCTTGGGGCGATGCAGGCGGCTCAGGCTCTGCGCAACTCCCTTGTTTTCGGGAGGAGAAGATGACAGCACATTCTCAACTGCTGCCTGACAGCGAATCATCCGCTATCCGTTCGGGCGTGCAGTCGATACTGAGAGTGGCCTACCGATGTTTTGCGCTTTGCTCCAAGCGAGCGAAATAGACATTTCGAATCTGCAGGGACATAGCCGGATCGTCAATCGAAAACGTTTCCGGGTCCAGTCGCGCGACTTCCCTGAGCCGTGCTAACGCATAGCGAGTGTCGATGACATCGAATTCATAGGCTACTCGATCTGACAGACCCGCCATGAGGACGCGCGGATCCAGATACCGGCGCCATACGGGAAACTCGACATCCCGCAGCAGGCTGTTGGTACAGTTCGAGGTGAGGGTGTTGTAAAACTCCGGTTCCCGCTGCAATGAGTTTGCTCGCGCCAACAGTTCCTGAAACAGTTCTTGTCTGGTTGCCGGATCTATAGTCAGTGGCTGAAAAAGAACCCTCTCCCCGCGTAGGTGAGTGCGCACCACGATAACATCCCGCTCATCCGCCATCACATAGATCAGATGAAAAGCATTCAACAGGCCTTTGACGGGTCCATACGCTTGATCGGGCCGCTGCCTGGCTTCAACCGATACCACTACCGGGTCGCCGTCACCGAAATCGAAAGACAAAAAGGTATGGGCCAACGCCGGTTCTCTGAATATCGATATGCCGTACCAGACCGATTCCAGTTCAGAAAGATCGACGCTCCGTCGCTCCCATTGAACCTCCCGAGGGGTTCCATCTGGACCATAGCGGGCCCGGCGGAAGTTATCGATGGTGACGATATCCTGTTTCTGGATACTTGAAGCCATAAGGCGATACTCGGGCTTCCAGGGTCCTTGGTGAGTCGGGGTTTTGAGCAGAACAAACAGAACCGGTGCGAGCAGGATTGTCGCCAGCGGCAGCAACACGCGCTTTTTCAACACGACACTCTCCCTGGCAGCGTATCCATGCTTTCCCTCGACGCCGGGGATATCAAAGGCACCCATTGGGTCGGACCCGGTTCGCCCCGACCTCACCTCATTCCTTACAACCCATCCCCACCAGAAAATTATCCACCAGCATTTCGACCATCTGCCTGGTCGTCTGCCCGCCGGCCAGGTTCAGACGCTGGCGGATCTTCAGCATGCAGATGCCGTGAACGCTGGCCCACAACACCCGGGATGCCTGGCGAACCTTGTCGGAGGCGCACGCTGGCAGTGTCGCCTGCAGGGCTTGCTCGACCGGCCCGAATACGCGCCCCAGTTTCTCCTGATACCACCCCGGCAGTTCACCGTCATCGTCGACGATGTACTCGAACAACATCCCCCAGCGCGGTGTCTCGGTCTGTGCGAACTCGATATAGGCAGCCGCCAGCTGCATCAATTCGTCCTTGCCACCGATACGCTCCGACAGTCGCCCCTGCAATCTCTGGTGAAGTAGATCCAGGGTCCGGCCATTGACCTGCAGAATCAGGTCGTCCAGGTTTTTGAACACCATGTAGAGGGTGCCCACCGTGTAACCGATCCGGCTCGCCACCTTGCGCGCGGATAGGGCCTGCAAGCCGCCCTCGTCGATCAAGGCTTCGGCTGCCGCCAGGGCCAGCTGATGAATTTCGTCACGGCTGTGGTCGCTGCGTCGGGCCATGTTTATCCGAATCTTATTCGTTTGTCGTAAAAATATTCTAACCAGATATTGAACAATGTTCAATTTAGTGCTAAAAATATAATTAAACACTGTTCAATAGTTCTCTGAGGCCTGCGCGGGCCTTTTAAATCGCGATAAATTAAACGATGTTCAATAAAGGAGTTGAGCCATGATGAAGCGACACACACTGATCACCGGCTGGCGCAGGTTGCTGGCTGCTGGTGCCCTTATCCTCGGTGCCAACGTACAAGCCGCCGGGCTGCTGACTCCCAGCAACGGCAGTCTGCCACCGCTCGATATCAAATCGCACCAGGTCTCGGTGGTCATCGAGGACAGTTACGCGATCACCAACGTGGAGCAGGTGTTTCATAATCCGCACAGTCGGGATCTCGAAGCGATCTACTCCTTCCCGGTTCCCGAGCACGGGACCGTCTCCAGCTTCACGATGTGGATCGACGGCCGCGAGGTCAACGGTGAGGTGCTCGAAAAGGGTGAGGCGCGGCAGGTTTATGAAGAGGAGAAGGCCGCCGGTCGCGACGCCGGTGTGACCGAGAAGGAGAGCTATAAAACCTTCGATGTCAGCGTCTCGCCGGTACGTGCCGGGCAGGATACACGCATCAGCCTGACCTATATGCAGGCCGCGCACATCGATACCGGTATCGGTCGTTACGTCTACCCACTGGAAGAGGGCGGGGTGGACGAGCAGAAACTCGCCTTCTGGACCGCCAACGACAAGGTCAAGGAGCAGTTCAGCTTCGACTTCAAGCTGCGCTCCTCCTATCCGGTCGACGCGATCCGTCTGCCCAACCAGCCCAACGCTCAGATCAGCCAGCACTCTGAGGGTGAGTGGCAGGTGAGCTTGGCCAGTGGCAACAGTGCCGGCACCGACGAGGAGGAGGGGAGTGCGGCCGCCAGTTTCAATCCTCAGCCCAACCCCACCCATGCCCATACGCTCGACAAGGATCTGGTGGTCTACTGGCGCCATCAACCGGGCCTGCCAGGTAGCGTTGACCTGGTCACCTACAAACCGGATGCCGACAAGCGCGGTACTTTCATGCTGGTGGTCACCCCCGGGGAGGACCTGCAACCGATCACCGAAGGGCGTGACTGGGTCTTCGTGCTCGATATTTCCGGTTCGATGCAGGGCAAGTACGCGACCCTCGCCGATGGCGTCAAACAGGCGTTGGGCAAGCTCAGTCCCACCGATCGCTTTCGCATCGTGCTGTTCAACAAACAGGCCCGCGAACTGACCCCGGGTTATACCAACGCGACGCCAGAGGCGGTATCGCGCTACAGTCAGGAGGTCGCCCGGATTCAGCCCGATGACGGCACCAACCTCTACGCCGGCCTGCAGCAGGGGCTGCGCGCGCTCGACGCCGACCGTACCAGTGCCATCGTGCTGGTCACCGACGGCGTCGCCAATGTGGGCGAAACCCAGCAGCGTAAGTTTATCGACCTCGTCAGCCGCAAGGACACGCGCCTGTTCACCTTTATCATGGGCAACAGCGCCAACCGTCCGCTGCTCGAAGCGATGACCCAGGCCTCCGGCGGTTTCGCCGCGAGCATCTCCAACAGCGACGACATCGTCGGGCAGTTGCTCAACGCGGTTGGCAAGGTGACCCATGAAGCGTTGCACGGCGTTGAACTGCGCATCGACGGGGTAAAAACCGCCGAACTGACACCCAGAGAGATCGGTTCGCTCTATCGCGGTCAGCAGCTGGTCGTGTTCGGCCACTACTGGAACGGCGGCATGGCCGACGTCGAACTGAGCGGCGAGATCTCCGGGACGGACAAAACCTACCGTACCCGGTTCGAGTTCCCGGCTCAGTCAACCGAAAATCCGGAACTGGAACGCCTCTGGGCCTACGCCGCGATCGAGGCGCTGCAGGCGGAGATGGCGCATTTTGGTGAGAAAGCCGATCTGAAGCGCGCCGCCACCGATATTGCACTGGAGTACAGCCTGGTCAGTGACCACACCTCCATGGTCGTCATGGAAGAGGCGCAGTTCGCCAGGCGCGGTATCGAGCGCCGCAACCAAAAGCGTGTTGCCGTCGAGCAGGCCGCACAGCAACAGCGTGCGCAACGCGCCCCGGTATCGCGTCGGGTCGACCGGCAGCAGCCCATGTACAGCGCTCCCCGCCCCAGCCATAGCGGCGGCAGCGGCGCGGTCGATCTCTGGACGCTGCTGCTGATCCTGCCGATGATCGCAGCGTTTATCCTGAAGCATCGTCGGGAAGCTGGCACGGCATGATCAACGCGTTTCCAGCGACCGGTGAGTGCGGCGGCTTGCGGCTGCCGCGTTTCACCCTCGGCATCACCACCCTGGCGATCGCACTCTACGCGCTGTTTGGCCCGGCACCTGAACTCTGGGTGTTCGACCGGGTCGCGATCGCCCAGGGCGAGTGGTGGCGACTGGTGAGCGGACACCTGGTTCACAGCGACTTTGAGCACGCCTTCTGGGATATCCTCGCATTCGCACTGATCGGCGCGCTGGTGGAACAGTCCGGCAGCGGTCGAACCCGGGCCGCAGCAGCCATCAGCCTGCTGATGGTCGACGCCTGGTTGTGGTGGGGTGCCGGGTATCTGCGCTGGTACTGCGGCCTCTCCGGCATCATCAATACGCTGCTGGTGCTGCTGATCGATCAGCTATGGCGTGAAGAGA
>JAGRGU010000139.1 GCA_020445335.1 Gammaproteobacteria bacterium
CAGGCGCGCGAAAGCCGAGATCAATAGGAACAGACCCAAGCCGATCCCGTTGGCTGCAGCCTGTGCCGCGTAGCATTTATAGGGGGTTCCGCTGAGCGGACCGAGCAGTACAGCGACGGCACCCTGCTGTGCCAGTTCATGGTTCACGCGCGCAAGCATCGAGACGTCGATCGCCGGAATCCTCTCGATGATCTCAAGGATGGTTTTCCGGTCGAAATACCCCCACAGGTAGATTGCGCAACCACCGATCAGTGCGCCCAGCAACGCATAGAGGCAGGCGATCAACCCTCTGCGCAGGCGCTCGCGGGCAACCAGGCTTAGCCAGACATCCGGCACGATGAAGAATAGTGTCGCCTCCGCCAGCCCCCAGGCGAAAGCGACCGGATTCACTCCCATGCGGGGAACTGCCCCTCGGCGGCGAGCGCCTCGATACTCGATCTGAGCCGCTGCATATACGCACTCCGGCTCCCTTCCCAGATGAGCGCATCGCCGACGAAGACGTCGCAGAAAAAGGGTACCAGCAGACCTTCGCCGCGCGGCAACGCCTTGCCCAGTCCGTGCAGATAGAGCGGTGTCACTGGTACCTCGGGGTGACGCTGGGCGAGATGGGCGATCCCCTTCTTGAATTCGAGCAGCTGTTCGGGCTCACCGCGCGAACCTTCGGGGAAGAGTATCAGGATCTCTGCGCGCGCCAGCGCGCGATCGATATCGGCAAATGGGTCCATTCCCCTGGCACTGCGACCGCGCTGCAATGGCAGTATGCCGATGATCTTCAGCGCGAACCAGGCGAGCAGCCGGGTTTTCAGGAAGTAGTCCATCGCGGCCACCGGCCTGATCCGTGGCAGCAGCCTGCGCGGTAACAGCGTCATCAGTACCATCGTATCCAGATGACTGTTGTGATTGGCGACGATGATCGCCGGTCCGGTAACGGGCAGCCGCTCGCGGTGGCGTACGTTGAGTCCAAGCAGGATCAGTACCACGAAGCGGACCAGCAGATTGAAGAAGAGGTAGCGCAGCGTTCGCACGAACATCAGTAGTGCAGGTAGTAGACGAAGTGGAAGAAGAGCGGCGCGGTGTAGGTGAGACTGTCGATACGGTCGAGAATGCCGCCATGGCCGGGTAGCAGGCTGCCGCTGTCCTTGACGCCGATGTCACGCTTCAGCGCCGATATGGTGACATCGCCGACGAAGCCGCCAGCGGCGATGATCAACCCTGCCAGCAGCGCCCATTTGGTGTCGAGCGGTGTCAGCAGCGGCGCCAGCAGCATTGCCAGCAGAGTCGTCGTCGCCAGCCCACCGAGAAATCCCTCCCAGGTCTTGTTCGGGCTCACTTTGGGTATGATCTTGTTGCGCCCGAAGCGTTTACCCCAGATGTACTGGGAGATGTCGTTGCTCTGGGTGAGGAACACCAGATAGAGCACCAGTCCGGCACCGCCCGCAGCCGGGTTGACGTCGGCGGGCAGCACCAGCAGATAGGCGACGTGGCTGATACTGAAAACCGTTGTCATCAGCCCCCAGTGCAGCGTGCCGGCGGCGGTCAGGAAGGATCTGGTTTCGCCGATGATCACCATCCGCAGCGGCAGGAAAAGAAACATGTAGACCGGGATGAAGATGATGAAGAGGCCGTACCAGCCGATGCCGATCCAGTAGTACTGCAGCGGAACGGCGAGATAGGCCCAGAAGAGCACCCGTCGGTCGGCGCGGCGCGTGGGGATGATCGATAAATACTCCTTCAGCGCCAGAAAACTTATGAAGCCGAAAAAGGCCAGCGAGATGTTACGTGACAGCAGCATCGCTGCGCTGAATATGCACACCATCACCCACCACGAGCGGATGCGTAGTTCGAGTTCGCCGAAGTCCCGCTGCGGATCCCTTCGCTTCAGTAGGAATAGCACGCCTGATGCGACCAGCAGCAACAGGAACAGCGTGGCCAGCGCGCCGAGCATATTGGGCGTCAGTCCCGCGAATGTCATGCGAGCTCCCGCAGCGCCTGCCGCGCCCGGTTGAAGATTGTTATGACCGACAGCAGCAACATGGCCAGCATCAGCCAGTCGACCCAGGGCTCCGGCCGGATACCGATGCCGAGCAACAGTGCCACCGCGCCGACCAGAAATGCGCGGTCGCTTTTGCCGAATGGGCCGTCGTAGCGCCGCGAGGCACCGATCTGCACAGCCACCACGCCGGTCATCTCGACGATGGTCGCGGCGAGCACCAGCAGCACGACCGGCAGCGGCGAGATGCCGTTGATGAGGCTGAGCGGCAGATAGAGCGCGGCATCCGATACCACGTCACCGAGCTCATTGAGCATACCTCCCAACGGAGACTGCATGTCATGCTCCCGCGCCAGCATGCCATCGATCGCATTCAACGCCATGCGTATGAAGAGTACAGCCGGGACCAGCAGCAACGGCCAGTGGTGATGCGGATAGAGCGCCACCAGGCCGCCGACGACCAGCGAGAGCAGGGCGGCGGCGACGGTTACCTGGTTGGCGCTGATTCCGCGTCCTGCAAGCCAACCTGTCAGCGGACGCAGCAGCGACTGAAATGCCGGTTTGAGTTGGTAGATCGATGGCAATGGCACCCCTCCCCGGTCAACCTCGATGATAATTCTGCACCACGAACGGTAGTTTGACGACGCTCACCGGCAGCCGTTTACCGCGAACTTCGGCATAGAGCCCGGTTCCCGGCGCGCTGAACGCTTGCGCCACGTAGCCCATCGCGATCGGTGCACCGACGCTGGGTCCGAAACCGCCACTGGTGATGGTGCCGATCCTGTTCCCCGTCTCGTCCACCAGCGCTGCACCTTCGCGCACCGGCGCCTTGCCGTCGGGGCGTATGCCCACGCGTTTGCGTGACACCCCCTGGACCTGTTGTCGCTGAATGATCTCTGCACCCGGGTAGCCGCCGGCGCGCTCGCCGTCGGCGCGGCGTGGTTTCGACAGCGCCCATAGGAGGTTCGCTTCGATTGGCGAGGTGGTGGTATCGATATCGTGCCCGTAGAGGCAGAGTCCCGCCTCCAGTCGCAAGGAATCGCGCGCGCCCAAGCCGACCGCCTCCACGCGCTCGAAGGCGAGCAGCCTGCGCGCCAGTCGCTCGGCACGGTCGGCGGGCACGGAGATCTCGAAACCATCCTCGCCGGTGTAGCCCGAGCGGGTGACGAAGCAGTCGATGCCGTCGAGCCTGAGATTGGCGGCATCCATGAAGACCATCCCGGCCGAGGCGGGGGCCAGTTCCGCCATCACCTCGGCGGCCGCAGGTCCCTGCAGCGCCAGCAGTGCATGCGAATCTAGCACCTCGATCTCGCATCGGTCGCCGATGTTGCGGCGCAGGTGTGCGATGTCGCTCTGTTTGCATGCGGCGTTGACGACGACGAAGAGATGGTCGCCGCCGTTGGTCACCATCAGGTCGTCGAGGATGCCGCCGTTGTCGTCGGTGAAAAGTGCGTAACGTTGGCGCAGCGGGCCCAGTCCGATGATATCCACCGGCACCAGCCGCTCCAGCGCGGCGGCTGCGCCGCCGCCGTGCAGCCTTAGCTGTCCCATGTGCGAGACATCGAACAGACCTGCATGGCTGCGTGTCTGCAGGTGCTCTTTGAGGATTCCCGCGGGGTACTGCACCGGCATTGCGTAGCCGGCGAAGGGGACCATGCGCGCCCCCAGCTCGAGGTGCAGATCGTAAAGGGGTGTTGTTGCCAGGGGTCCGCTGTTGTCGCTAGTCATCGAGGTGCTCCTGCGCTGCCGTTGCAAATGTGTCGTCGATGATACCCAGTGGCGGGCGCGGCTGTCAGCTGGGGTCGAGGTGGCAGGGGAGTCCCAACGGTGCTGATCGCGGGTTCGAGGTGCGACTTCAGTAGACCGCTATCGGCGGCTGGCGCAGCACCGCGCTCTGCTGTTCGAGCGATGCCAGATGCTCGCTCCAGTACTGGCGGGTGTTGAACCAGGGGAAGGCGGTCGGGAAGGCCGGATCCTGCCAGCGCCGCGCGAGCCAGGCGGCATAGTCGATCATGCGCATCGTACGCAGCGGCTCGATCAGCGCGATTTCGCGCAAATCCAGGCGGCGAAAGGTTTCGTATCCCTCACGCAGTTCATGGAACTGCTGTGCCATCTCTTCCGGATCGCCGGAGAGCAGCATCCAGAGATCCTGGACCGCCGGGCCCATGCGGCAGTCGTCCATATCGACGAAGTGGGGGCCTTTGTCTGTCCAGAGGATGTTGCCCGGGTGACAGTCGCCGTGCAGGCGGATCCAGCGGCAGGGCGGACGCTGCTGGAAACCGGCCATGATCTGCTCCTGCAGGGTCTGGCACAGCGCGCGGTAACTCCCCTCGAGCTCCAGTGGGATGAAGTCATGGCTCAGCAGGTAGCCGCTGGCCTCCGGGATCGTCACCCGGGGATCGATGCCCGGACGGTGTTTGAATGGCTCGACCGCTCCCAGCTGATGGATACGCCCGAGGAAGCGGCCGATCCAGCGCAGGTTGTCGCTGTTCTCGAGTTCCGGCCAGCGTCCGCCCTGCCGGGGAAAGAGGCTGAACCTGTGTCCCAGGTGGCTGAAAAGGGTATTCCCGGCGTCATCCGCCAATGGCGCGACGACCGGAATCTCCTCCGCTGCGAGCGCCAGTGTGAAGCTGTGCTCTTCGAGAATCGTCTGATCGCTCCAGCGCTGCGGGCGATAGAACTTGGCGACCAGAAAGCCGCCTGTTTCGAGGCCGATCTGATAGACGCGATTCTCATAGCTGTTGAGCGCCAGCATGCTGCCGTCGGGTGGGAAGCCGGCGGCTTCTATTGCGTCGAGGATGCGCTCCGGCGACAGCTCCGCGTAGGGGGGTTGCTCAGACATCGAATCCGGCATCGCGCAGGGTTTTGACGATGCGTCGCTGGTCGAAGCCGGCGATCGGGGTCTCGCCGATCAAAAGCAGCGGCACCGTGCGGCCACCCCACCGCTGGAACGCTTTCAGTGCGCGTGCGCTGCGCGAGATATCCTGCTCCCCGAAACGGATATGGCATTGCCGGAGGTACTGGCGCGCGCGCTGACAGTGGCTGCAGCCGGATGCGGTGTAGAGGGTGACACGCGTGGTCTTGGCGTTCACGCCGAGCCGGTCAGGCGGGTCTCGGCCTCGGCGTATTTCTGCGCCGTTCTTTCGATGATCTCGTCCGGCAGCAGCGGCGCCGGAGGGGTCTTGTCCCAGTCGAGCGTCTCCAGGTAGTCGCGCACGAACTGCTTGTCGAAGCTGGGCGGGCTGATGCCCGGCCGATACTGGTCGGCGGGCCAGAAGCGCGACGAGTCGGGTGTCAGCACCTCGTCGATCAGATAGAGCCTGCCGTCGTCATCGAGGCCGAACTCGAATTTGGTGTCGGCGATGATTATCCCCTTCTCGCGCGCGAAGGCGGCACACTCGCTGTAAATCCTGATGCTGACATCGCGGACCTTCTCGGCCAGCTCGCGCCCCAGCAGAGCCACCGTTTCGTCGAAGCTGATATTCTCATCATGCCCGCCGATCTCCGCCTTGGTCGAGGGGGTGAAGATGGCTTCAGGCAGCTGGTCCGCCTGCCGTAGCCCCGGGGGAAGCTCGATCCCGCATACCCCGCCGCTGCGCTGGTAATCCTTCCAGCCGGAGCCGATCAGGTAGCCGCGCACGATCGCCTCGACCGGCAATGCCTGCAACCGTCGCACCACGATCGCCCGATCGCCCAGCTGCTCCCGCTGACGCGGATCGGGCACCACTTCGGAGAGCGGCTTGTCAGAGAGATGGTTGGGGATGATCTCGCGAGTGCGGTCGAACCAGAAATTCGCCACCCGGGTCAGCACTTCGCCCTTGCCCGGAATCGGCTGTGAAAGAATGACGTCGAAAGCTGACAACCGGTCGCTGGCGACGATCAGCATATGCTCGTCGTCCACTTTGTAGATGTCGCGAACCTTGCCGCGATTGAGCAGCTCCAGGTGGGGCAGGTCCGACTGAAAAAGTGCGTTGGATTGGTGCATGAGAGCTTTGTCTGGTAATGGCGAAGAGTGCGGATTATATCTTATTTTTTCGCTCCAATTGAGATACTCTGGCGGCAACATATCCTTCATGAAAGAGTGGTATGTTCGGAGCCGAGACTATTCCAACAATCCATGCGGCTTCAGTTTTACGGTGATTGAAAAGGGAGTGAAAAGCGGTGGCAGACAGTAAGCAGAAAGAGCAGCCGGCCGAGATGCCGGAGAAGAAACAGGCGGCCGCGAAAAAGGTCGTGAAGAAGCGCGTCGCAAAGAAGAAGGTGGCGAGCAAAAGCACTGCGTCGAAGAAGAGCGTTGCAGTGAAAAAGAAAGTTGCAGCGAAAAAGAGCGTCAAGAAGAGCGTTGCCAGAAAGGCAACGGTAAAGAAGCGGGCAGCAGCGAGTGGTGGCACCGCGGTGGAGATCAATCAGCGCGACCGCTACGAAATGATCGCCAAAATGGCCTATTTCCGTGCAGAGAAGCGCGGCTTCGAGCCCGGCTGGGAGCAGGAGGATTGGCTGCAGAGCGAGAGACTGGTCGATGAGATGCTGAGCAAGGCCTGATGACGCTCGAGAAGGGATCGGGCGCGAGCAGCGCTTTAGTCGAGGCGTCTGACGGTTCCGACAGTGGTTCGGGTGGCGATCCCTTTCTGCTGGCCTTTCGGGGCAGTTTCACCTCAACGCTGCGCTGGCACCAGTTCGACGCCCTCTGGGATCTGCTGCGACAGGCGGATGCCGGAGGCTGGTATCTATACGCAGTCGGTGAGCCGCCTCCGGGCGAAGCGGCGTCGGCTGAGCGGTTTGGCGTTTTTCTCGACGAGATGGCGGCGCTGCTGAAGCGCGAACACGATGAGGATTACTGCGGAATCGTCTATGCCGACGATCTGCGGCATCCGGCGTTCATCAAGATTTTCGACCCTCACAATCTCGGCGTCTCCTGCGGCTACAGCGACAATCCACCGTTGCCGGGATGGATCATCAGCAGGTTGCAACCTGTTGACCTGCCCGCAGCGATGGTGGCGCCAGCCGGCCGCCGGCGCTGGTGGCGGCGGTTGTTCGGTTGAGAGCGGAATCTGTCGCGGAGTATTCTCGACCCCTCTCTGTCGCTGGGGCGGAGCCGATTAACTTCTGCAGCGGTTCGTGATAATATCCTACCAGTACACTGTGGAATTATCGAAACCGAAGAGGGCGACAGATGAGCAGTATGACGCCGGAAGAGCGGATCGTGCTGACCAGGGCTACCATGGTCATTCTCGATTCATGGCAACTCAAGACCGAAGAGATGCGCACCCTGCTGGGACTGTCTGAAAAGACCCGCGCGCGCAGCTTTCAGAAATTTCGCAGCCACGAACCTTTTCCCGACGACTCCGGGGTATCGCGCCGCGCCGACTATGTGCGGAAGATTGCCGGTGCGCTGCATACCTCCTACCCGACCAATCCGCTGATGGGTGGGCGCTGGCTGCGGCAGCGTCATCGGCGCTTCGGCCGCGCGCCGCTCGCGGTGCTGATGGAAGATGGCGAAGCGGGTCTGGTGGCTGTTCTGGCCGAACTCGACTGTACCTTCAGCTGGGATCTGAGCGGTTCCAGGCCCGCCTGACAGGAGGATCCTTCAGCCGGCCTGACGCTGCAGCCATACATCCAGGCCTTGGGCGCAGAGCCCGATATCCATCTCCAGGAGTAATCGGCGCTGCGATTGGTCGAGCCGGCAACCGTGCCGGTCGAGCCGCGCATCGTGGAACTCCCACAGCGCCTGATGCAGGTGAGGGTAGCGCTCCTGCTGCCCGGCAGCGCCTCGAGCGATATCGACATAGGCGTCTATCTGCTGGTGCAGGCTCTCTGCATGCTGCGGCGCTTGATCGATTCCGCTGTAGTGGGTCAGGAATACCCGTTTGGCAGCAATGGCGAGCAGGCGATCCAGCGTGCGGTGCCAGCCTTCTGGATCGAACTGCACCGGCGTGGAGGGGAGAAGGAGGTAGGGTCCGGCCTTGGTCGTCAGCTCAGGGTAGGCGATGCCGAAGGTGTCTCCGGTGAACAGGCCGCCGCTCGCCGGATCGTGGATGACGATGTGGTGCCGGGCGTGCCCCGGTGCGTCTATGCAGGTCAGTCTGCTGTTGCCCAGTTCGAGTTCGAGGCCATCCTGCGCTGTGATCACCCGCGCTTCGTCCACCGGCAGCAGTTCCAGGAAGTGCCGCTGGAAGTCCGCTTCGCCGTAGACGGCCCTGGAGCCGGCTGCCAGTTTCTCCGGTGCGATCAGGTGGCGCGCGCCGTTGGGGTGCACCACCAGCGAGGCGCGCGGAAAGTGCGCCATCAGCTGGCCGGCGCCACCGGCATGATCGAGATGCACGTGGGTGGGGATGACGTAGCGCAACTGCGACCGGTCGATTCCCTTCTCCGCGAACAGCGAGAGGATGTTCGGAAAGGTGCGCGCGGTGCCGGTATCGATCAGCGCCGCTTCGCCGTCGCGGAGCAGCAGATAGCAGCCCGCCAGTCCCGGTCGTTGAAAACCGGCTTCGATGCAGCTGACACCCCAACCCAGGTCCTGGTACCGTGAAATCATCGCGCGCTCCGGAACGGTGGCGGAAAGCGCGAAACTCTGCCACGGAACGCCACCGACGTCAAAGTCCGATCAGCTCTCCTTGCAGGCCCTGACTGTGCAGGATGTCGATGAGATCTCGCGAATGAATCTTGTCGGGGTTGTACTCGACCAGCATCAGGTGCCTTTTCTCCGGATTGATATGCACGGAGACAATACCGTCGTGTTGCCTGAATGCCTCTTCGACCCGCTCCAACTCATCGCTGCGCAGGGTTTGGTCGATATGCAGCGTGACATCGGCAAGGTTGATATCCATCGCCAACACTCCTCTGGTTGCGGAGGTTAATCTCCCTGGTGCATTTAGCATAGACCAGGGCCTACCCGTTCGGCATATCCAGCGGCCGCAACGATCTGCTAGG
Source organism: Gammaproteobacteria bacterium (assembly GCA_020445335.1). Taxonomy (GTDB): domain Bacteria; phylum Pseudomonadota; class Gammaproteobacteria; order Chromatiales; family Chromatiaceae; genus HKST-UBA178. The sequence continues at coordinate 8,921 of JAGRGU010000139.1, forward strand.
CTCTGCTTTTTCCTGGAGTGAGAGCAGGGGGGCGGTACACCGGTGGCGGTTGAGATGATCAAACGCGGCGATTTTGCAGTCGAAGTGATTCGCAGTCGACGCCGCACGCTGACCCTGATGGTGCGCGAGGGGGCGGTCTGCGTGCGCGTCCCGTTGCGCCTGCCACACGCAGAGATCGAGGCGGTCATCACGCGCAAGCGCAACTGGATAGAGAGAAAACTGGCGGAGCATCGGCTGGCACCGGCGCCGCCCGAGCGCAGCTTTATCAGTGGCGAGGAGATACCCTATCTGGGGCGAAACTACCGGCTTGAGGTGGCGCTCTCGGACGTAGCGTCGGTACGGCTGATGCAGGAGTCGCTGCGGGTCCGGGCCGCCGCGGATTCGCTGCACCGCGAAGCGGTACGTGCGCAGCTCACCGACTGGTACGCGCGGCAGGCGGAGCAGCATCTCATCCGTCGTTGCCGCGATATCGGGAAGTTGGTCGGTCGCACTCCAAAGTCGGTGACCGTAAAGCACTACCGGGCGCGCTGGGGCAGCTGTTCGGTCAGCGGTGATATCCGATTCAACTGGGAGATCATCATGGCGCCGCCGGCTGTGGTCGACTACCTGGTGGCGCACGAACTCTGCCATCTGCTCGAACACAACCACTCAGCGGCGTTCTGGCGGCTGGTGGAGCAGGCCTGTCCCGACTACCGCCGATACCGCGCCTGGTTGAAAAGCCATGGCAGGATGTTGCGGTTGTGAGCGTCAGCCGGTTCTAAGGTGGGCCGCCGAATTTCGCCCCGACGACTGCGGGGCGAACTGGCAATATTCTCAAGAGCTGCAGCCTGAAAGTGCAAGCGGGAGAATTGGGGGCACATTCACGCTCAGACTGCATTCATCGGCTTTCGACAATCTGCCGGCCTGCTCACGAAATCTTTACGATGATGTCGTGCAGTCGATCCGCGGCCCATGCCAATCGATCGGCGCCGTTGGAGAGATGGCGGTAGATCTCACGGTGCTTGAACATGTCAACCACCTTCAGCATCGCCTCCGGTGTCGAACCTGCCTCGTTGTCCGCCAGTTTTTTAACCAGCACCTCCACGTTGAAAAGTTCCGCGAGGGCGCGTCGGTAGATCTTTTCGATATTCCGTTCACACTTTCGCGTCGCGCGGGCGTCCTCTTCGGCCTGGGCCGGGTTTTCCGTCAGTTTGCGGAATCCCTGGTGCAGAGACTGGGCGGCATTTTTGTATTCGACCGCCATCTCGAGCATGTACTTGTCCGGCGCCAGATTCATCGCCTCCAGTTCGCGAACGGTGGTTTTGGCGTAGTTCATGCCCATGTCGAGAGCGACGATGGCGCGGTAGATATCCTCCCGGTCCATCGGCGTGGCGAACGCTCTGTTGAGGATGTCGATATTACGCTCCTTGAGTTCGTCGCCGCGTTTCTCGATCAGGCGGACGGAGGCACCCAATTCCCCGCTACCGTTTTCCATGAACTGGACCAACGCATCCATCGCCTCCACCAGGACTTCGCACTGATCGTTCATCAACGAATAGAAGTCCGGCATACGGGGAAAGACCCGGTCAACCAGTCGCGTTACGACAGAATCTGATTTTTCGCTCATTGCAATAATCCCTGTATCTCAAAATTGAATGTGTTCATGCCAGCCCGAATAGCAGGTTGAGCAGCAGAAAGGTCAAGACAGCCACCGTGGCGGACCCCGGAATGGTGACGATCCAGGTGCTGACGATCTCTTTGGCCTTGGCCCAGCGCACCGCCTTGGGACGTTCAGACGCGCCTATGCCCATGATCGACGAGCTTACGACGTGTGTGGTGGAGACCGGCGCACCGAGCATGGAGGCGCCGAAGATCACCGAAGCGGAAGTCAACTGGGCATCGAAGGCATGCAGCGGTCGTACCTTGTAGATGCCGAAGCCGACGGTACGGACGATGCGCCAGCCGCCGGACATGATTCCCAGCGTGATGGCGAGCGCACAGGAGATGACCACCCAGAAGGGCACCTCGAATTTCGGAATGTAGCCGCCCAGCAGGAGCACCAGCGTGATGATGCCCATGCTTTTCTGGGCATCGTTGGCGCCATGGGAGAAAGCCAGGCCAGCGGAGGTAAAAAACTGCACCCGCCGCAGATATGTATTGGCGATCGGTCTGGCGGCACGCAAAAGGAAGCCCATGAACCGGTGGATGACGAAACCCACCCAGAAGCCGATGATCGGCGAAACGACCAGCGCCAGCAGCACCTTGGTGACGCCGGTCAGATGGCCGTTGGACAACTCCTTGAAACCCCATACCACATGGTCGGCACCGGCGGCGACGACCACGGCTCCGGCCAGACCGCCAACCAGCGCGTGTGAAGAGGAAGAGGGTATACCGAACCACCAGGTGGCGAGATTCCAGAAGATGGCGCCAAAAATGCCGCACAGCAGGATGGCCATTGAAGGGATGGCTTCGAGATCGCTGATATTGACGAACTTGCCGATGGTGTTAGCCACCGCCGTGCCGCCCAGGATGGGGCCAAGAAACTCGAAGGTGGCGACGATGATCACCGCCTGTATCGGCGTCATCGCACGCGAGGCTATGACCGTGGCGATAATGTTGGAGGCGTCGTGAAATCCGTTGGTGTAATCGAATATGAGAACGATGACGACGGCAGCGACCGCCAGCAGAAAGATGGTATCCATCAGGATAATTCTCGAATTAAGTGGTACTGGAGATTGTTTTTCGGGCGACGATCAGCTTTATGTTTTGCGCCACGTTCAAGGCGGACTGAGTAACACATTACGTGCCAAAAGTAGGTTCTGTTCCATGTCACCTTTACAGATGACGAATTTCTATTCGTCATCCGTTCTATTGTTGGTTGTTTGGCCGGCTAAAAGCCCCAGATTGATCATCACAAACTGCCGGAAGGGGAATTAGGGCAGGCTTTGTATACCCATGCGATTGGAGCGTGTTAGCGGGGATCAAACGGGCGGGCTGCGCAGTTGTGAGTTGCAAATTTCAACAGGAGTGGATAAGGGGAAATGCAACGGGAAGGTTTTAGCCAAGATTGTTTTAATATTTTTGACATATTCCCTTAATGTTGCGGATTGAAAATAACCAGTTTCATTTTGCAATGATCTTGCGGCTGCCTGCAGGGCTTTGGTAAAGCGCACCGGCAGTGGTCAGGTCCCAATCGCCATTTCGATTTGAAAAAAGATCGATGCAGGGTTGGCGCCCAGTCCATGAGTCAGCGCCAACCCATATCGTTCACGTCAACTGCTATAAGACATAGAGAACACCGAACGCGGAAAAGGGGCGGCAGCGCCGGAGTGCTCCTCTCTTCCGGATCAACGCGGGTACAGAGCGGCCAGTTCCTTCATCAGTGAGTCCCATGAACTCTGATCGGCGTCGCGATTGTAGGCCAGCGGCAGCTTGAACTTCTCGCCGAAGGTGTCCGCATCACTGTTAGTGAAGGAATGTTTGGCTCCCGGGTAGTTGGTGAACTGGAAGTTCACCTCTGCCGCCGTCATCTCGGTTTTGAAGGCTTCTATCTGCTCCGGTTTGACGAAGGGGTCGTCGGCACCGTTGTAGACCATCACTCTGGCCTTGATGCTGCCCGCTTCGGCGGGTGAATCCGTGCCCAGGCTGCCGTGGAAGCTGCCCACCAGGTCGAGATCCACTCCCCGTCTGGCCATCTCCAGCACTACCCCGCCGCCGAAGCAGTAGCCGATGGCGGAGATCTCATCGGGCGATACCGTGCGATGGCTCTGCAGCAGGCGCTTGGCCGCGACGAATCGGGCGGTCGCCTCGGACATGTTCTGGCGCACCTCGCCGGCGAAGCGTCCCGCATCCTTGGGGTGGTCCGCTCTCTTGCCGTCGCCGTACATATCGACGGCCAGGGCGGTATAGCCCGCCTCCGCCAGCATCCGGGCGCGTTTGCGTGCATATTCGTTGTGCCCCCACCACTCATGCACCACCAGGATCCCCGGTTGCGGCCCCTCGACTGCGTCGTCATAAGCGAGATAGCCTTTGAAGGTCAGCTCCCCCTGGGTGTACTCCACCGCCTCGCCAACCACTTCGGCCATGACGGAAAAACTGCAACAGACCAATATCCCGGCAGTCACTATTATTTTCATAACTCCTCCTGAAATGGCATTATCGATTTGCATCGAACTCTAGCATGGAGCCAAAGCGCGCATGCGGCAAGCGCCCGATGGAGCGGTTCTACCATCGGGTTTCTGGTGTTTATGAGGTGGAGAGTGAGCGGCGAGATCAGTTTGCGTCCGGTGACCGAGGATGACGGAGAGTTCCTGTTGGCGCTTTTCAGCGCCGTCCGCGACCACTAGAAATCGGGATTGAGCTTTGGCAGCCTGGTGGCCGTGGATTTCGCTGGACGCGGTTGCCTGCGCTGAAAAGGCAGCAGCGCCGGGCGCAGTTGGGCGCGGAAGCGCCGCTTCCACTCGGCGAAATCGATCGCTCCGCCGCCGTAGAGCGCGTTGTCGAGCTCCCCCATCAAGGCCTGCATCTGCGCCCTGTCGGCGCGGCTATGGACGCCCGAAAGCTGTTCGCCAAGCCGCTTCAACGGCAGCTGCGGAGGGATCTGCAGATGCTTGTTGGAGAGGAACTTGAGCATATAGCTCCAGATCTCCGGATCATCCTCGCCCTCGACCACCCTGACGCAGAACCAGAGGCGGAAGGAGCGCGGCAGCGAGCGCACGAAGATCTGACGCACCTTCTGCAGGCGCCGGATCGGTGCCAGCCAGTTGAGGAATTTGCGGAAGCGGTGGATGCCGAAACCGGTTGCCGCGACCAACTCCTCCTCGACCACTTGCGCAAACCGCTTTTTGCGCAGCCAGGAGAGCACCCAGAAGCCTATCGTCAGGCTGAACAGACCCACAAGCGGGACCCACAACAGCAGCGACGAGGCACCGGGGAAAAGGTCTGGAATGCGATCCTCGGCGATGCGCTGCTCACCCTTGACCACCAGCTGCCGAATCGGCACCGACTCGGTGTGCGCGGTGCCGGTATCGACGTTCCACCAGTTCAGTTGCAGCGCGGGTATCAGCAGCTTGCCACCGGTCTGCGGCACAAGGGTGAAGGATTCGGTGCGTCGCCCGAGCAGGTAGCGTCCGTCGCTCGAAACCACGCCGTCGGCCTCCGACTGCTCGCGGTAGACGTTGAATTCGCTGTTCTGCTTGAGATGCTGCTCGAACGACGGGAGTTGGCTGCCGGTTGCACCGACCGCGGAGATATCGACGACCAGCGTAAGCGGTTTGCCGGCCTCGAGTTGCTCGTCGTTGCGCAGAAAGGATTGAATCGTCAGGCCATGCAGAGGCAGCCAGGGCGTTAGATCGGGATTCATCGGCAGTATCTGCAGCACTTGCCTCGAATCGGTCTGCAGCTGGAAGCGCCTGCCGTCTTCACCGCTGGCGTCGATCTCCAGCGCCGGCAGGCGCAGCGTCCCCTCTTGCAGCGGCGTAACCGCGTAGCGGTAGCGGTTGACGAACGAGCGCTTGCCGCCGCTGTCGTGTGAACTGCTGGTGGGGCCCTCCAGCCTGGTGAAAACCAGGCTGGAGGCGCTGGGGGGACGGATATCGACCGAGCGCAGATTGTGATCGCTGATCAGATCCAGCGTCAGCAGTATGGTCTGTTGGACATAGCCCCTGGTGGTGGAGAGCTGGAGCTCGACACGCGGTGGTGCTGCCGCCGCTTTCGCTGGCGCGGTGGGTTGCTGCCAGGGCTGCTGCTGGGCGTAGGGCGGACGTGCCTGCGGCGCGTAGCCGGGTTGCTGCCCTTGGGGAGCGTAGCCCGGTTGCTGCCCCTGGGGTGGGTAAGGGTAGGGCGGGCGGTAAGGGTAGCCAGGGTAGTTCTGTTGCGCCATGACGCTGGCGCAGAACAGCAACAGCAGCAGCGCAGTCAGAGTCCGGCTGAGTTTGGTGGCTGTCGACATGCCGAAAAGACTACCAGGGTCTGGGCTCAAGCGCTGCCCCTCCGCGTTGCAGCAGACGCTGTTCCTCCAGACCGAACTGCCGCCGCAACAGGTATGCGGGGTTGCCCTCGATCTGGTGCAGCCACTGCTCCATCAGAAGCGAAGCGGCGTTGGCCCCTGATGCGCTGCCGGTGGCGGCGGTCTGTTCGCTGCTGCCGCCCTGGTTGCGCTCGTCGGGACGCCCCTGCTGGTCGAACCGTTCGACCGCTTCGCTCTCGGATGATTTGCCCGCTTCCAGGGTCTGCTCCGGATCGGGCATGGTGCCCGGCGGGCGCCCGGTCATGTCTGCAGCTGGCCTGGTCCCCCCCTCCGGGGCTGTTTCGCTGCGCTCTTCCTCTGGGCGTCCGGGTTGTGCGTCTCCTGGTTTCTCGCGCTCTTCGCCCTCACCTGCGCTGCGTTCGCGCGGTTGCTCCCGCGGTTGCGCACTATCACCCTGTTGCTGCTCCTCGCCTTCGTTGCCGGCATCGTGTTCGTTGCGCTTCTCGTCGCCTCCGGTGCCCTCCTGTTGGCGCCTCTCGTCGGCTTGTTCGCCACGCTCTTCGCGTGCCTCCTGCTTACCCTCGTCGGCTTGCTGGTCATCACGCTCCGGGTCGCTGTTCTCTCCGCTGCGTTCGTCGTTCTGTCGATCCTTGCCTGCTGTTTCGCGCTGTTCAAGCTCTCCTTCCCGGCCGCTGGATGTGTCGCCGGAATCGCTGCCTTGCTGTTGCTCCGACTGCTGCCCGCCGCTCTGCTGCTGCTCGGACTCCTGCTGGCCGGACTGCGACTGCTGCTCCCGCTGTTGCTCGCCGCTCTGCTGCTGCTCGGACTCCTGCTGTCCGGACTGCGACTGCTGCTCCTGCTGCTGATCGCCGCTCTGCTGCTGCTCGGACTCCTGCTGGCCGGACTGCGA
>JAGRGU010000140.1 GCA_020445335.1 Gammaproteobacteria bacterium
GAGAAGCCGGCGTACTGGCGCACGGTCCACGGGCGCCCTGCGTACATGGTGGCGCGCGGCCCGCGCAGGAAGGGGTCGGAACCTGGCAGCGAGTTATGGTGCGCAAGCCCCTCCAGATCCTCCGCCGTGTAGAGCGGCTTGACCGCAATCCCTTCCGGCGTATTCCAGGTCAGCTCATCCAGCGAACGACCACGCAACTCTTTCTCGGCCTGGACGCGCCACTCTTCCAGGTTGGGCTTGGACCCCTGCGTCATAATCTCTCTCCGCGACCGAACCGCTGTCGGTAATTCAGAAAAAAGCAAATTGAGGCGAACAAAACAGGCGCTTCTCCCGCCGACATGATGACGGGAGAGGCGCCCAGGCGTGGCTATTTGGCGTAGCCGATACGGATCAGGGCTTGGGTGATCTCGTCGAGAATCGCCGGATCGTCTATCGTCGCCGGCATCTTGTACTCCTGGCTGTCGGCGATCTTCTTCATCGTGCCGCGCAGGATCTTGCCGGAGCGGGTCTTCGGCAGTCGCTCGACCACCGCCACCTTCTTGAACGCCGCCACCGGACCGATCTTCTGACGCACCAGCGCCACCAGTTCGGCGATCACGTCATCATCCGCCCGCTTGACACCCGCCTTCAGCACCACCAGCCCGACCGGCAGTTCGCCCTTGAGCTTGTCGGCAGCGCCGATCACAGCGCATTCGGCGACATCCGGGTGAGAAGCGAGTACCTCTTCCATTCCACCGGTCGAGAGGCGGTGGCCGGCGACGTTGATGATGTCGTCGATGCGGCTCATGATCCAGAGATAGCCGTCCTCGTCCTTGTAGCCGGCGTCACCGGTCAGGTAGTAGCCGTCGTTGGCGCTGAGGTAGGACTCGACGAAGCGGTCGTCGTTCTGCCACAGCGTGGGCAGGCAGCCCGGGGGCATCGGCAGCTTGATCATGATGCGCCCGATCTCGCCCGGCGCCTCCTCGTTGCCGTTCTCATCCAACACACGTACGTCGTAGCCGGGTACGCAGACGGTGGGTGAACCGGGCTTGACCGGCAGATGCTCGATGCCGAGGCAGTTGGCGGCCACCGCCCAGCCGGTCTCGGTCTGCCACCAGTGGTCAACCACTGGCACCTTGAGCGTATCCTGCGCCCAGGCGAGCGTGTCGGGATCGCAGCGCTCGCCGGCCAGGAACAGCGCCTTGAAACCGGACATGTCGTACTTCTGCAGATACTCCGCATCCGGATCTTCGCGCTTAATGGCGCGGAAAGCGGTCGGCGCGGTGAACATCACCTTGACGCCGTGCTCGGAGATGACCCGCCAGAAGGCGCCCGGATCCGGGGTACCCACGGGTTTGCCCTCGAACAGTATGGTAGTGGCACCGTGCAGCAGCGGCGCGTAGACGATATAGGAGTGGCCAACCACCCAGCCGACGTCCGAGGCGGCCCAGAAGACGTCACCCGGATCGACATCGTAGACGTTCTTCATGCTCCACTTCATCGCCACCGCATGGCCACCATTGTCGCGCACCACGCCCTTGGGGATTCCGGTGGTACCCGAGGTGTAGAGAATGTAGAGGGGATCGGTCGAGGCAACAGGCACGCACGCGGCAGGCGTCGCCGCCCCTGCCGCCTCGACCCAGTCGAAGTCGCGCCCCTGCTGCATACTCGCGGTCGCCTGCGGCCGCTGATAGATCAGCGTGGCATCCGGCTTGTGGCTGGCGATATCGATCGCCTCGTCCAGAAGAGGTTTGTACTCGATCACCCTACTGCCTTCGATACCGCAGGAGGCTGAGACCATCACCTTCGGCTTGGCGTCATTGATACGGGTCGCCAGCTCTTTGGCGGCGAAGCCGCCGAACACCACCGAGTGCACCGCGCCGATACGGGCGCAGGCGAGCATCGCCACCGCCGCCTCGGGAATCATCGGCATGTAGACGATCACGCGATCACCCTTGGTGACGCCGCGATCGGCGAGCGCGCCGGCGAAACGCGCAACCTCATCGCGCAGCTCCCGATAGGTGAATTTACGCTGCGTGCCGGTCACCGGACTGTCATAGATCAGCGCCAACTGATCGCCGCGTCCGCCGTCGGCATGGCGATCCAGTGCGTTGTAGCAGGTGTTGAGTTCGCCACCGCGGAACCAGCGGTAGAAAGGCTTGTTGCTGTCGTCCAAAATCTTTTCTGCAGGCTTGTACCAGTCAATACCCTCCGCCGCCTCTGCCCAAAAACCCTCGGGATCCTTCAGCGAACGGGTATAGATATCTTTGTAGCTCATAGTCTTATAGTTCCAGTTTTGAAAGTTATCGACGAACCCGGCGCGGCGTCGGAAGAACTCCAACTTCCCCAACACCCCTCGACACCAGCCAAGCCTACTGCAAAGCGTTGAAATAAGCCGCGTAATTTACCTTTAACGGGCGCAAAAATAAACAATAACTCATTATTTTAATTGAGTAATTTAATAATCGTCTTAATTGGCGCGCCATTTTGGGTGCGCCGCAGCATTCGATCTCCGCGGCTATCCTGTTGCGGCGGCTGGGAAACGCCCGCGTATCCTGCCGCCGACAGGCCGTCGATCGACGCGCCCGTCGCCAGACAAAATAGCTCATTCCCACATTAGCAACTATACTCGCCCTGACATAGAAAATACTTATGGAGTTGAAAAAAGCATGACCCTGAAAGCGTTGATCGATAGCAAAAAGGCGGAACTCATCTATATCGATGCGGCGGCCACCGTTCTGGACGCCATCAACAACATGACCGACAAACAGGTCGGTTCGCTTCTGATTCGCGACCAGCAGGGACGCCTGAGCGGAATCCTCACTGAGCGCGACATCCTGCGCTTCTGCGCCCGCCACAGCAGCGAGCTCTCCAGCACCCTGGTGGGTGACATCATGACCCGCAATCCGGTCACCGCGCCCGCCGAGTGCTCCGCCGAAGAGGCTATGACGCTGATGACCAATCGGCGCTTCCGCCACCTGCCGATCGTCGAGGAAGGCGAGATCCTGGGTATGGTCTCGATCGGCGACCTGGTCAAGTCCCGCTTGAAGGATGTGACGGTCGAAGTGAAATACCTGCGCGACTATATCAGCGCCTGACGAGGCGCCCCGCACTGGCGGCAGCGACCGTCAGACGGTAGAGTCCGTCTCCTGAACCACTACCTGGGGAGCACCGACCATGCGCGCCTATCACATCATCCTTGCAGTGACATTTGCGCTGCTCGCTGACGTCGGCATGGCAGCCGGACAGAAGCGCTTCGACAGTTACTTCGAGGCGCTACCGCTATTCTGGCAGCAGGTCTACCGGCTGGGGGGAGAGACGCTCTACTGCGGTCGGGAGTTTCCGCGGGACAAGAGCCGGGCGATCAATATCGAGCACGTCTATCCGATGGCGTGGGTGATGCGCGCCGAGGGGTGTCGGACCCGCGACGCCTGTCGCAGCAGCAGCCGGCGCTTCAATCAGATCGAAGCGGATATGCACAACTTCTACCCTGCAAGGAAGGATATCAACAAGATCCGAGGCAGCTTCCCGTTCGGCACCATTCGCGGCGAAGAGCGCCGCTACGGCAAGTGCGACTTCGAGTTCGACGCACGCAAACGGGTGGTCGAGCCCCGCCCGGCATCGCGCGGCAACATCGCCCGCTCGATGTTCTACATGAAGGATACCTACGGTCTGAAGATCTATTCCCGGCAGGGACAGCTGCTGCAGCGCTGGAACCGCGACGACCCGCCGGACGATCAGGAGCGGCAGCGCAACAACCTGATCGAGAAGCTCCAGGGAACCCGTAATCGCTTCATCGACCAACCGCAGCTGGCGGAAAAACTGCGTTTCTAGGCCGCCTTTCGCTGCTTTGGCCGGGTGGGTATGCGTTGAAACACGGGCCTAGAGCTGATCCAGCACCACCTGTGGATCGTTGTAGTCGTAGTCGAGGGTTCGGTAACGCCCCCCTTGCTGCAGTATCAGGCTGGGAAATCCCTGTGCGCCGATCCGCTGGCCGAATTCGATCTCCCGGAGCAGAGTGGCATTCGTTTCCGCTGCGCTGAGCCGCGCGGCGAATCGCCCCGCATCGAGGCCGATTCCGTCAGCAAGTTCCACCAGCTGCGCATCGTCCGACGGATTGCGCGCCTGGAGGTAATAGGCCTGCTGAATCGCATGAATCATGCGCTCCTCGGCCGTGCCATCCTGCTCGCGCGCGGCGATCACCGCGCGGCAGGCGGGGTAGGTGGACCGCCGCGGTTGGCAGATCCGCCAGAAGTCGAAATTGAATTCGCTCCCGGGCACGCGCTGCTGAATCCTGCGCCAGGTCTGCTGCAGGTAGAGCTGCAGCTCGGGCTCCATCGGCACCCGGGAGTCGGGCGCCAGCCCGCCCAGCAGACGTTGTACCCTGATCCCGGGCGGCATGCCGGCAACAACCTTCAACCAGGTGGGCCTGAACGCCCAGCACCAGCTGCACATGGGGTCGTGCACATAGTAGAGCCTTGTCTGCGTGCTCATACGGTTGTTTCCGCCTCCTCGCAAGCCGTCACGGCCGGTCCTCCGGACGTCCGGCCAGGAACGCCTTGCCCTGCGCCATCAGTTCGACAAATCCCCGTTCATCGCTGTCCAGTACCCGCCCCGCCACCTGGGTAACCGCGTTCAGCAACGAGATCAACGCACGCGGACTATGGCTGTTGAGCGACTGCACCTCGAAATAGAGGTAAGGATTCTCGCGTGCGACCCGCGAGGCCACCTCCAGCTGCGCATCGAAAGTACTGCTGGAGAGACGCGCCAGCGCTCGGGCATCCTCGCCGCTCTCCGCCAGCGCCTTGAAAAATGCGATATTGACCGCGTGCGAAAGCCCAAGCACATAGGCCATGGCGCGGTCATGCGCCTCCAGCGACATGCTTACCTGCTCCACCATGGTCGGATCGAACAGCGCCCTGACCGCCGCGTTGGCGCGCTCCACCCCCAGGTCGACCAGCACCAGATTGCTGCCGGACAGCAGCTCGGTATCGGGGCCGAACATGGGGTGGATCGAGGCCACGCCGCAACCCGCTTCCCGCAGCGCCTCCAACCCCTGGCTCAGCGGCCCCTTGAGCGAGCAGATATCGAATACCACTCCCGGCGGCCGGTACTCCGCCAGCTGGCGCAGAATCGCTGCGCTCTCGGCGATCGGCGCCGCCACCACGATCAACTCTTGGTCCAGCCGCGCCTGCGCGAGCTCAGCATAGCGCCGATACCCTTGCGGGGCGCCCGCCGGATCGCAAATCTCGACGCAGTAGCCCTGGCTCGAGAGAAAACGCGCGAACCATCTCCCCATCTGACCACCGCCACCGATGACCAGCGCACGCTGGCCGCTGCCGGTATCGATCGACGACACCTTGTCCTGTTCCTGGGCCGCCAGGGAAGCGCGGATCAGCAGCCGGAAGAGATCGGCGCCCAGCGATTCGTCGAGACCGACACGTGCCGCGGTGCGGCGCGCCAGTTCGAGCACGTCGCGCTCGCGCGCATAGTCGCGGGTACCGCGGCCGGCCGACGATTTCACCCGACCGATGGCGCCGACGATGCGTTGGCGCTCTGCAACCAGCTCCAGCAACTTCACGTCCAGCTGCGAAAGTTCGGCCCTGAGACTTTCGAGTTCCTGCATCTTCAACACTCCGCATAGATCAAAGGCACGTGCATCTCCGCCGCGCTGACACCACCGTGCACGCCGATATGTCCCGGCGCCCGCTCACCCGGCAGCGTCCCGATTATCGTCCAGTTCTCCTTCATAACCAGCGCATAGTGCCCGATCCGCTGGTGCAGTCGGGGATGGGGCTCGCCCAGCCCGAACCAGCCGGCTTCGAGCAGCTGTTCGCTCGGCAGCAGCCACAGCTGTTCGGCAAACCGCTCCGCGGCGTATTGCTCGAAATCACGCTGCCGCCGCGGGTGGATATAGCTGAAGGCGAACCTGGGTTCGCCGCAGAGGGGGGTCATCAGCATCCGTTGCAGTTCGGGGTGATTCTGCAGCGAAATGGTGCGCTGCGGCGTGGTATCGATGAAACCGTGGTCGGCGGTCACCAGCAGCAACGTGTCGCTGCCGCGCAGATCCTCCTTGAGCTGCCCGAAAAGCGCGTCGAGCTCGGCGAAATGGAGAGCAACCTCGCGGCTTTGCACGCCGTAATGGTGTGCCAGCGAATCGAACTCTGGCCAGTAGAGGTAGCTGTAGCTCTGCCCGTTGGCACGCCACAGCGCTCGCTTGAGTGCGCGGCGCAGGCCGGCCAGATCGGCAAAAGCACCGATCCGGCTGGCTCCGCTGTAGCTGCGGTTGAAGCAGCTGTCGGCAATCCATTGCGGCATCAACTGCCGGCTCGGCCAGGCGATACGCCCGCTCAAAGGCGTGACCGCGGAGAGATCCGTCGGCTGCAACACCGTCTCCAGCGAAGCACCGCCCAGTCGCGCGCGGAAAGGCAGCACGGCCAGCACGCTCCCCAGCTCGGAGAAATAGGTAAACCAGCCGGTGAAGCCATGCTGCTGCGGCGGCAGGCCGGTGAGAAATAGCGGAATCGCCGTGGTCGTGGTAGAGGGACAGACCGAAGTCAGTCGCGCCCGGCAGTGCGAAGCCATCAGGCTGCCGGCACCGGCACTGCACAGATAGTCGTACCCCAGCCCATCGATCACCAGCAGCACGATATGGCGAGCGCGTGCGAGTCTCTGCGGGTCAAACCCGCTCAGCCCGGGGTATCCCGTCTCCCCTCCCCCCATCGCCCGGCAGAGCGAAGCGAGCAGATTGGTGATGCCCCCGCCGTAGTAGTCGGGCGGGTGGACCAGACCCTCCGCCGCATGACCGAACAGCGCCGACGCCCCGGGTTCAGGCGGCGGCATCCGAGTCGCCACGCAAGCGGCGGAAGACCACCACCGCGCCGGAGTACTCGGCATCCGTCAGTGGATGCACCGTGTAGGCGACACGCAACGGCTCACCGTTTTCTCGCCAGAAAAACGCCTCGTCGATGCGCGAGGGGTCCCCTCCGTTGATCGCCCGGTAGATCGGCGACTCATGTTCGGGGTAGTCGCTGCCATCCCTGCGGGAGTGTTGGATGCGATCCAGCAGACGGCTGCCAACCAGATCTTCGCGCCCATAGCCGAGCAGTTGCAGCGCTTTGCGGTTGATGAAGCTGCACCGACCCAGCTTGTCGAGCCCGAAGATTCCGTCGCCGGCGAACTCCAACAGCAGCTCCAGTTGTCGGTTGAGGCGAATTGCCTGGGCTTCGGCTTCATGCTGCGCGCTGATATCAAGGCCAATACCCCCCACCATCCGCGCCTCGCCGCTGTCATCGATAATGGGGAAGCGGATCAGCCGCCAGCGGCTGGCACGGCTGTCCCAGGGGTTGCTCTCCAGACTCTCGACCGGCTTCAACGTCTCCAGCACGGTGCGCTCCTGCGGCATCAGGTCGTGCATCTCGTGATCGGGCCAGATCTCCTCGGGGCGCTTTCCCAACACATTGGACTGCATCAGATACCGACTGCGCTCCCACGCCGGATTGACATAGAGATAGCGCCCGTCGGCGTGCTTCATATAAGCGATGCCCGGAAGGTTCTGCATGAATGCGGTGAAACGGTCGTTCATCTCGTGCACCCGCCGGGTCTGTCTGCGAACTTCGTTGCGCAGCAGCACCACGCCGACCGCCAGCACCAGCGCGATCACTGCCGCCAGCATCAGCGCCCAGATCAACCAGCGGGGCACCGGCTCGGTATCGGGCCCGCCGAACCAGCGCGCCTGCAGCCGGTAGTACTCCGAATTGCTGTTGCCTTTGAGCGCCGCCAGTCTGTAGTCGAGACGCTGAATACGCCGTGCATTCTGCAGCTGGTCGTTGCGCGGTGAAAAAGCGATACGGATCTCAGCCGGGTTGAAAATCAGGTTCGATTTCTCCAGATCGTACGTCGCGTACTGTTTCAGGTCGAACGAACGGCTGACCAGTCCGGCGTCGACCGGCCCCTCGGCAACCCAGGTGAGGAGATCTTCGTACTGATCCACTTCCAGGAAACGAACGTGAATGTCGTAACGTTCGGCGAGCGATTTGAGGTCGGCATAGTGCACATCACCCGACAGTGCGATCACGCTCCTGCCATTCAGATCGAGCGGCGAGCGCAGCTCGCTGCCGCGCTTGACCAGTATCTGGCCCCAGTTGACGTAGAGGCTCTCGCGGTTGGTGTCCAGTCGACGTTGCTCGGCGTCGCTGACAGCGATCGGCGCCAGCATGTCGATCTGCCCGAGAGCCAACAGTTCGTTGCAGCCATCCCAACTGCAGGGAACATACTGCATCCGCCACCCCTCCTCGAACGCGATGTGGTCCAGCAGATCGACGATGAACCCCGCCGGTCGGTCGTCATCGCCAACGAAAGAGAGCGGCGGATTGAAGTAGACACCCACGCGCAGCGTCTGCTCCGCCGCCGGCACGGCCTGCAACCAGAGCAGCGCCAACAGCGGCGCCATCAGCAAGCGCTGGATGAGCATTCTCGGGACCCGGGTAAAGAACATCCCTCTAGCTTAGCAACCCGCCGGAACCAGAGAAACCGCGAATCGCCCCCCCTCCCGACGGGGAAATTCCCTCGGCCAGACACTCAACCTATAATCGATTCTTTTTCGCCGAGCGCGCCTGGCCCAATAATGACCGACATTACCGATCGAAGTGCTGAAATCGAGTCGCTGCTGAAGCGGCGTATCCTGCTGCTGGATGGCGCCATGGGCACTATGATTCAGCGTCACCGTCTGCAGGAAGAGGGCTATCGTGGAGAGCGCTTCCGCGACTGGCACTGCGATCTCAAGGGCAACAACGACCTGCTCTCGCTGACCCGGCCCGAGATCATTCGCGACATCCATCGGGCCTACCTCGAAGCCGGCGCCGATATCCTCGAGACCAACACCTTCAACGCCAACCGGGTGTCGCTGGCCGACTACGAAATGGAGGCGCTCAGCTACGAGATCAATCTGGTCTCCACGCAACTGGCGCGCGAGGCGGTCGACGCCATCACCTGCCCGGAGCGTCCCCGCTTCGTCGCCGGTGTGCTCGGGCCGACCAACCGCACCTGCTCGCTCTCGCCCGACGTCAACGACCCGGGGTTTCGCAACATCAGTTTCGACGATCTGGTGACGGCCTACAGCGAGGCGGCACACGGCTTGATCGACGGTGGCAGCGACATCCTGCTGATCGAGACCGTGTTCGATACGCTCAACGCCAAGGCGGCGGTGTTCGCACTTGAGCAGCTGTTCGAAACCTCGGGCGTACGCAAGCCGGTGATGATCTCCGGCACCATCACCGA
>JAGRGU010000141.1 GCA_020445335.1 Gammaproteobacteria bacterium
GCGCGTAACTCAGTTGGTTAGAGTGTCACCTTGACATGGTGGAAGTCGGTGGTTCGAGTCCACTCGCGCCTACCAATATAAATCAAAGGCTTAGAGAACTCCTCTAAGCCTTTTTTATTTCCGATGGCTCTTTGGCGGAGGATGCGATCGAGCAGCCGGCCGATCGGCGCTCACTCCGCCGTAACCGCCACCCTGGCGAGGCCGGGATCCTCCAATGCCAGATCGCACGCCTCCCGGGCATATTCCGGGATCCGCTCTGCCGCGACCGGCTGACTGAAGTAGTAACCCTGCAGACAGTCGCAACTGAGCGCGCACAGCTTGTCGATATGCGCCCGCTCCTCGACACCCTCGGCGACGACGTCGCAGCCGAGCAGGTGGGCGATATTGATGATGTTGCCGAGAAACGCAGTGTCCCGCTCGCTGGAGAGCATATCCTTGACGAACAGCCGGTCGATCTTGACCCGATCGATCGGCAGCTCCTTGAGCGAAGCGAGCGACGAGTACCCGGTGCCGAAATCGTCGATTGCGATACGTATGCCGAGCTCGCTGAGCTGCATCATCGTGTCGCGCGCCTCGCTATGCGTCTGAATGGCACTTTCGGTGATTTCGAGCTCCAACAACTCCGCGTCGATGCCGGAGCTCTCCAGCGCGGCGCGCACCGTGTCGGTAAAACCCGGATCGAGCAGCTGCAGCGGCGATATGTTGACCGCGACCGAGAACGGAGGCATCCCCGAGGCGAACCACTTCGCGGCTTGATGGCAGCTGCTGAACAGCACCCACTCACCGAGTTCATCGATCATACCGGTATTCTCGGCGACGGTGATGAATTCAGCCGGCGGTATCAGCCCGCGATCAGGATGCTGCCAACGCACCAGCGCCTCGACGCCGCTGATGCAACCGTTGGTGGTGCTGATCTGCGGCTGAAAATGGAGCGTGAACTGGCCCGTGGTGAGTGCAGAGCGCAGCTCCTGCTCGATGGAGAGCCGCTGCTCGGCGGCAAGGGTCATCTCCGGCGAGTATCGGGCGAAGCGCTGTTTGGTGGCGCGTTTTGCGGTGTGCATGGCGCTTTCGGCAGCTTTCAGCAGCGCAAGGGCGGTGTCGCCGTCGGCAGGGTGGAGCGCGATGCCGATACTGGCCCTGGGACAGATCGTTCTGCCCTGCAGGGTGACCGGCAGCCGAATCTCCTTCAGACAGCGCTGCATGACAGCCAGTGCATCGTGGTTGTTGGCGACGTTATTGACCATCAGCGCAAGCTCATCGCTGCCGAGGCGGGCGGCGAAGTCATCTTTGCGCATGAGGGAACCGACGCGACGGGCGACGATCTTCAGCAGCTCGTCGCCGGCTTCGTGGCCGAAGGTGTCGTTGATATCCTTGAAACCGTCGAGATCGAGGTAGAGAACGGCAAACCGCCGCTGGCCACTACCCCTGGTGAGGATATTGGCGGTCAAGCGCTCATGAAAATGGCTGCGGCTGCCGATGCCGGTGAGCTGGTCGTAATACGACAACCGGTAGGCCTGTTCCATAAGCTCATCCAGGCGCGACTCGTGGGTGAGCAGCTCGTCGCGCTGGAAGGCGATCGTTGAAACGGCTTGCTCGAGATCGGTCTGTGACAGCAGCCCGGTGATGTAGTCGCGCACCACCCGCTGTCCCTGTATGCCGGAGAAGAGCATGATCAGCAGCTCGATCGTCAGCAGAATCCAGCCGTGTTCCAGACCCTGCATCGCAGAAGCGGTGGTCAGCAGAATCAGCGGCATCCAGAGGGCGAAGACGAAACGACGCCAGAGCGTCATCTCGAGGGTGAGGGTGGTGAAGCCGCCGGCGGTCAGCGCAAGTGTCGCGATCAATGCCAGCTCGGTCAGTTGATCGATGCCGCGGGTCAATAGCATCAACCCAACCAGGCTGCTCCAGCAGAGGCCACTGATATCGACCGTGGTCTGATACTGCCGTGCCAGCGACACCCTTTCGCCACCGCCGATGTCGGAGATCTTTTGTGCCAGAGCGATGCGAATCATCGCCGCCATGAGCAGCAGCAGGTAAAGCACCGCGATCGGCATCCAGTACTCAAGCAGAAGGGGATTGAAGGCGAGCAGGATAATCATGAGCAACGGTGCGGCCATGGGCAGAAATCCGGTTCGACGGCCGAGCTCCTGGACCGCGGTGGCGCAGATTTTCTGTGCTTTCGCGTTGAGATCCGAACCACAGGTGGCCAGCCAGTGCTCGGCAGCCCAGATCGTGGTTCTTTGTAGGTTCCCAGTAACTTTCCGGTTGTTCACAGCTCGCTCCGTCTGCCTGTTTTCCATAATGCCGATCGCCCAGCTCCCGGACGCTCCGAAGGTTCTCTTTCTGTTTCGAATTATCGAACTCATGTCCCAGTATGAAGATCGGGAATTACCTGAATCTCGAGTTCGGAAACCCTGATTTGGCCCGGACCGCAGGCGTAACGGCGGAAGTTCGGGCAGCCTGCCGGAATCATCCTTGCCCTGACCATGCGGGCATATCGGGGAATCCCTGAATGGAGCGTTCGATTCTCCTGATGGCTCTACTCGGGATCCGGCCGGGGCGGGTTATCGGTGCGGCGGGAGTGTTTGCGGAATCTGCGGCAACAGGGGAGCGTTCGCGCCCCATCCGTCAGGTCGGCGCGGCGAGAGTCAAGGGAGAGGAAGCGATCGTGGCCGTCAGGGTATAGCGGGCGTTCTGCCGCGCTTAACTGTCGACTGAGGTGATGCCCTCGCGGATGGCGTACTTGGTCAACTCGGCAACGCTGCGCAGATCGAGCTTGTCCATGATCTTCT
>JAGRGU010000142.1 GCA_020445335.1 Gammaproteobacteria bacterium
ACGTGGGTGCTGTGTTTCCACAACTCCTGCATGCGCTGCTGCAGCAGGCTGGAGTCGGAACTGAACAGGTCGCGCATGGCGAAGGAGAGAACCAGTTTGTGCGTAACGTCGGTGCCGAGCCGGATGACCGCGCCGGCGCAGGTTTCGACCTCGGTGCGTCGCCCGTACATGGCACTGTTGGAGGCTTTGATCAGTTTTGCGGTGATGACGGGGTCGTTCTGAATAAGCTCTGCGATGCTGGCCGCGTCGCTGGACTCATCCTCAATCGCTTTGCCGATCCGCATCGCCACTTCCGGTAGACTCGGAAGCTCCAGCGAGTCGCTGTCCAGATCCTGCAGAAACTGGAAAGAGAGCTGATTCTCGAATTCTGTCGCTTCGCTCTCGGGTTCGCCGCTCACTTCGTAACCGGCCAAGCGCTCTTTGTCACTACTGCTGGCCTTGACCGCATCCATCTGGC
Organism: Gammaproteobacteria bacterium; assembly: GCA_020445335.1. GTDB lineage: Bacteria > Pseudomonadota > Gammaproteobacteria > Chromatiales > Chromatiaceae > HKST-UBA178. Next base: position 458 of record JAGRGU010000142.1, read on the forward strand.
TGTAGGTGACTCTTATGTAGCGGACGCTGCTGACCGAGATAACGTCGTAGCGACGCGGCAGCAGCTGAGCAATCGGATTGGTGGAGGCAGGGTCGCCATGGCGAACATCGCTGATCTTGCCATCCACGGCGCGCAGCCTGATGTGCCCTTCGAGCAGAAAGAAGCTGTACTCCTCCTGACTCCCCTGCTTGATCAGCAGCTTGCCGATGGGCGCCTGCTCTATTTCCACCTCGGATGCGAGCTGACCCAACTGCGAATCGGAGAGATCCCGCAACGGGGCGAATCGGCGCAACATTTCAGTCGAGAGTGTGTTCGAATCCATCTCCGGTGTCATTTGCATGTTTCCCGTATCGCTAATGCGAGTATAGCGGCCGCTTTCGCTAGAACATTATTCCCAAACGCTGAGTGGCGGAACGACGACCCTCAGCAGCCGCATTTGGCTGCGCCGGGAACATTGAGCCTTAGCGTACCGGTCAACTGGGTCACGGATTGCAGGGCGTGCCTCTCCATATAGGCCGTTATGCCCTGATTAATCTTAGGACAGACCAGCGGGTCGTAAAACAGCGCCGTACCGATGCCGACCGCCGAAGCGCCGGCAATCAGGAACTCCAGCGCGTCCTCCGCGGTGGTGACTCCGCCCTGGCCAATGATCGGGATCGCATGCGGCCTGCATACCTGGTGCACCTGGTGCACCTTCAACAGCGCCACCGGCTTGATCGCCGGTCCCGAGAGTCCACCCTGGTTGTTGCCGATGACCGGCGTGCGGCTCTCAATGTCGATCGCCATCCCCATCAAGGTGTTGATGACCGCGAAGGCGTCGCTGCCGGCCTCGATGCAGACCCTGGCATTGGCAGCGATATCGGTCTGATTGGGTGACAGTTTGGTTATCAATGGTTTGCTGGTGGCGCGGCGGCAGGCTTCCACCACCCGTGCCGACATCACCGGATCGTTGCCGAAGGCGACGCCGCCCTCTTTGACGTTGGGACAGGAGATGTTGATTTCGATCGCATCGATCGGCGAGTCGTCGAATCGGCGGGTGACCGCCTCATACTCCTCCACCGTCGAACCGGATACATTTGCGATGAAGCGAGTCTCGCCGAAGTCGAGGGTTGGCAGGATCTCATCGACCACCCGATCGACTCCCGGGTTCTGCAGTCCGATTGCGTTGAGCATCCCTTCCGGTGTTTCACAGATGCGATGGGGTGGATTTCCGAGGCGTGGTTGCAGCGTTGTACCTTTGAGGCAGACGGCTCCGGCATCGCGATTGGTAAAACCCTTGACGCGGGTATACTCTTCGCCGAAACCGACGCAACCCGAAAGCAGTACCAGAGGGGTGTCGAAGCGCATTCCGCAAAAATCGACGGCGAGTGGTGAGTCGGTTGAATAGGCTGGCATGGATAGCGGTCCGGTACTTCAGCGGTTCGGTTGTCAGGATTCACGCGGATCAGGCCAGGCGTGCGTCCAGGCAAAATTGTTCGTCATTTTTAACCCGCTCGCAACTGGAGAATCAAATCGCTGGCGGGACCGGCGAGCTGGTGCCGGTAGTCCGCTCCAGAGAGGGATCATGTTCAACGTCGCGCTGTTCGAGCCTGAGATTGCGCCCAATACTGGCAATATCATTCGCCTCTGCGCCAATAGCGGAAGCCGCCTGCACCTGATTCACCCACTGGGGTTTTCGCTGGAGGATCGCCAACTACGCCGTGCCGGTCTCGACTACCACGACCTCGCCTGCCTGCAGCAGCACGAGCGGCTGGAAGCGTTTCGTCTGGCGGTGGGTGGTGCGAGGCTCTTCGCCTGTTCGACGCGTGGCAAGGTCGATCACACCGTTCCCGACTATCGCGCCGGGGACTTCCTGCTGTTCGGGCCGGAGAGTCGGGGATTGCCGCAGGCGCTGTTGGATGAGTTGCCGCCGACGCAGACCATCCGCGTTCCGATGCGCCCTGGCAATCGCAGCCTCAATCTTTCGAATGCGGTTGCTATCGTACTCTACGAAGCCTGGCGTCAGTTGCGATTCGCCTAGGTATCTCCGGTTTGGAGAGGCGCCCGTTAGCTGCTCAAACGGACTCCTGTTTTTGGCTGCGGTCGAGCAGCGCGCGCACCGCTGCTTCTGGGGAAAGATCCTCGAACAGAACCCTATAAGTCTGTTCGGTGATCGGCATCTCGACCCCGAGGGCCGCCGCTTTCAGATGAATCTCTTTTGTGGTCGGCACCCCTTCGACCTCCTGCCCGATCTGCCGACGTGCCGCCTCGACGCTCATGCCCTTTGCCAGCGCCAGTCCCAGGCGCCGGTTGCGTGACTGGTCGTCGGTGCAGGTCAGTATCAGATCACCAAGACCGCCCAGACCCATCATCGTCTCCGCCTTGCCACCCAGCGCGAGCCCGAGGCGCATGATTTCTGCCAGACCGCGGGTCACCAGCGCGGCGCGGGTATTGGCGCCGAAACCGAGGCCATCGGCGATACCGGCGGCAATCGCCATCACATTCTTGGCGGCACCGCCGATCTCCAGCCCGATGACGTCGCTACTGGTGTAGGCTCGGAAGCTTTCGCTGTGCAGGTAGTCGGCAACGCGTTGGGCGTGACGCTGCGATTCCGAGGCGACGGTGATTGCGGTGGGAAGGCCATGTGCCACTTCGCGGGCGAAACTCGGACCCGAGATCACCGCGGAGGAGCTGATGTGCGGCAGTTCCGCGGCGATCTCGTGCAGCAGCCGGCCGCTGCGCGGTTGCAGCCCCTTGGTTGCCCAGCTGAGCGTCGCGGACCGTTGCAGTTGCGTATCGACAGCGGTGATCACCTCGGTGAAGGCGTGACTCGGTACCGCGATCAGTATCTCGTCGCACCCCGCCAGAGACCACGCCAGATCGGCGCTTACCGTCAGCGAGGCTGGAAAGAGGCAGCCGGGCAGGAAATCACGATGCTCGCGCTCACGCTGAAGGCGCTCGGCCTGGGTGGCCAGGTTACTCCAAAGGCGCACCTCGGCGCCGTTGTGGGCAAGCAGAATGGCGAGCGCCGTGCCCCAGGAGCCGGCGCCGAGTACGGCAACGACGGGTGTGCGACTAGTGGGCTTTGCCACCGTTCTCCTGGTCCTTCTGCTGCTGCTCCTGCAGGTGCTGCGCATAGATCGCATCGAAATTGACCGGCGTCAGCAGCAGCTGCGGGAAACTCCCTTTGTTTACCAGGTCGGAGACGACCTCGCGTGCGTAAGGGAAGAGCACATTAGGGCAGTAGGCTCCCATCATATGTCCCATCTCTTGATCCGGGAAGCCGCGTACACCGAAGATACCGGCCTGCTGCACCTCGACCAGAAAAGCGGTTTTGTCCCCGACTTTGGTGGTCACGGTGATCGACAGCACCACTTCGTAGATGCCCTCGCCAAGCTGGGTGACGTTGCTGTTCAGATTGAGGCTCGACTCGGGTTTCCACTCCTCGGTGAAAATGGCCGGCGAGTTGGGGGTCTCGAACGATATGTCCTTGACATAGATCCGCTGTAGCACGAATTCGCGCTGAATGGCTTCAGCCTGCTTCTCTTCACTCATGATGGGGTCCTGTTGCTTGGGTGAATTGGGTTCGTACCGGAGTTATTTGTTTTTCCGGCTGATCGGGAGATTGGCGCCCTGCCAGGCGAGTATGCCACCTTTCAGGTTGAAGACCTTCTCGAAGCCCTCCTTGCGCAGCTGTTTGCAGACCGATCCGGACTGGGTACCGGATCTGCAAGCGACGATAATCGGCTTGTTCCTGTGTTTCTCCAGTCGATTGAGCTGGTTCTTCAGACCGTTGATCGGGATGTTGATGGCATTGATGACATGGCCGGCTGAAAAATCGGTCATCGGACGCACGTCTACCACGAGTGCATCCTCCTGGTTGATCATCGTGGTCGCCTGGTGCGGGTCGATGGCCGATTTGTCCATGCCGGTGATCAGATTGATGATCAGCAGAACGGTGACCAGCCCGAGGGCTGCGAACAACATCGGATGATTGGCTACGAACTCGAGAAACTGTTGCATGGAGGATCTGGCTGCAGAAGGTGAATGGAGGCGCATTCTAACCCAGAGCGCCTGGAAGCTGGAAACGGAAAACGGGAATCGATGATTCCCGTTTTCCTACAGCCGGTCCTTGCCGCGCGGGATCAATGGCCGTGGGTACAGAACACCTCGCGCATCATGCCGACCAGCTGCAAGGTGCGCGAGTCGCTGACACGATAGTAGACACGGTTGGCATCCTTGCGCGAGGCCAGGATCCCTTTGTCCCGCAGAATGGCCAGATGTTGTGAAATATTGCTTTGCGAGGTGCCGACCTGCTCGACGATCTCCTGAACACTCACCTCCTGGCCGCCCAGCGTACAGAGTATCTTGAGCCGCAAAGGGTGAGACATCGCCTTCAGTGAACGCGAGGCGCGTTCGATATCCTCGTCATCCGCGAAGATGTCGTCCAGATCGTTGTCGAACGCCGTCTCGTGCTCAAGTGCCGGCTTTTTGGTAGTGCTGAATTTGTGTTCCATGCGGCGACCCTAAATCAACGTAGAATAATAGAGTAATAAACTTTACCCCTTTTACGAGAATTCCGCTGATTTTTCAATAACATTATAAAGGATGTGGGGAGAGTATCAGGCTCGGCCGACCAACCAGCGCCATTTTCCAGCCGATCTCAAGTCACGAAATTCCGTAAACATTGATCATGTTCATGCCTTTTTAGTAATTTTTATAAAGGGTTAAGTGTATTATTGGCCAATCCGTTTTCCAAGAGTCGACGCCCTAACCATGAGCAGCAGAAACAAGCCGGCCGTTTTGATCATTCTGGATGGCTGGGGATATCGCGAACAGCGCGAGTTCAACGCCATCGCCTCGGCGCAGACACCGGTATGGGACCGGCTATGGCAGCACTATCCCCACTCCCTGATTGCGACCTCTGGCGCCTCGGTCGGATTGCCGGGTGATCAGATGGGCAACTCCGAGGTGGGGCACCTCAATCTGGGCGCGGGAAGAGTTGTCTACCAGGAGCTGACCCGAATCACTCTTGCGGTGGATAGCGGCGACTTTTTCAACAATCCTGAACTCTGCGCCGCCGTCGATGCCGCCAATGCCGGGAACGGGGCCTTGCATATCTTCGGGCTGCTCTCTCCTGGCGGTGTTCACAGCCATGAATCGCATATTCAGGCAATGTGCCGGCTGGCGGTGGAGCGCGGTTGCAGCAGAGTCTATATGCACGCATTTCTGGATGGGCGCGACATGCCACCGAAAAGTGCTGCGCCCTCGATCGAAAAGCTGCAGACGCTGTTCGGTGAGCTTGGTGTTGGTCGCATAGCCAGTATCACGGGCCGCTACTACGCGATGGATCGCGACAATCGCTGGGATCGCGTGCAGCGAGCCTATGACATGCTGACGCTCGGTGCGGTTGGAGAGGTGGCCGAAGACGCGCTTTCGGCGCTGGAACAGGCCTACCAGCGTGGCGAGACCGATGAGTTTGTCCTTCCTACCAGCGTCGTTCCGAGGGGTGAGGAGGCGGTCGTGATCGAGGACGGCGACGCGGTGGTTTTCATGAACTACCGTTCCGATCGTACCCGCCAGCTGACGCGCGCCTTCGTCGATGGCGATTTCGATGGATTCGAGCGCCGCGTGCGTCCCGCACTGAGCCGTTTCGTCACGCTTACCGAATACAGCAAGGAGTTCGACCTTCCAGTCGCTTTTCCTCCGGAGACACTCAACAATACTTTTGGCGAGTATGTCTCCAGGCTGGGATTGCACCAGTTGCGCCTGGCGGAGACCGAGAAATACGCCCACGTAACCTTCTTCTTCAACGGCGGTCGTGACGAACCGTTCGAAAATGAGACCAGAATTCTGGTGCCCTCACCCAAAGTAAGCACTTACGATCTGCAGCCGCAGATGAGCGCGCCGGAGGTGGCCGGGCATCTGGTCGCCGCCATCGAGGGACAGCAGCAGGACGTCATTATCTGCAATTTCGCCAACTCGGACATGGTCGGGCACACCGGCAATTTTGCCGCTGCGGTAACGGCGGTGGAGGCGCTCGACCATTGTCTCGGCCTGGTGCTGGAGGCAATCGAACGCGTCGGCGGAGAGATGCTGATCACTGCCGATCACGGCAACGCGGAGCTGATGCGCGACCCCAAAACGGGGCAGCCGCATACCGCGCATACCAGCGATCCGGTACCCCTGGTCTACGTCGGCCGGTTGGCAACCGGAGTGCGGGAGGGCGGCGCGCTGTGCGACATCGCGCCGACACTGTTGCACATGCTGCAATTGCCGGTGCCGGTGGAGATGACCGGCCGGAATCTCCTGATCGAGCGCTAGTGCTGCAGCTCGCCCTCTTCACCACCCTCTATTCTGCGCTGCTCTCGGTTGCCCTCCTCTCTGCACCGGCTGCGGGCGCGCCGGTGCAGGGCGTCGAGGACCGCGAGCAACGGCTTCAGCAGATTCAGGGCGAGATCAGTACGCTGCGCTCCGATCTTTCGGCTGACAGGCAACGGCGGGAGGCGTTGCGATCCCGCCTCAGCGAAAGTGAGCGCGCCATCGGGCAAACCGCGCGTCGACTGCGCGAGATCAACACCGCGTTGCAGCAACAGCAACAGCGCCTCTCGACGTTGGAGGCGGAGCAGATCGGCCACGATCGACGCTTGCGGCAGCAGCAGCAGATACTTGCCCAACAGCTGCGGTCCGCCTACGCGATGGGCCGTCAACAGCGACTGAAAATCTTGTTGAATCAGGAAGATCCGGCCATAGTCAGTCGCCTGATGGTGTATTACGATTACCTCAACAATGCGCGCCTCGCCGAAATGGCGCGTATCGAGGCGCTGCTGGAGGTTGTCACTCGCGGCAAGGCACAGATCGCGCAGGAGCAGAGCCGCCTGTTGGCGCTGCAGGCAGAGGAGCTGGCGGAGCAGGCGCGCCTGCAGCAGATCATGGAAGAACGTCAGCAGGTGGTGGTGGCGCTGGAACAGGCGCTGCAAGACAAGGGGCAGCGCCTGGAGAGCCTGGTCAGGGACCGAGAGCAGTTGCAGGGAGTGATCGAAAAACTGCAACGGCAGATCCTTTCGATTCCGCTGGCTGGCGATGGGCAACGGCCGTTCAAGGAGCTGAAGGGCACCCTGCGGTGGCCGCTTCAAGGCAGCGTCAGTGCCGGTTATGGCAGCGCCAGGGCGGGCGGCATGAAGCTGGAGGGGGTGATTATCGATGCTGCGCCCGGCAGCGAGATAAGGGCGGTCCACCGCGGCCGTGTTGCCTTCGCGGACTGGTTGAGGGGCTTTGGGCTGCTGTTGATTCTCGATCATGGTGAGGGATACATGACGCTCTACGGCCACAATCAGAGCCTGTTTCGCGAAACCGGTGAGTGGGTAGAGGCGGGAGAGGTGGTAGCATCAGTGGGAAGCAGCGGAGGGCGTGCCAGGGCGGGCGTCTATTTCGGCATCCGCATCAATGGCAAGCCGGCCAATCCCCGTCGCTGGTTTCAGCGGCAGCGGGGGAAGCGAGTCTCTGCTTCGATGGGACGCGCTTCGCCGGCAGCGACAGCATGAAATGAACAGCGCAGCCGCCGGCGTGTCTTAATCTCCGGCGGATCTTGTAGCAAAGGTGGTATTCGGGAAACGCAGATGATGAAGCAGAGTGTTCATACGGGATTGATAGCGGTGCTGGCAGCGGTGTTGCTGGCTGGAAGCTGGCATTCGCCGGTGCCGGCCGAAGAGGCGCCCACGGCGCTGCCGATGCAGGATCTGCGCGCATTTGCGGAGATATTCGGGCGCATAAAGCAGGATTATGTCGAGCCGGTCGATGATCGGGAACTGCTTGAGTATGCGATTCGAGGCATGCTCTCCGGGCTGGATCCGCACTCGGCTTATCTGAACCCTGATGAGTACAGGGAGCTGCAGGTCGGTACCAGCGGTGAGTTTGGTGGCCTCGGCATAGAGGTGGGTGTAGAGGACGGCTTCGTCAAGGTGATCGCGCCCATCGACGACACGCCGGCGCAGCGCGCCGGTATCCAGGCGGGGGACCTGATCGTGCGGCTGGACGAGCGGCCTGTCAAGGGACTCAGTCTGGACGAAGCGGTCAAACTGATGCGCGGCAAGCGCGGTACCTCGATTACGCTGACGGTGGTGCGCGAGGGGGAGAAGGATCCGCTCAAATTCACACTGGTGCGCGACGTCATACGTGTGGCCAGCATCAAGAGCCGGATCCTCGCAGATGGATTTGGCTACCTGCGAATCTCCCATTTCCAGTCGCGCAGCACCGAGGATATGCTGCGGCACCTGAGCGCCCTGAAGCAGAAGTCCGGGAGTGCATTGCGAGGCCTGGTGCTGGATCTGCGCAACAATCCCGGTGGCGTGCTCAATGGTGCGGTAGCGGTCAGCGATGCTTTTCTCACCGGTGGTGTTATCGTCTATACACAAGGGCGGGATGAAGAGTCGCGGCTGGATTTTACCGCGGCCCCGGACGATGTGCTCGAGGGCGCCCCGATAGTGGTGCTGGTGAATGGCGGTTCGGCCTCTGCCTCGGAGATTGTTGCCGGGGCGCTGCAGGATCACAAGCGAGCGGTCATTATGGGTTCGCAAACCTTCGGCAAGGGTTCTGTCCAGACCATCGTACCGGTCAGCGGCCATTCCGCCGTCAAGCTGACGACGGCGCGATACTTCACCCCATCGGGGCGCTCGATTCAGGCAGAAGGAATCACCCCGGATATTCCGCTCTCCAATATCAAAGTTACCACGCTCAAAAAGAGCGATCTAACGCAGGTCAAGGAGGCTGATCTGGGCGGTCACTTGAAGAATGGAACGGCGAAGAAAGATGAGGCGGAAGATGTGGAGGAGAGATCTGCTGCCGGGAAGAGTCTCGCGGAATCGGACTATCAGCTCAGCGAAGCGCTCAATCTGCTCAAAGGGTTGTATGTATTGGGTGGCAGTCGCCGGTGAGCCCTCCGCGCCGCCATGGCATCGTCAACTTATTGTTGGCACTGCTGTCGCTGACAGCGCATGCGAGCGGGGATACGCCATCGCCGGCGATAGCCATAATCATCGACGACATGGGCAACCATCTTGCCGAGGGGAGGGCGGCACTGGCACTCCCGGGCGGGGTTACCTACGCTTTTCTGCCCCACTCAAGCCATGGTGTGACACTGGCGGAAGCGGCGCACCGCGCTGGAAAAGAGGTGATGCTGCATCTACCGATGGATGCGTACCACGGCAATGCGCTCGGCCCGGGGGCGTTAACGTTGCATATGACCGAGGCGCGGTTCAAGCAGACACTGCACGACGATCTGGCATCCATTCCCCATGTTGCAGGGGTCAACAATCATATGGGCAGTCTGTTGACCCGTCACCCGGGCGCGATGGACTGGGTCATGCAGTCGCTGCAGCGCTACCCGGCGCTCTTTTTCATCGACAGTCGCACCACGCATAAAACCGTAGCCCAGGAGGTGGCGCAGGAGCACGGTGTCGCCACCACCCGGCGTGACGTCTTCCTGGATAACGAGCCCAATCCCCGGGCTATCACGAAGCAGTTTCGACTGTTACTGCGAAAGGCGCGTGAGCAGGGATTCGCCGTTGGTATAGGCCACCCTTATCCGCAGACCATCGCGGTGCTGCAACGGCATCTGTCGCAGCTCGCCGACCAAGGAGTGCGACTGATCAAGGCATCCCATCTTATTGAACAGCAACTCAGGAGGAGCCAATGGCCCGCGTTCTCGTCCCCCTCGCTCAAGGTTGCGAAGAGCTCGAAGCAGTAACCGTTATCGATCTGCTGCGGCGCGCGGGTATCGAAGTGGTCAGCGCTGCTCTCGATAGCGCGCCCGTGGTTGCAAGCCGGGGTGTGGTGCTGCTGCCGGATACCGAACTCGGGCGGGTGCAGGATGAAATTTTCGACATGATCGTGCTGCCGGGCGGATTGCCCGGTGCCGACCATCTGGCCGCCGACAAGCGCATCCGCGATTTGTTGCGGAAAATGGCCGCGCAAGGGCACTACACAGCGGCCATCTGTGCGGCTCCCAAAGTGTTGGCGGCGGCGGGTCTGCTCGACGGTCGCAGGGCGACCGCCTACCCGGGCGTGCTGCAGGGGCTCTCTAACCCGAAGATCGAGATCGATGGCGGCGCGGTGGTGCGGGACGGTACGGTGATCACTTCGCGTGGACCGGGTACCGCGATGGATTTTGCGCTCGAACTGATCGCACTGCTGGCGGGTGAGGAGAAGCGCGACGAGGTGGCGCGCGGTCTGGTTCGCGCCGCTTGAGCTGAATCAGCCGCGCAGCAGCGTTCGCAGCAGCAGATAACCACCGGCGCAGCCGAGTCCGATGCCGGCGCCGGTGACGATGGAGGCGGGCAACAGAATGCTGGGGCCGAGCGTCAGCAGCAGCGCGCCGGAGATCAGCATCGATCCGCCGCTCAGGCTGGCAATGGTATCCCGACTGCTCTGTTTCAACTCCCGGCGCAGCTGGCTTAGATCCTCCGACCGCCAATTCAGCTCCAGCCGCTGTTCAGCGGCGTCGTTCAATACTTTATGCAGCAGCAGCGGCATATCCGCCGCGTGCTCGGCCAGCTGCGGCAGATTCTTCCGCAGTTTCTTCTTGAACGCGCGAGGTCCGACCTGCTCCGCCATCCAGCGTTCCAGAAATGGCTTGGCGGTGGTCCAGAGGTCCAATTGCGGATAGAGCTGGCGCCCCAGACCTTCGATATAGAGCAGCGTTTTCTGCAGCAGAACCAGCTGTGGCTGAACCTCCATGTCGAAGCGACGCGCGGTCTGAAACAGATTGATCAAAAAATGGCCGAAAGAGATTTCGCTCAGCGGCTTGTTGAAGATCGGTTCGCAGACCGAGCGAATAGCCGACTCGAACTCGTCGACCCGGGTCTTGCGGTTGACCCAGCCCGACTCGACGTGTAATTCGGCGACGCGGTTGTAGTCGCGATTGAAGAAGGCGAGCAGATTCTCCGCGAGATAGCGCTGATCGGCGCGGGTGAGCGAGCCGACGATACCGAAATCGACCGCGATATAGCGTCCGCTTGGCTCGACGAAGATATTCCCCGGGTGCATGTCGGCGTGGAAGAAGTTGTCGCGGAACACCTGAGTGAAGAAGATCTCGACACCCTGTTCGCCGAGCTGGCGCATGCTGATCCCCTGTGCCTTCAGCTTCTCGACATCGCCGACCGGCGTGCCGGAGATGCGTTCCATCACCAGTACGTTGCGGCGCGTCAGGTGCCAGAAAATCTCGGGTACGTAGAGAATGTCGCTCCCTTCCCAGTTGCGGTGCAGCTGGGCCGCGTTGGCGGCTTCGCGCTGCAGATCCAGTTCGTCGAGAATGGTTTTCTTGTAGTCGTTGACTACGTCGAGGGGGCGTAGGCGGCGGGCTTCGCTCCAGTAGCGGTTGGCCAGTCCCGCGATCAGATATAGCAGACCGACGTCGCGGCGAATGATCTTTTCGATTCCGGGTCGCGTCACTTTGACCACCACCTTTCGGCCATCCTTCAGACGCGCGGTGTGCACTTGGGCAATGGAGGCGGAGGCGAGCGGCGTTTCGTCGAACTCGTCGAGTATCGCCTCGATCGGCTTGCCGAAAGCGCGTTCGATGATCTTGCGCGCTTCGGCGCCGGGGAATGGCGGCACCGCGTCCTGCAGCTTGGCCAACTCGTCGCCGATATCCGCCGGAACCAGGTCACGGCGTGTGGAGAGGATCTGACCGAACTTGACGAATATCGGCCCCAGCTCCTCGAGCGCACGGCGGATACGGACCGGGTAGGGCGGCAGTTTGTCGCGGCGGATCCAGTACCAGGGGGAGAGGTAGAGGATGAAGCGCAGCGGACGGAAGATGTGCAGCGCAAGAATTACCTCATCCAATCCATGCTGCAGCAAAATCCAGTTGATGTGTATCAGCCTGAAGGCTTCCGAAGGACGGATCACTGGCGCCGCTCCTGCCGCTCGCGCAGCAGCACGAACCGCGCCTGCATCCGTTCGGCATCGTCCCTCAGGCGGTCGACATCGTCGAGGAAGCGGCGTAGTTCACGGCGGTCGGGCAGCAGCCGCAGCTCTTCCTTCAGGTACTCGTCGGCATCCGCCGCCAGGGTGTCGCGTGCGCGAACGCCCCAGTCGCCGGCGGCGCGGAAGAGGTTGCCGACCTTGTGCGCGATGAGATCGCCGGTCACCTTGGAGAGTTGTTCCTCCCAATCGATATCGATGGCGCCGAGCACCTTGGCGAAGCGATGCGCCGTCTCGGTATCGCCGCTGATGACGACCTCGCCGGAGAAGAGCTGTTTGGTACTGGTGCGACGGTCACGCATGCGGGCCAGGGCCAGCGGGGTGCCCCGTAGCAGACAGTCGGGCTCTCCCTCGAAGCGCTCGAGAAGCTTGATTCCATCAGGGGCTGGCAGCAGATAGAGGCGTAGCCCCACGCCCGTCAGTTCAAGCGCAATCGTCCGGCCGTGAAGCTGTGCCAGCTCTTCGCGCGCCACGGGATCGAGTGCCAGGTAGCTATTCAGGAGTGCTTCGAGGCTGGCGTAACCAAAGGTGGAGATACTCATGGCGCCAGCGCTCCATTCCCGCTCAGAGTTTGAAACCGCGGTGAATCGCGACCACGCCACCGGTCAGGTTGTGGAAGTCGCAGCGCTCCAGCCCCGCCTGCTCCATCATCGATTTGAGCGCCTGCTGATCGGGATGCATGCGGATCGATTCCGCGAGATAGCGGTAGCTCTGTTCGTCGTTGGCCACCACGCGGCCTATCAGCGGCAACAGTTTGAACGAGTAGAGGTCGTAGAGCGATTTGAAAGGCTTGCTGACCGGCTGCGAGAACTCCAGCACCAGCACCCTTCCGCCCGGCTTGAGCGCGCGCTGCATCTCCTGCAGCGCGCGCTGCTTGTCGGTCACGTTGCGCAGACCGAAGCCGATGGAGATGCAGTCGAAACTGTTGTCGGGAAAGGGGAGCTGCTCGGCGTCGATCTGCGCATAGCAGACATTGCCGATCAGGCCCTGATCGGCAATGCGCATCCGCCCCTGCTCCAACATAGCGGCGTTGATATCCGACATGACCACCTGACCCTGAGGGCCGACCAGCGCGGCAAAGCGGGCAGCAAGGTCACCGGTTCCCGAGGCCAGGTCGAGTACCCGTTGCCCGGGGCGGATCCCGGCCAGTTCGACCGCGAATCGCTTCCACAACCGGTGGATACCCATCGACATCAGGTCGTTCATCAGGTCGTAGCGGTTGGCGACCGAATCGAAGACCGCACGTACGCGCCTGGCTTTGTCGCCGATCTCTACCTGCTCATAACCGAAATGGGTGGTGTTTTCATCCTTCATCGCGCACTGCCTCGGTAGCGAACCCGCAACGACGCCGGAGCGTCGGGGATTGGGCCCCTATTATTGCAGAGGCCATGCGTGACCGATAGCGTCGGGTTGCCGCTCGCAAGGGTGCTGGCTGTGCGCGCCCGGCGATTACCGCCACCGCTGCTGTCAGTTGCTGCCTTTGCGCGTATGCCCTGCAGCGGTCAGGCGCTCCAGGTAGTGCTGCCAGTTGGCTTCGTGCTGAGTACCCAGGTCATAGAGCGTATCCCAGGAGTAGATGCCGGTGTTGTGGCCATCGTCGAAATGCAGGCAGACGGCGTAGTTGCCGACCGGGTCGATGCGCTCGATATTGACTTCTTCCTTGTCCAGTTGCAGCACCTCCTGGCCGGGACCGTGCCCCTGAACCTCTGCTGACGGCGAGAATACACGCAGGTATTCGCACGGCAGATTGAAATGGGAGCCATCGTCGAAGGTCAGCTCGAGAACGCGTGATTGGCGGTGCAGGTTGAGTTCGGTGGGTTGATGCTTGGACATGGAGTGTTCCTATACCTGGGTAAAACGGCAGTCTTAAAGTATGAAGCGGCTCAGGTCTTCGTTCGACGCGAGCTCCTTGAGATTGTTATCGACGTATTCGGCGTCGATATGGATGGTCGTTCCCGGCACCTCCGTGGCGGTGAAAGAGATGCTCTCCAGCAGCCGCTCCATGACGGTGTGCAGCCTGCGGGCGCCTATATTTTCGGTGTTTTCGTTGACCTGCCAGGCGATCTCTGCGATGCGCTGGATACCATCCTCGCTGAAGGTCAAGTTGACCTTTTCGGTCTCCAGCAACGCCCGGTACTGCTCGGTCAGCGAGGCATTGGGCTCAGTCAGGATGCGCACGAAATCGTCGCTGCTCAAGGCGCTCAGCTCCACCCGGATCGGCAGACGGCCCTGCAGCTCGGGGATCAGGTCGGATGGTTTGGCCAGGTGAAAGGCGCCGGAGGCGATGAAAAGGATATGGTCGGTCTTGATCATCCCCTGCTTTGTCGAGACGGTGCAGCCCTCCACCAGCGGCAGCAGATCGCGCTGAACACCCTCGCGGGAGACGTCGGGTCCACCGTATTCGGAGCGGCGTGCCACTTTGTCCAGCTCATCGAGAAAAACTATGCCATGCTGCTCTACCATCTGCTGGGCGCGCAGTTTCAGATCCTCGTCATTGATGCGTTTGGCCGCCTCCTCATCCCGCAGGATCTTCTGCGCATCGCGAATCTTCATCTTGCGTTTACGCGTGCGCCCGCCGCCCATGTTCTGGAAGAGCCCCTGCAATTGACTGGTCATCTCCTCCATGCCGGGCGGCGCCATGATCTCCACTCCCATCGGCGAGCTGCTGACTTCGATTTCGACCTCCTTGTCATCCAGTTCGCCATTGCGGATTTTTACGCGGAACCTGTCCCGGGTGGCGGAGTCGCTGCGTGCCTCGCGGTCGCTCTCGGTCTCCCAGCTGTTACGACTGGGACCGGGCAGCAGCGCATCCAGTATCCGCTCTTCGGCCGCGTCGGCAGCCTTGTCCCGGACCTTCTCCAGCTCCTGCTCGCGCACCATTTTCATTGCCGAGTCCGCCAGGTCGCGGATGATCGACTCGACGTCGCGACCGACATAGCCGACTTCTGTGAACTTGGTTGCCTCGATCTTGATGAAAGGGGCGTTGGCCAGTTTGGCCAGCCGCCGGGCGATCTCGGTCTTGCCGACGCC
>JAGRGU010000143.1 GCA_020445335.1 Gammaproteobacteria bacterium
CCTCGTCGATCGGCAGCGACAGCACCGCGGTCTGCCTGAGTTCCTGCGCCGAGATAGGCCGCAACAAACGGCTGCGCCCCGGATAGAGCGCCTCGACCAGGCCGTTGAGCTTTGCGGCTTTCACCTCCGCGTCGACGGTCTCGACAGCCTCGCCGAAAATCATCACCGAGCGATAGTTGGCCGAGTGATGCAGCCCGGAGCGCGCCAGCACCAGACCATCCAGCAGCGAGACGGTGAGGCAGACCTGGGCACCCCGCTGCGCCCTGATCCCACGTCCACCGCTGGAGGCATGCCAGTAGACCCGCTCGCCCTCGCGCCACTGCAACGTTGGCATCACCACCGGCGCGCCATCGAGCAGATAGCCGATGTGGCAGATCGGCATCGCATCCAGAATCGCGTGGATGGTGGTGCGCTCGAAATGGCCGCGCTCGCGCTTGCGCCGCAGCCGGGTGCGCTCGGTGACCGGCAGTTCGTCGTTCATGGCTCTTCCCGCTGAAAACTCGAAGATCGAACTTTGGCATGAATGCGCCGTCACCGGAAGCGGTCGGTGGCAACGCCGGCCGGTCGACATGGCGCACTCACTTTCGCGCGGCAAAGCCCTGGCGGATATAGCGGGCCAGCTCACGCACGATACGCGTTCCACCCCGCTCCGGCATACGCAGATTGATGTGGTGGGTCGGCAGTTGCGGCAGCCCCGCCGCTGGATCGATCGCCTCCAGATTCTCGGGGACCAGCCGCGACATATAGGGCGCGACCGCCATGTCGGCCTCGACCGTCGCCAGTATCGACTCCAGATTGCCGACGCTGCAGATCGCCAGCCAGTTGATTCCGGCCCGGTTCAAGGCCTCGAGCGCGGGTGGCCTGAAGGCGCAGAACTCCGATCCGACCGAGACCGGCAGCGGCGTCTTGTAGCAGGCCTCGCCGCCCTTCGCGCCCACCCAGACCAGTTTGTCGCTCAGCAGCAGTTCGCCACTGCCTCCTGGGCGCCCTTCGGTCGTCAGTGTCAGGTCCACGTCGCCACGGCGCAGTGCCAGCAGCAGACTCTCGGTCATGTCGCTGACCAGCGTCAGCTGGATCCGTGGATGCTCGCGGCCGAAACGGCGCATGATCGCCGGCATCATCGGGCGTACGATATCCAACGGCACCCCAAGCCTGATTTCGC
Source organism: Gammaproteobacteria bacterium (assembly GCA_020445335.1). GTDB lineage: Bacteria > Pseudomonadota > Gammaproteobacteria > Chromatiales > Chromatiaceae > HKST-UBA178. The sequence continues at coordinate 1,163 of JAGRGU010000143.1, forward strand.
CGCTGAACGCCGGTCGGGTCATCGACTGCCAGGTCTCGTCGTTGAGCGAGATCAGCCGTTGCGCCTGCGCCACCAGCCGCTCCCCCTGCGGCGTGAGCCGGATCGAACGACCGCGCCGCTCGAACAGCTCGGTTTCGAACACCCCCTCAAGGCGCCTTACCTGCTGACTCACCGCCCCCTGGGTCAAATTCAACGCCTGCGCCGCGGCTGTCATCCCGCCCGATTCGGCGACCGCCAGAAAGGTTCGCATCAACGCGATATCTATATCCCTCGCCATATCATCTATTATGGATCTTAATCTTTAAGATAAGAATTATTCGTTTCCATAATATATTTGAAGGACGTATAAAGGCAATTGAGTTCCATCTTGAGAGACCGGACGACGATGCTCAACCACACCGCGACGCTCTATCTCAGCACCGTTTTCATCTGGGGCTCCACCTTTTTCGCGATCCGCTTTCAACTGGGCGAGGTGGCACCGGAGGTATCGATCGCCTACCGGTTCGCGCTGGCGGCGGCCATTCTGATGCTCTGGTGCCGCATCAGGGGGTTACCGATGCGCTTCGGCCTGAAACAGCATCTCTGGATCCTGCTGCAGGGACTGACGCTGTTCGGTTTCAACTATCTGGTGGTCTACCTGGCGACTCCCCATCTGACCAGCGGTCTCATCGCGGTGGTCTTCTCCACCATCGTTTTGATGAATATCGCCAATGGTGCACTCCTCTTCGGTAAGCGCGCGGACGGGTCGGTCATCGTCGGCGCGCTGATCGGACTGGCCGGCATCGCGCTGGTCTTCCTGCCCGAACTCTCCGGTCTGGAACTGGATGACGGGGCCTTCAAAGGGCTGCTGCTGAGTCTGCTGGGCACCTTCATCGCATCGCTCGGCAACATGGCCTCGACGCGCAACCAGCGTGCCGGTCTGCCGGTGGTGCAGAGCAACGCCTACGGCATGGCCTACGGCGCGATAACGCTTTTCGTGATCGCGCTCGCAGGAGGGGCGCCCTTCACCTACGAGGCGACCGTGGGTTATACCCTCTCACTGCTCTATCTGGCGCTGTTCGGCTCGGTGCTGGCGTTCGGCAGCTTTCTGACGCTGCTGGGGCGCATCGGCGCGGAGCGTGCCGCCTATGCGATGGTGCTGTTCCCTATCGTCGCACTGGGGATATCGACACTCTTCGAACACTACCAGTGGTCCCCGGAGGCGCTGTTTGGCGTCGCGCTGGTGCTGCTGGGGAATGTGCTGATCATCGTCTCGCGGGAGCGGCTGCAACGCCTCTGGCAGATCGTTAAGCCGCCGCGACGAAGCCTGCCGTGAGGCACAGAGGTTCGCGGCATTGCCGCATCGGGGAAACTACGGGTCATTGCCGTCTCCCGCGTGCAGATCAAATCCATCGCATCCGCTGTATTTTTTCCGACGCATAACGAGCGACTCCGCAGGCCGGTTTTCAGCCTGCGGAGTCATCATGCAACCCCCTGGGCGGGGGGCGTCTTAGATTCGCCTAGAAGGGAATATCGTCGTCGAAATCAGGCTCACTGGAGGGGCCTGAGGGCGCTTGCCCGCTGTCGCTGGAGCGGCCGGAGCCGTAGTCCCCCGAACCGCTGGAACCGCCGCCGCGGCTGTCGAGCAGTTGCATCTGGTCGGCGATGATCTCGGTGGTATATCTGTCCTGGCCATCCTGCCCCTGCCATTTGCGCGTCTGCAGGCGCCCCTCGACATAGATCTTCGAGCCTTTCTTGACGTACTCGCCAACGATCTCACCGAGCCTGCGGAAGAAGACCACACGATGCCACTCGGTCTGCTCGCGCTGTTCGCCGGTACTCTTGTCCTTCCAGCTCTCGGATGTCGCCAGCGTCAGATTGGCTACCGCGTTGCCGTTTGGCATGTAGCGAATCTCCGGGTCTCTGCCCGCGTTGCCGATCAGAATTACCTTGTTGATGCCTCTACTGGCCATATCGCCTCCTCGTTACTCTCTCTTCCATGAAAAAGTGGTAATTACCCGCTCTGCCGCAAGTCTAACGGGCGACAGAGAATTCATCCAGCGCCGCCATGTCGATAAGCTGCGGATCGATCTTCATGTACGCGGTCTCATCCTCCGCAACGACCACCGCGTCGCCGACCCCCTCCAGCGCCAGCAGCCGCTCCTGCAGCAGGCTCGCCTGCGACTCGTCGAGCGGACCGGTACGCAGCAGGTAGCTGCTCAGATAACGCGGCTCCTGCATGCCGAAAGCCGCGCCAAGCCAGATCGCGATCATCACGGCGATAAACAGAAACACCGCCTCGGCGCCGAAATGCGTATGGATGGTGCCCCCCATCAGACCGCCCAGAAAAGCGCCGCCGAACTGCGACGTGGAGTAGACCCCCATCGCCGTGCCTTTGCTCTCCACCGGTGCCATCTTGGCGACCAGCGACGGCA
>JAGRGU010000144.1 GCA_020445335.1 Gammaproteobacteria bacterium
AACTGGTCAAGCATCGGGGTTTCATGCATCGGTTTCGCCATTCTTTAATCTCCCGTTGGGTCTGAAATCATGGGAATCAGCGTCGACCGACACATCGTTTCGTAAGTCCTTTGCGTGAAGAGACTCAGATGGCGCTCGAGAGAAACCCTGGATTTGCGAACCTTCACTCACATAGGGTGGCGGTGAACCACCCGGATCCAAAAACTTGTGAAGCATTTTAGGTTTTCCTAATGCAGCACAATATCTTGCTAATGGGGGGGGATTTCCAAAAATAGGACTATCCACAAAGAGATATATATATAAATTCTAATATGTGACTTTTATATTCCACAAGAATTTTATTCTAATAGATAACAGGCGATTGGCTGCCAGGTATTAGATTTTACATTAAGAATCAGGCGCAAAATGTTGTTGCGATGCAACATAGAATATCCCATGCCCCCCTTGCGCTGACCGGTCGAGTTGATGTCCAATATTAATCCTGACTAATTTACTTGGGAATTGATTCGGCCCGATTGGATGACTGCGACGCCCAGGCGACATCGTCCGGGGCCGGCAATCCACTCCGGGGTGGCAAGACCGGAAGTGCGAGAAATTACTGCAGGAGAGTTAGCGTGCTTTATCTGAGTGAGGTGTTGATGCAACACCCGGATGTCGAGAGCTTTGAACAGCTGGTTGAAACCGTGCGCGAAAGATCCAAATCGGAGATGTTCTTCAGGATCGACGTGAAGCCCCAGTTCGCCGATACACCGGAGAACTGGGAAGACCGGCTGGAAGCTGCATTTACCTGAGGAGTCGGCGTGAAGTATCTACAAACGGAACTACAACTCGGCAACAACGAGTGCGCCGGCGATGCGGTGCAACCGGAAAGGCTGCTGCAGCTTCATATCGATGAATTGCAGCAACAGATTGAGGCCCTGCCCGCGGATGCCTCGATCGACGACCGCCTGCACCTCACGCTCGACCGCTGCTATGGGCTGCTTGAAGCCAATCTCTACGATGAAGCCTGGCGCATTGCGCGCGCTGCGCTCGACGAGGCGGTGGCGGCGCAGCTCTGGCTGCGCGCGGTCGAGGCCTGTGACGTACTTTTCCAGTGCGAAAAGGAGGAGTCGATCAAGGCTCTGGCGCACGGCATCTGGCTGGGTGTCACCTTCCCCATCGACCCTGAGTTGAGCGTCGCCATGCTGCAACATCTGGTGGACGAATCCCCGGATCGCTCCGACGGCGCCGCGGTGGCGGCGGCCACCGCCTGTTATCTGGTAGAGCTGCGCGCCGAAGGCAAGCAGCGCGAAGATCTGCAGTTCTTTACCCACCAGATGCTGGGACAGGTGGCCCGCACCCACAGCCAGGTGGAGGAGCAGGAGATCTTCGACTTCTGGGTCCAACGGCTGGAACTGGACGAACCCGGGAAGTTTCTGCCGCGCCTCGGGCAGGTTCTGGATATTCTCGCCGGTGACCAGTGGTGGTACGACAAAGATGCGCTGCGCGCGCATATCCCGGAGTAGCGATGTACTGGCAGGATGACAAGGAGGATAAACCTTTCGTCGTTCCGGAAAACGTGCTCGACCTGCTCTTCCAGATCGACTGTCCGACCCTGCCGGTGGACCACGCCTGGTTGCTGCAGCGCGAGATCAGGCGCGTGCTTCCCTGGTTCGGCCAGGGGCCGGGCGAAGGACTGCACATCATCCATGGCGCCGACTCTGGTAACGGCTGGGAACGACCACAGGCCGCGGCCGAACTGCTCCATCTGTCGCGCCGCATCAAGCTGACGCTGCGCCTGCCCCAAGCGAGGATAGACGCTGCCGGGCCGCTCTCCGGCGCGCGTCTCGATATCGCCGGTCACAGCATGCGGATCGGCGTCGCCAAACCACGCAAACTGGCGCTGACCAACATTCTCTATACGCGCTACCTGGCAGGGCCCGAGACCGGGGACGAGGAGCTGTTCATCGCCTGGGCGGTCGAGCAACTGCAGTCGCTGGGAGTCCGTTTCAAGAAGGTGTTGTGCGGCCGCCGCACGACCATCGAGCGGCCCGAAGGCGCGCTGCAGACCCGCAGCCTGATGGTTGCCGATCTGCCCTACCCGGATGCGGTCAGGTTGCAGGAGCAGGGAATAGGTCCGCACCGCGCGCTGGGCTGCGGCCTGTTCGTGCCGCAAAAATCTTTTTAGGGGAGGGGTAAAAATCTCCTATCGGGCGGCTGTTCAAATTTACCCCGCCCACCTATACCATCTGAATCAGATTATCCAATCGACGCCGTCTTTGAAGGCGATACTTCTGCAAATGCCGGCGACGTTATCCATCAATATCTTAAGGAGAGGTGCAGCATGTCTTACGAAGTTACCGACAACGGTTATCTGGTCAACCTGGAGGATTGGAACGAGGATGTCGCCAGGGAACTGGCGGCGAATGAGGGCATAGAGCTGAGCGAAAAGGCCTGGGACATCATCAACTACCTGCGCGACGAGTACTTCAACAACAACGGCAACCAGCCGAACGAGCGCAACATGGTCAAGCACTTCAAGGAGATCTGGACCGACGAGGGCAAGGTCGACGCCAAGTCGCTCTACACCCACTTTCCGATGGGACCGGCCAAACAGGCCGGCAAGATCGCCGGACTGCCGGAGACCAAACGCAAGGGCGGTTACTGATCTGCCGGCGCCCGCGTCGCTCGACGCGGGCGTCCTCGTTCAGCGCGCGCTCGCCAATCGCCGTTGATGCCTCAGACTTCGCTCCACATCCGCACGAGATTGGAGAAGGCCCGATCCACGAGCTTACTGCTCTCGGCCTCCGCCGACTGACGCAACAGCTGCTCCCGTGCCTGGTTCAGTTCGAACAGCAGCTCGCGCTGCGCCGCGTCGCGCACATGGCTCTGAATCCAGAACAGTGCAACCAGCCGTTCACCACGGGTCACTTCGGCCACACGATGAAGACTCGAGGAGGGATAGACCACCGCGTCTCCGGCAGCGAGCTTTACCTCGGTCTCGCCGAACGAGGTCCGCACCACCAGTTCGCCGCCGTCGTAGTGCTGCGGATCGCGCAGGAACAGCGTCATCGAGATGTCACTTCGCAGGCGCGGGCCGCTACTGCCCATTATCGCGTCATCGACATGCTCGCCATAAGCCATACCGGATCGATATCGGGCGATGATGGGATCCGCCATACGCACCGGTAGCACCGCGCTGTTGAAGGTCGCATTGTGCGACAGCGCGCTCAGCAGGATCCGGATCAGCAGCGTCATGCTCTCCCGTTCCGGCTTCAGCTCCTCGTTCTCCTTCACCCGCTGCGCCGCCATGCCGGCGCTCAGCTTGCCGTCGATGAACTCCGCACCTGCCACCACCTGCTCGATCTTCTCGAGCTGTGCCTGGTTCAACACTCCCGGTATTTTCAGCAACATCCGTTCTGCCTCTCGTCGGCTACCGCTGCCAGCAGCGTCTCCAGCGCCGACTCCTCGATCGGATAGTCGAGCGCGCCCAGCAGCGGGAAACGCGCCTCCACCTGCGCCAGGCGCTGGCGATGCCCTCGCTCGATGAAAACCAGCACCCGGCTCTGCGGCGAGAAGCGCTGCAGCGTCGCCAACAGCGACTCCAGATTGCTCATGCGGTCGCGCAGCTCCGGATCGAAATGAAACTCCGCGACCACCACAGCGGGCGAATTACGCTTCAGCCAGGCCTGCGCCTTACGCACCGAATGGAGCTTCTCCGCACGGTAGCCAAGACGCCGATAGAGCGGCGTAAAATCCGGGTATCCCCCGAGTTCGACAATCGACAACAGCATGGGCTCAGACATAGTGTAACGGATCCCCAGTGCCGGACCCGGACGACAAATCGCGGTTCGAGTCGGCAGAAAGCGTTATTCTATCACTCTGCTGCGTGATCGATACGCTTCACAACCAGACGGAGAGAATCCCCATGGAACTCAACATCATCATCGACGACTATTCGATGATCCTCGAGGTGGCCGATACCTTCCTCGCGCAATCGACAGACGCCTTCCAGCGCCTCGACAGAGGCATGGACCATGGTGTCCAGGTCGGCGCCAACTGGGTGGAGTCTCCCACTCAGCTGCAGCGTTGCCAGGTGGCCGCGGACAAGCTGCTGACCGCGCTGGAGACGGCCAATGAGAACCTGGCGATGCTGAGCGCGGGTTACATCCTCAGTCGCATGCCGGACATCATACGGGTGCGGATAGACACCTCCGGCGAGCTGCACGAAACCAGCTTCGAGTAGCGTGAGCCTCACCAGGGAGTCAACAGCAGTGGGCGCGGCTTGACGACGCAAAGGCATTTGGGAGAAGCTTTCCAGCGGACCCGAACAGTAGCAGGACGCTCCCACCAGTGCCGGAGCGACGCGCCGGCCGAAGAGGAACCGGCGATGAAGCGTACACGTCCTGTAACTGCTCCAGCCTCGCTTTACCGACTCCTGCCCGCCCTCCTGCTGTTTGCGCTCGCCCTGCTCAGCGGATGTGGCGACCATAGACCGATCACAATCGGATTCATAGCCGGCACCTCGGGCCGGGTCGCAGACCTGGGCATCTCGGGACTGGATGCGGTACAGCTGGCGATCGCCGAACGGAACGACCGTGGCGGCATCGACGGCCGACCGCTGCGACTGATCACCGTGGACGATCAACAGAACCCGCAACGGGCAAAAAGCGTGGCGCAGCAGCTGGTCGACCAGGGCATCGAGATCGTCATCGGACCGATGACCAGCGACATGGGCATGGCGGTGGCACCGATTCTCGATCGGGCCGGTGTCGTCAACGTCAGTCCGACCGTCACCACCCAACGGCTCTCCGCGCTCGACGACCACTTCTTCCGGGTCTCCGCCACCACCAGCGCCTACGCCGGCCGCAGCGCCACCTTCCAGCTCAGGCCCGGGGGCATGCGGCGCATCGTCGCGATCATCGATGCCAACAACCGCTCGTTCACCCAGAACTGGCTCGACAACTTTTCCACCCCCTTCACCGCCGGTGGCGGCGAAGTGGTCGCCACAGTCGCCTTCGACACCTCACAGGCTCGCCCGCTTGCCGCTGTAGTAGGTGAAGCGTTGGGCAGGAGTATCGACGGCGTCCTGATCATCGCCAACTCCATGGATGCGGCGCTGCTCTGCCAACAGATCAGGAAAACGGATCCGAACGTCCCCGTCACGCTGGCGGACTGGGGCGCGACCGAGCGGTTGCTGGAGCTCGGTGGCAAGGCAGTGGAGGGCGTCACCGTGGTACAGACTTTCGATCGCGACAATCCCGGTCCCAAATACCAGAAATTCCGCCAGGCCTATATCGAGCGCTACCAGCGCGAGCCCGGCTTTCCCGGCGTCTACGCCTACGATGCCGCGCAAGTGGTGCTCACCGCGCTGGCGCAGCGAAAGCGGGGGGAGACGCTGAAGCAGACCATTCTGCGCATCCGCGTATTCAAGGGACTGCAGGGCGATTTCTCGTTCGACGACCATGGTGACGTAGAGCGCGAGCAGGCCTCAATCAGTATCGTGCGCGACCGGAAATTCATCGTGATCGATTAGCACCATGCGCTCCCCCACCCCCCTCAGACGCTACCTGTCGCTGCAATTCCTGGCCGTGGCGGGCATACCTATGCTGGTCATCGCGCTGCTGGCGTGGCTATACGCGCTGCCCTCGATGCAAACCGCGACAACGCTCCAGCACCATGGTCTGGCGCGCGCCATCTCAGGCCAGATCACCGCCCACCTGGAGGGCAGCGAGCGTCAACTGAGCGCGCTGGCGGATTATATCGGCGCGCACCCCATGCTGACCGACTCCGAGCTCACCGCACTGTTGGATGCGCAGTGCGGCCCGGGAGACCTGTTCGAGGCGATCTATCTGTCACGCGGCGGAGAGGCCAGAATCGATACGCTCGGTCTGGCCAGCGCACGGCGCGGCAAACGCGAAGACCTCCTCGGCATCGATCTCTCCGGCCGCAGATTCATTCACGATCTGGGGCAACAGAGGGGTATGTACTGGTCTGAGACCTTTCTGTCGACGGCGAGCAGCCGCCTGGCCGTGGCGCTGACGATCGCGCTCGGCGAGCACGAGTTCCTGGCTGCAGAGATCACCCTGGACAGGCTCTCCGAACTGGTCAGCCATCTTCCGCTCGAGGCCGGATACCGGATTCTCGCGGTCGACGGCCGGGGACGCGTGGTAGCCGATTCGCAACGCACGCGCTGGGGACAGAGGCTCGATATCTCCCGCCTGCCTCACGGCGGCACCGCGCAGCAGAGCCCGGAGTCGGGCGCCTTCGAGCTGGACGGCGCCAGGCTGCTCGGAACGGTCGTCGAGATTCCCGGACCGGGATGGCGGGTGGTGGTGGCGCAATCGGAGGCGCGGGTCCGCCAACCACTGCGCAACACTCTGACCACGATCGCCATCGGCCTGGTCATCGCGCTCGGGCTGGCACTGACGATCGCCTGGTTGCAGGCAGGCCGGCTCTCCAATCTGTTTCGCTCATACGCTGAATTGGCGCAGTCGATCGCACTCGGCAGGTACGATAGCGCACTGCCCGATGCCAAGACCACGGAGTTCGTTCATCTGGGCGACAGCCTCGAACGCATGGCGCGCAAGATCAGCGAACGCGAGCGGGCGTTGATCGACAGCGAACAGCGACTGGGGAATCTCGTCAGCAACGTTCCCGGGCTGGTCTTCGAATTCGATGTCGATCGCGACAACTACCGGCACAGCCGATTTACCGGTGTCGCGCAGGGAAAGGCGCAGGAGATCCTCGGCATCGACACGGCACCGACAGCCTTCTTCGAGACCTTCCAGAACTGCGTCGTCGAGGAGGAGCGGGAACGTTTTGTGCAGAACGCCAGAACGGCGATCGAGCAGGCAAAACCCTGGAATTTCGAAAACAGATTCGTCAGGCCCGATGGCCGGGAGATCTGGGTCTCATGCCACGCCGTCCCCCAGGAGCGCGGCGAGCGGCTCACTTTCTACGGCGTGCTGATGGATGTCACCCGGCGCAAACGGACGGAGGAGTCACTCCATATCACGCAGTTCTCCTTCGATGCCGCATCCATTGGCATTTTTCGTATCGGTGAGGAGGCCCGCATCATCGAGGTCAACCGGCAGGCGTGCAGCAATCTGGGCTATACCAGGGACGAGCTGTGCCACATGCGGGTGTTCGACATCGATCCCGACTTCGACCCAGAGATCTGGCCGGATCATATCGCCAGGCTTCGTCAGACGGGTTCGAAAACCCTGGAGACCCGTCATCGGCGCAAGAACGGAGAGATCTTCCCGGTAGAAATCCTGATCAATCTGATGATCTACGAAGGCAAGGAGTACCACCTCGCTTTCGTCCAGGATATCACCCAACGCAAACGCGCCGTCGATGAACTGCACCGGGCGCAGGCGTACACGCTCAACATCATCAACTCCATGCCGTCACTGCTGATCGGCGTCGACAGCGCCGGTCTGGTCACACACTGGAACAGCGAGAGCGAGCGGGCCAGCGGTATTACGGCCAGACAGGCGTGCGGAAGGCCGTTGCCGGAGATGCTGCCCTGGATCACGCCGCAGCTGGAGAGATTCAACGAAGCGGTGCGCAGCCGCCAGGTTATCAGCGAGAGCAAGCGCTCACGGCGGGTGGATGGCGCTCTACGCTACGAGGACATCACCATCTATCCGCTGGCGGGTGATGGCGTCGAAGGGGCGGTGATTCGCATCGACGACGTCACCAGACAGGTGCAGATGGAGGAGTTGATGATCCAGAGCGAGAAGATGCTCACGGTCGGCGGATTGGCCGCCGGTATGGCGCACGAGATCAACAATCCGCTGGCCGGCATGCTCCAGACCGCCCATGTGATGGCCAACCGGCTGGGCGCGAGCCTCGACAATCCGGCCAACCTCCGCGCGGCCGGGGCGGCCGGTGTCGAGCTCGAACGCATCGACCGCTACATGCGCGAGCGCGGCATCCATCGCATGATCACTTCGATCAACGATTCCGGGCAACGCATCGCCGCGCTGGTGGAAAACATGCTCGGCCTGGCGCGCAAAAGCGATGCGGAAGTCGGCGAGTGTCGCATCGAGGAGATCATCGACAAAACGCTGGAGCTGGCCGCCGCCGACTATGATCTCAAGAAACACTACGACTTCAGATCGATAAGTATCGACAGAAACTTTACCTTGGATCTGCCCGCCGTCCCCTGCCAAAGCCCGAAGATCCAGCAGGTGCTGCTCAATCTGTTCGGCAACAGCGCCCAGGCGATGCATAACGGCGGCACTAGCAATCCGCGACTGGCCATAACCACCTGGCTCGATCGCGAGCGGGACATGGTCTGCGTCTCGGTCGAGGACAACGGTCCGGGCATGGACGAGAGCACCAGAAAGCGGGTCTTCGAGCCATTCTTCACCACCAAGGCGAAGGGCGCCGGTACCGGACTCGGCCTGAGCGTCTCCTACTTCATCGTCACCGAGAACCACAAGGGCGATATACTGGTCGAGTCAACTCCCGGACAGGGGGCGAAATTCACACTGCGGCTGCCCTGCCATCCAGCCTGAGAGGGCCCGGCAGTCGTCATAACGCGTGTGACTGTGCCAGCGCGTGTATCGATGCCGCGGCGTCGCTCCCGTCCGTCGCGTGCAGCTCGAGCATCGCTCGCGCCAGCGACCGCCAGTGTTCCAGCGCGCGCTCCGCCAGCGCGTGCAGCGGCTGATAGCGCTGCTGCCGCTGCCACTGGTCGTAGCCCGTCCGCAGCGCCGGAAACAGACTCTTGCGCATCGCGCTCAGATTGCCGACGAAAAAATGCAGATCGGCGTCGCGCCGCCCCTCGATGATCGCCGGCAGCGTCACCCAGCAATCCGCGAGATGGTCGCGCACCGCCCGCGCGGCGAGCTCCGCCGGGGTTCCCGCCAGCGCCTGCAGCATCTGGTTCCAGCCGTCACCGAGCCATTCGCCGGCGAGTGACTCGCCCCTCTCGTGCAGCAGCAGCTGTTCCATCTGCGCGTCGCTCATGCGCTCGAGCGCCGTCTGCAGATCCGTCTCGAACGGATAGCAGGACAAGGCGCGCCCCAACGGGTTGTCGACCCGCCGCCAGCGCCAGCTCTCGTACTTCTCCCACAGCATGCGGCGCAATGACTCGCGCCGGATATAGATACTCCCTTCGCGTGTCATCGCCGGCGGTGCGCTCAGATCGCGGGCCAGTTCGCGCCCGGCGACGACCAGGTCGTACTCGGCGTGCTGCTCCCTTCGCTCCAGTTCGGCGAGGAAGAAGTGCGGTTTGCCATAGGCGCCGATCCCGCCGCTGTAGACCAGGCCGTATTCCCGCAGCAGCGGATTGATGGCCGCTTCGTCGAACGGATCCAGCACCCGCGTGCCGATGCGGATCGGCTCGAAATCCTGCGCCTCGAGCCCCTTCCAGAGCGACTCGCGATCGCTCAGCCAGGCCCCCACCTCGTCGTTGTCGAGTGGCGCCTCGAACCCCAATCCCTGCTCCCAGCGAAAGAACTCCCGCATCTTCAGCAGGTAGGTGCAGAGACCATAGTCTCCGCTGTAGCGGGCATCCGAGATGTAACAGTTCAGCTGCACGCTGGCACGCACGGCGTCGATCGTCTTCGGTTCCATAGCGCTCACCTCTAGTTGTGCGCTTCCCCGCCGGGATTTTTCCCAGTAAAATTCTAAGTTATTCGAGAGCGGCGGTCGCCGTCAACAGCTGAACGCCCGCCGGGCGCGCGAAAGCCGTTCGCTGAACGACCGCCAAGAGTTGTAAGGAGAATGGAAGTGGCACTACGCATCAAGAGTCATTGGTACAACGAAGATAACGAACGCTCACTCGAGGAGATCGCCGGTGCGCTGGCCTTCAACGCCTGGAAACTGGCGATGGACAAGGCGATCACGCTGCACGGCGAGCAGTTCGTCTACGACTCCGACCGTCAGCGACTGGACGTCATCGCCGAGTATCTCGCGTTCCAGGTGCAGATCGTCGACCGCATGTCGCACGACCGGCTGACGCAGGAGGAGCGCCAGACGCTGATCACCGCGCTGGCGTTGCGCCTGGCGCAGCATATGCAGGAGAACGCCGGCGAACTGCTGGGCGGCGGCGGACACGCCGATCGCTTTATCGCGCTGCTCAATCAGCGCGCCCAGGAGTATGCCGAACTGGGGTTCACCGACGACGGACCGAGCTACCCCTTCATGCGCCATCTCGGCTTCGAGATTCAGCAGCTGATGGGCCAGAGCCAGGAGAACCGCTGGGTGATCGACCAGGTGATGGACATTGACGCCGCGGAGGTTTACAAACAGATGAAGCGCATCCTGCGCAATCTGTTTTCGTAGTCTGGAGGCCGTGGCATGCGCCCCGCACAGTTGTTAACCATTCTCGATCTCGAATTCAACAGTACCCGCGAAGGTCACCACACGCCGGTGATGCTATGGGGACCGCCGGGCGTCGGCAAGTCGCAGATGGTCTCCCAGGTCGCCGCCCGACATGCGGTGCCGGTGATCGATATCCGTCTGTCGCAGATGGAACCGAGCGACCTGCGAGGCATCCCTTTCCGCGCCGGCGAGCGGGTGGAGTGGGCGATTCCGGCACTGCTGCCCGACAGCGACCGGCACGGTGAAAGCGGCATCCTGTTCCTCGACGAAATCACCTCTGCGCCGCCCTCGGTATCGGCCGCCGCCTACCAGCTGATTCTCGACCGGCGTCTCGGCGACTATCAGGTGCCGGATCACTGGGCGATCTTTGCCGCCGGCAACCGCCAGGGTGACCGCGGCGTCACCTATACCATGCCGGCGCCGCTGGCCAACCGCTTCTCCCATTTCGAAGTCGAGACCAATCTGGACGACTGGGTTGCCTGGGCCTACAACAACGGCATCGACGAGCGCATCATCGCCTTTCTGCGCTTCCGGCCCGAACTGCTGTTCGATTTCGATCCTGCGCACAATCCGGTCGCCTTCCCCTCGCCGCGCTCATGGGAGTTCGCCCACCGCGGCCTGCAGAAGTTCGGCGAGCGACCGCAGCTGTTGCAGGGTTGTCTGCAGGCCTGCGTCGGCCCCGCCGCCGGCGTCGAGCTGCACGCCTTCGTCAACACACTCGAACAGATGCCCGATCTGGATGCGATCGTGGCCGGAGAGGAGGTCGCCGTCCCCGCCGAAATCGATCTGCAGTACGCGGTCGCCGCGGCGCTGGTGGGACGGGCGATCCGCGCCGTCGGCCAGCAGCAGGAGAAGCAGCGCACGATCGGCAACATTCTCGATTACGCCGGCCGATTCCCGCAACGCGAAATGGGCGTGATGCTGGTCTCCGACCTGCATCGGGCGATCGGTGAGGCGGTGTTCGAAGTGCCGGCATTCGCCAACTGGGCGCAATCGGTCGCCGACGTGATGCTCTTCGAGTAGCTACGCCGACCCATGGACTCTGCGCAGATCGAAACCAAGCTGGCCGCCGCGCGCACCCGGCTGATTCTCGACAAGCCCTTCCTCGGTGCGCTGGTGCTGCGTCTGCCGATGCAGGAGACGATCGCCGACTGGTGCCCCACCACGGCCACCGATGCCCGCAGCTTCTACTACAACCCGGCCTATATCGACGCCCTCACGCTCGACGAAACCCAGTTCACACTTGCTCATGAAGCGCTGCACTGCGCGCTTTCGCACTTCGCCCGGCGGCAGCACCGCAACCGTCACCGCTGGGACCTGGCGTGCGACTTCGCCATCAATCCACTGCTGGTCGACGACGGTCTCAAGGCACCACCCGGCAGTCTGCTGCTGGAGCAGTTCCGCGGCATGACCGCCGAGGAGATCTATCCGCTGCTGGCCGAGTTCGAGGATCAAGAGACGCTCGACAACCACGCCTACGACAACGACAACCTGCAGGGTGGGAGCGGTCGCAGTGAACGCGACCTCGAACGCGGCGACCCGCGCGAGCGGCCCGAGCAGCAGCATGCCTCCGGCAGCGACCGGCGAGAACGGCAGGATGGCGACGGTAACGGCCCTCCCCCACCGGAGCCGCTGACCCCGGACGAACAGGAGACGCTGGCGATCCAGTGGCAGCAGCGTATGGCCGGCGCGGCGCAGCAAGCGATACAGGCGGGCAAGCTGGGTGGCGCGCTGGCGCGCATGATCGACCATCTGCTGCAGCCGCAGCTCCCCTGGCGGATGCTGCTGGCCCGTTACCTTACCAGCAATGCGCGCGACGATTTCAGCTACATGCGACCGTCGCGTCGGGAGGGCGACTTCATTCTTCCGAGTCTGCACAGCAAGCAGATCGACCTGGTGGTTGCGCTGGATACCAGCGGCTCGATCGACGACGAGGAGTGCCAGCAGTTTCTCGGCGAGATCGATGCGCTCAAGGGGCAGATGCGCGCACGGGTCACCCTGCTCGCCTGCGACGCGGCACTCAACGAGAGGGGACCCTGGGTGTTCGAGCCCTGGGAGGAGTTCAAGATGCCGGAGAGTTTCGAGGGGGGCGGTGGCACCAGTTTCAAGCCGGTGTTCGACTGGGTCGAGAAGCGCGGCATGAGGCCCGAATCGCTGGTCTATTTTACCGATGCCGAGGGGGATTTTCCAAAGCAGGAGCCCGCCTATCCGGTCATCTGGCTGGTAAAAGGCAAACAACCCGTACCCTGGGGCGAACGGATCCAGCTGAACTGATCTTTCGATCGATTGAACTAAGTCACCACCGCCCGGTCCCCTATGCCATGAATTCCACCCCCTTCAGACTGCGCAGACCGGGCCGGCGACCAATCGCCTGGCTGATCTTCTTTTTCCTCTACGCAACGATTCTGCCGCCGGGCTTTGGTCAGAGCATCGCCCTCCCAGAGTTCGGCGATCCGTCGGGCAACCTGCTTTCGCCGAGCAGCGAAAAACGTCTCGGCCAGGCCTTCATGCGCAGCGTCAGATCAAACTACCTTGTGCTCTCCGACCCACTGCTGGAAGCCTATATCGAGTCGCTGGGCCAGCGTCTCGCGACGGCCGGCGAGCACGCCGGCAGAAGCTTTCACTTCTTCGTTATCGACAACCCGGCGATAAACGCCTTCGCCGGCCCCGGGGGCTATATCGGCATCAACACCGGACTGATCACCACCACCGAATCGGAGAGTGAGTTGGCGTCGGTGATCGCGCACGAGATCGCGCATGTGACGCAGAACCATCTGATCCGCACCTTCGACGCCGTACAGCGCATGAGCCTGCCGGTCGCAGCGCTGGCGATCACGGCGCTGGTACTGGGCGCTGCGACGAAGAGTCCGGATGCGGGTGTGGCGGTAGCGAGCGGACTTCAGGCGGGGCTGGCGCAGCGCCAGATCAACTTCACCCGAGCCCATGAGGAGGAGGCGGACAGCATCGGCATTGATACACTGGCCAAATCGGGCTTCGATCCGCAAGCGATGGGACTCTTCTTCTCGCGCATGGGGCAGGCCACCCGCCTCTACCAGGACGGCACCCTGCCGGAGTTTCTGCGCACCCATCCTGTCACCAGCAATCGCATTGCCGACGCCCACGGCCGCGCCGAGCGCTACCCCTACCGGCAGTTACCGGATAGCCTCGCATACCATCTCGCGCGCGTGACCCTGAAGCAGCGTCAGTTTTCCACTCCTGCCAACGCGGTTGCCTATTTTCGCGAATCGCTGAAAAGCCAGCGCTATCGTAACGAGGAGAGCCAGCGCTACGGTTACGCGTTGGCACTGATTGCCGCCCACCGCTACAAGGAGGCGGAAAAGGTACTGCTGCCACTGATACGCGAACGACCGGAAGAGATCGCTTACATCGATGCCAATGCCCGGCTGCTGCAGGAATCTGGCCGGGGTACCGAGGCAATTACTGCCTTGCGGGATGGCTTGTCGCTCTACCCCGACAACCGCGTACTGGGACTCCGCCTGGGCGAACTGCTGCTGACAAACGGTTCTCCAGGCGAAGCGCTGCAACTGCTCGAACGGCAGTTGCAACTACGCCCCGAAGAGATGGAACTCTACCGCCTGGCGGCGCGCGCGGCGGGTGAAAGTGGCGAGGAGACGCGCGGATATCTCCATCTGGCGGAATATCATTACCTGAACGGAGAGCTCGAAGCCGCGATACAGAAGCTTCGTGACGCAATCAAGAACAGAGCGATCGACTACTATCTCGATGCCCGGATCTCGGCCCGCCTGCGTGCGCTGGAGGATGAGCTTAACGAATTGAAATCGCGCGACAAGTAGCATCGCTCGATTGATCGGTAACAATCTTTGCGTTTTATCTTGCAACACGCATCAGGTATCCTACGTGACCATCGGAGCGGTAGAAAAGAGGGGGCGAAACCAGCTTTTTACCGCCCGGAGCGTTCGCAAAAACGATAACGGGCCGGAGGATCACCATTCCGCCGACGCCAAGCGGATGAAAGCGTCTGAAAAACGCGAACTTTTTAATCACACAGTACACCATAAGAAGAGAAGGCGGTTTTTGGGGGTTGGTCCAGTCTTGCGAAAAGCCGCCTTTTCCCGACTTTGTCAACAGGAGCTGAAAAATGGAAACTGATGTAAAACGCAGAATTCTACTGAAAAGTTCGCTGGCAGCCGGCGCCATCAGCGTTGCTGTCGGCGCAGGTCTGCTGACCCCTCGCCAGGTGCTCGCGGCATGGCCCGACAAGGCTTTTGCAGCGAAAAACCTGCCCGACGCGCTGCAGGCGCTACTGGGCGACACGAATGCCGCCGAGAGTGGCGACATCAAGATCAAGGCGCCCGACATCGCCGAAAACGGCGCTGTGGTTCCAGTCACCATCTCCACCACGCTTGCCGGGGCAGAGTCGATTACGCTGATCGCCATCAACAATCCGGCACCGCTTGTTGCAAGCTTCAATCTGGGCGAGGGTGCCGAGGGTTTCGTGTCGACCCGTCTCAAGATGGGCAAGAGTGGCGATGTCATCGCCGTGGTCAAGGCGGGCGGCACTCTCCACAGCGCCAAAAAAGAGGTCAAAGTAACCATCGGCGGATGTGGGGGGTGAGCCAAACAATTTTGGTCCAGTGGACCAAAATTTTTGGCGAACGCCCGGCGAAGCCGGGCCGGATCGACC
>JAGRGU010000025.1:0-22381 GCA_020445335.1 Gammaproteobacteria bacterium
GAGTGTTTCAATCACGGCACCGCCACCTTCATGATCATGGGCGATATCTGCACCCGCCGCTGCCCCTTCTGCGACGTCGCCCACGGCAAACCAAATCCTCTCGATCCGGGCGAGCCGCAGCAGCTTGCCGAAACGGTCGACGCCATGGCGCTGGACTACGTTGTGGTCACGTCGGTCGACCGGGACGACCTGCGCGACGGCGGTGCCGCCCACTTCTCCGCCTGTATCCGTGCCATCCGCGAACTGCGACCGCAGACCCGCATCGAGGTGCTGGTGCCCGATTTTCGGGGCCGTGTCGCGGCAGCGTTGGGCTGCTTCGACGCCGATCAACCCGACGTCTTCAACCACAATCTGGAGACCGTGCCCAGGCTCTACCGCCAGGCCCGCCCGGGCGCCGACTACCAGGGCTCGCTCGAGCTGCTCGCCCGCTTCAAGCAACGCCATCCCGAGGTACAGACCAAATCGGGGGTGATGCTCGGACTCGGCGAAGAGCTGGACGAGGTAATTCAGGTCATGCGCGATCTGCGCGCACAAGGGTGTGACATGCTCACTCTGGGGCAGTACCTGCAGCCCAGTCGGGATCATCTGCCTGTAGCACGATTCGTCACGCCTCAGGAGTTCGACCAGCTGCGCCTGATCGGCGAAGAGATGGGCTTCGCCAGTGTCGCCAGTGGCCCCATGGTGCGATCCTCATACCACGCCGACCTGCAGGCCAATCCGTTGCTGGAGGGCCGGCGCTGATGGGGCAGGAGATCGTCTGGGCGATCAAGCCGCTGCTGCTGCCCCCCGGAGGCATACTGCTGCTCGGGCTGCTGGCGCTGCTGGCGCGCCGCCGCTTGCGCCAGCTGTTGTTGATCTGCGCATTTGTCGCTCTCTACCTGAGCAGCACGCCGTTCGTCGCCGGGTTGCTGATGCGGCAAGTGGAGATCTACCCGGCGCTAGCTGAAAGCGAAATCTCCGCCGGCAACGCCGCTGCCATCGTCGTGCTCGGTGGGGGGCGCCGCAGCGACGCACCGGAGTACGGTGGCGACACCGTCAACTCATCGCTGCTGGAGCGGGTAAGATACGCCGCTTATCTTGCGGCTCGCACCGGCCTCCCGGTCATACCCAGCGGCGGTCAGCGGATGCCCGGACAGCTTCCCGAGGCGCTGCTGGCGGAAAAGGTGCTTACAGAGGAGTTCCGGGTTCCGGTCGCCGTTGCCGAAACGCGCAGCCGCACCACCTGGGAGAACGCGCTGTTCACTGCGGAGCTGCTGCGCGACCGCGGCATCGGCCGCGTCTATCTCGTAACCCATGCGATGCACATGCCGCGCTCGGTCGAGGTCTTCAGGCGCGCCGGCATCCAGGTGATCCCGGCGCCTACGGTTTTCCATCACAGGGATAAGGACAGATACTGGCTCTCCGACTGGCTTCCCAAGGCAAAGGCGCTCAGACTCAGCAACCAGGCGCTGCACGAACTGCTCGGAAATCTCTGGTACGCGCTACGCCAGTGGTGGCAGGAGATGCTGCCCGAATAGTACGACGCGCAGCCGGAAGGTCACTCCCGGTCGACGCGGTGGTACTCCCCCTCGATCACCTTCGGTTCCTGGCGCACCCCGTCGCTGTCGGTATTGCGCCTGGCGTTGCTCTGCATCACACCGGAAGCGCGGAGATAACGCAGCAGCAGCGCCTGCCGCACCGGGGGCACCAGCAACAGGAAACCGATGGCGTCGGTTACGAACCCGGGCAACAACAGCATCAGGCCCGTGACCAGCAGAATCGCCCCCTCCATCATCTCGATGGCGGGCACCTCCTCCCGTTCGAGCGCATCTCGAACCTTGAGCGCTGTCGTGAAGCCCTGCATGCGCACCAGCATGCCGCCAAGCACGGCGGTAAATACGGTCAGCGCGATGGTCGAGATAGCGCCGATCTCCGACCCGACCTCGATCAGAAAATAGAGCTCGACCAACGGCACGCCGACAAAGATGAGCAGAAAAATGAGCAGTGGATTCATCGTCTGAAAAGCATAAATGTGTGGCCCGGACGAAACAAGCACCGCTGCCACCGGGTCTGATCCTATGAAATGTGAGCATCTCTCCGCTTTTCAAGGGAGCCGCGCCGCGCAAGCCAGGCCTGAGCGGGGCAAAACCCAGCCTGCGGGTGGCGCACGCTTTGCCGATCAGCAGACATTACGGTATCTTTCGCGCATGCCGTCAGAGATCCTCCTGGTGTACTGCACCTGTCCGGATGCCACTACCGCAGCAGGCATCGCCAATGAACTGGTGGACCAAGGGCTGGCAGCCTGCGTCAATCAGCTTCCGGGGATCACCTCGACCTATCTCTGGCAGGGCGTCCGTGAACAGGCCAGTGAACATCTGTTGCTGATCAAGAGCAGCGCTGACCGCTACCCGGCACTGGAGCAGGCGATACTTGCCTCGCATCCGTATGAACTTCCAGAAATTATCGCGGTCTCCGTAAGCCGGGGATTGCCGGACTATTTACACTGGGTCGATCGATGCACCAGATGATATTTGCACTGCGCCTGCTGTTGGGCTTGACACTCTTCTCGCTCTCGGCCACCGGCGCGAGCGCACAGACGGAAGATGACTACCTGCTGCCTGACCAGGCCTTTCAGTTCTCAGCGCGCGCCACCGATGCGGAGCAGATCGTCGCCAGCTGGAAGATTGCCAAGGATTACTACCTCTACCAGAGCAAATTCAAGTTCTCGCTTGACGACGGCCAGATCTCGCTGGGCCAGCCGCGCTACCCGCAGGCGCTGATCAAGGATGACGAGTTTTTCGGTAAAACACCGATCTACCGCGACAGCATCGAGATCCCGATGGCTCTGGCGCGAACCGATGGTGCGGCCCGAACGATCGAACTCAAAGCGGTCTTCCAAGGCTGCGCCGACGCCGGCCTCTGCTATCCGCCGCAGACGCGTAAGGTCAAACTCGATCTACCGGCAACGGAAGCCGCCATTGCCGTCGCCCCGGCCAAACCTCAAGCCGCGTTGCAGGCGCTTAGTCAGCTGGGTGAGTCACTTGGTGTCAGCAGCGGTGAGAACGAAATCCCCCTGCCCGAAGAGGCCTACAAATTCACCGCCAACGTCGAGTCCGGCGATCGGCTGCGGTTGTTGTGGCAGATCGCCGAAGGCACCTACCTTTACCAGGACAAGCTCAAAATCGACCTGCTCGCCGGCGATGGGGTGGCCCTCGGCGAGTTCAAGCTGCCTCCCGGCAAGATGAAACGCAACACCATACGCCCGGACGGCACCTTCGGCGACTTGCTGGTGTACAAGGACGAGATCGACCTGGAGCTGCCGTTGCTGCGCATCACCCCGGCGGCAACCGAAATCGAACTGAAAGTCGCCTATCAGGGATGCGCCGAAGCGGGGGTCTGCTATCCGCCGATCGAGAAGGTGATCTCGCTGCCGCTGCCGGAGATTGCCGCCGATGCCGTCGCCGGAGTTGTCGCACAGCCGCCGTTACCGTTACCGGCTGCTGAACCCCCTGCCGCCAATGAAGGGGGCAACTCGGAAGTTTCCGAGCAGGACCGCATCGCTGCCACGCTGGCCGGCGGAAATACCTGGCTGATCATTCTCACCTTCTTCGGCTTCGGCCTGCTGCTGGCGCTGACCCCCTGCGTATTCCCGATGATCCCGATCCTCTCCGGCATCATCGCCGGCCAGGGCAGCAGCATCACCACCCGGCGGGCCTTCACTCTGTCGCTGGTCTACGTACTGGCGATGTCGGTCACCTACACCATCGCCGGCGTATTGGCGGGTCTCTTTGGCCAGAATCTTCAGGCCGCCTTCCAGAATCCCTGGATTCTCTCCTTCTTCGCACTGGTGTTCGTGCTGCTGGCGCTGTCGATGTTCGGCTTCTACGAACTGCAGCTGCCGAGTCGCTGGCAGAGCAAACTGACCGAAACCAGCAACAGGCAACGCGGCGGCAGCTTCACCGGCGTGGCGATCATGGGGCTGCTCTCGGCGTTGATCGTCGGTCCCTGCGTTGCGCCACCATTGGCGGGGGCGCTGATCTACATAGGTCAGAGCGGCGACGCCCTGCTGGGCGGCATCGGCCTGTTCGCGATGGCGATGGGTATGGGCGCCCCGCTTCTGCTGATCGGCGCCTCTGCCGGCAAACTGCTGCCCCGCGCCGGATCCTGGATGGATACCGTCAAGGCGGTTTTCGGTGTCGGCATGCTCGCCGTCGCCATCGTGCTGCTCGAACGCATTTTGCCGCCGGCGGTGGCGATGCTGCTGTGGGGCGTACTGCTGGTCACCAGCGGCGTCTATATGGGAGCACTGCAACAGCTGCAGGTCGAAGCCTCCGGCTGGGACAAATTGTGGCGCGGTCTCGGTGTCGTGCTGATGATCTACGGCGCTCTGATGCTGACCGGCGCAGCCGCCGGTGGCAAGGATACCGTGCAGCCGTTGCGCGGCATCCTCGCCTCGGCCGGCGGCGGTGGCGGCGCGGAGAGCGCCGAACTCCACTTCAAGCGCATCAAGACCCTCGCCGACCTGCAGCGTGAAGTGGCCTCAGCCAGCGCCGCCGGCAAGCCGATGATGCTCGATTTCTACGCCGACTGGTGCGTCACCTGCAAGGAGATGGAGCGCTACACCTTCTCCGACCCGGAGGTGATCCGGACCCTGCAGGGATTCGTTTTGCTGCAGGCCGACGTGACCGCAGACGACGCCGACGACAGAGCGCTGTTGCAAGGCCACTTCGGCATGCCCGGCCCGCCGAGTATCATGTTCTATGATCGCGCAGGTACCGAGCGCCGATCGTTCCGTGTGGTCGGCTTCATGCCCGCCGCCGACTTCAGCGCCCATATCAGGAAATTTCTAAAGTGAACAAACCCACCAGATTCATCCTGTTCGCGCTGGTACTGGGAGCGCTTGGAGGCGCTGCGGGCCTGCTCTACCAGAACACTCGAAGCGGCAACACCGTCAACCTGACCGCACCGGGCCTGGAGCAGCTGCCCGACTTCTCCTTTCCCGACATCGACGGTAATCTGCGCAGCAGCCGCGAGTGGGAGGGCAATGTCCTGATAGTCAACTTCTGGGCAACCTGGTGCCCACCCTGTCGTGAAGAGATGCCGCTTTTCGTGGAGACCCAGCAGAGACTGGCCGACAGAGGCGTGCAGTTCGTTGCTATCGCCATCGATGATGAAGACCTGGTACGCGACTTCCACGACGTCTATGCGATCAACTTCCCCACACTGGTGGGCGGCATGGAGGCAGTCAAGCTGGCCAACAGCCTGGGCAACCGCTTTGACTCGCTTCCCTTCACCGCCATCTTCGACCGCAACGGCAAGAGTCGCTACATTCAGGCTGGCGAGGTCAAAAAAGCGACTCTGGAAGCGGAACTCAATAAAATCCTCTAAGCCTTCATAAGAAAGAATTAATGTAAAAATCTTTCACGATCTTGCGGCTAACTCACGCAGAATCTGGACAATATCGCGGTTATCCAGCAAAATTACGCGACTAAACGCAGCGTCACCGGAGATCTCCGGGACACTCCTGCCGGAAGCGCTCCGGTATCCGCAGCAACAGAGGCGACATGGCGACGATCCTGGTACTCAACGGACCCAACCTGAACCTGCTGGGCACCCGGGAACCGGAACTCTACGGCCATCAGACGCTGGATGATGTCTCACGAAGTCTGGCCGCCCGCTGCGAAGCAGAGGGACACCGGCTCGAGTTCTACCAGAGCAACGCCGAACACCAACTGCTCGAACAGATTCACAATGCCCGCGGGCGAGTCGCTTTCATCATGATCAACCCGGCCGCATTCACCCACACCAGCATCGCGCTGAGAGACGCCCTGCTGGGAGTGGGGATCCCGTTCATCGAAGTTCATCTCTCCAACGTCCACGCGCGCGAAGCGTTCAGGCATCACTCCTATTTTTCCGATATTGCCCAAGGCGTCATCAGTGGATTCGGCCTGCAGAGCTATGAACTCGCGCTGCAGGCGGTACTGCACAGACTGGCTGCCGGGGAACAGAATTGAGAGCCGGTAATCAATGGATATTAGAAAAGTCAAAAAGCTGATTGAGCTGTTGGAAGAGTCCAACATCGCCGAGATCGAGATCCACGAGGGCGAAGAGTCAGTGCGCATCAGCCGCAACGGCACCGCCCCCGTCTACGCGCCGATCGCGCCTCCGGCACCGGCACCGAATTTCGTTACAACTGCACCCGGTGAGCCAGGTGGCGGTCAACCCGCGGAACCGGAGATCAGTGGCCACCAGGTCAAGTCACCGATGGTCGGCACTTTCTACGAGGCGCCCTCTCCCGGCAGCAAGGCGTTCGTCAGCGAAGGCCAGCGCGTCAGCAGCGGCGACACACTGTGCATTATTGAAGCGATGAAGATCCTCAACCAGATCGAGAGCGACAAGTCAGGCGTGGTGAAAAAGATCCTGGTGGAAAACGGACAGCCGGTCGAATACAACCAGCCGCTGTTCATCATTGAATAGAGAGACGGTCGTACTCCATGATTGAAAAACTGGTCATCGCGAATCGTGGCGAGATTGCCCTGCGCATTCAGCGCGCCTGCCGGGAACTCGGCATCCGCACTGTTGCGGTGCACTCCGAGGCGGACCGCGATCTGAAGCACGTAAGACTGGCCGACGAATCGGTCTGCATCGGCCCTCCGGCATCGGCCGACAGCTATCTCCAGGTCCCCTCGATCATCAGCGCCGCCGAAGTAACCGACGCGGTGGCGATCCATCCCGGTTACGGGTTCCTCTCGGAGAACGCCGACTTTGCCGAACGCGTGGAGCAGAGCGGCTTCATCTTCGTCGGCCCCAAGCCCGAGACCATCCGTCTGATGGGTGACAAGATCACCGCCATCAGCGCGATGCGTGCCGCTGGCGTCCCCTGCGTTCCGGGTTCCGATGGTCCGCTGACCGACGACAGGCAGCGTACGCTGCAGCTGGCGCACGAGATCGGCTATCCGGTCATCATCAAGGCCTCGGGCGGCGGTGGCGGTCGCGGCATGCGCGTGGTCCATTCGGAAGCGGCCCTGCTCAATGCCATTGCGCTGACCAAGACGGAGGCGGGCTCCACCTTCGGCAACGACACCGTCTATATGGAGAAATACCTGCAGAATCCACGTCACGTCGAGTTCCAGGTGCTGGCCGACACCCACGGCAACGCCATCCATCTCGGCGAGCGCGACTGCTCGATGCAACGCCGCCACCAGAAGGTGGTGGAAGAGGCGCCGGCACCCGAAATCTCCGAGGAGCTGCGCAACCGCATCGGTGAACGCTGCGCCGAAGCCTGCCGCCAGATCGGCTACCGCGGCGCCGGCACCTTCGAATTTCTCTACGAGAACGGGGAGTTCTATTTCATCGAGATGAACACCCGTGTGCAGGTGGAGCACCCGGTCACCGAAATGATCACCGGCATCGACATCGTCAAAGCGCAACTGCTGATCGCCGACGGTGAAAAGCTGGCCTATCGCCAGGAGGATATCCAGATCCGGGGCCATGCGGTGGAGTGCCGCATCAACGCCGAAGACCCGAAGAATTTCATGCCGAGTCCCGGCACCATCAATCACCTCCACATACCGGGGGGACCGGGTATCCGCGTGGACACCCACATCTACGAAGGCTATCCGGTACCGCCCTACTACGACTCGATGATCGGCAAGTTGATCGCGCACGGCGAAAACCGGGATGCGGCGATCGCGCGCATGCGCACCGCACTTTCGGAGATGATCATCGACGGCATCAAGACCAACATCCCGTTGCACCAGGAGATCATGCGCGATCAGATGTTCATTGCCGGCGGAGCCAACATCCACTATCTGGAGAAGAAGCTGGGCCTCTGATCCCGGCCCGCTCAAGCAGAGAAGCACCGCCGACCAACGATGCCCTGGCTGCAGCTCCACCTCACCACCGATAAGACGCGCGCTCCGCTGCTGGAGCTGCTGCTCGAAAACCTCGGCGCGCTGTCGGTGACGCTTGGCGATGCCGCCGACGAAGCGCTGCTGGAACCGGCGCCGGGTGAACTGCCGCTGTGGCAGCGCACCCGCGTCACCGGTCTCTTCGATGGCGCAACGGACCCGGACTGGCTGCGCGGCGAGATCAGCCGCGCGCTGCACACCGACAGCGCTCTGGAGTTGCAGCTGGAGGAGTTGCCGGAGCGTCAGTGGGAGCGCACCTGGCTGGATGACTTCCAGCCGATGCGGTTCGGCGAATCGCTCTGGATCTGTCCGGACGGCCAGCGCCCCGAGGCCAGCGAAGGGATCTTCATCGACCTCGATCCCGGACTCGCCTTCGGCAGCGGAACCCACCCCACGACCGCGCTCTGTCTGCGCTGGCTGGCGCGCCATCCGCTCGCCGGCATCACGGCGATGGATTTCGGTTGCGGTTCGGGCATTCTCGCGGTGGCGGCGCTCCGGCTGGGCGCGGCGCGGGTGGTGGCGGTCGACCATGATCCCCAGGCGCTGGAGGCGACCCGGGCAAACGCAAATAAGAACGGTGTACTGGGGGGGCTGCAGGTCCTGCACTCCACGGCGACCCCCGAGTCGAAGCAGGATCTGGTGATCGCCAACATTCTCGCAGGCACACTGATCGAACTCGAGCCGCTGCTGGCATCGCGCACCAGAAATGGCGGCCGCATCATTCTCTCCGGACTGCTGCTGCCGCAGGTGGCCGAGGTCAGCAAGGTATACAAGAGTCACTTCGATATACGGCCGCCGGAGGTCGAGGGCGACTGGGCGCTGATCGAAGGGGTCAAACGCTGAAGCGGGCTGCGCGGCACTGCCGGTTTGGCATAGAATTCCCCTATTCCACTCTCCGACCGCCAGAGTCACGCTCTTGCAGACGCGCTGCCCACACTGCCAGACACTGTATGAAATCCAGCAGCAGCAGCTGAATGCCGCCAGTGGCCAGGCGCGCTGCTCCTGCTGCGACAACATATTCAACGCGCGCAAACATCTGCTGTCTCCGACGCAGAGCACGGAAACACCCCCTCCGGCACAGGGGGACGAGGGCACGAACGGCGGTTTTTCGTTGAATGAGCTGTTCGAGGAGATCGCCTCTGTCGAAGAGGAGTTCGCCGAGCTCAATCGCAAACTGGACGACGTACAGGCTGGTAATGGGACAGCCACGCACGACCCGCCGCGGTCGGATACCGCCCCGAGCGACGAACCGTCACCTGGCGGGCAGCAGTCACAGCACGGGCCCGCACGCGACGACCGGCTGGCAGCAACAGAGCAAGCGGCCGACACCCACCCCGCGCCGGCGGCGATGGCAGATGAGCTGCCACCCCACCTTCAGCCCCGCACCGTGCGCAGAGCCGGTAACCGCCACCCGCTACTCTGGTCGCTGGCGATCCTGGCCGCAATCGTTCTGGCGCTGGGGCAATTGGCGTGGTTCTCACGCGATGCGCTGCTGCACCATCCGCAGCTCAGGGAGTTGCTTGAGGTCGCCTGCGCAGAGCTCGACTGCACCCTTCCCCCCTGGCATGAGCCACAGGGTTTCAGGATCAGCGAACGCAGTGTGAGCACGCATCCGGCCAACGATCAGGCGCTGCAGATCCGTCTGACATTCCGCAACGACGCAAGATTCGCCCAGCGCTACCCCCAGCTGCAGCTCAGTCTCTACGATCTGAACGAGCGACTCTCGGCCAGGCGCCGCTTCCAACCCTCAGAGTACCTGCGCACGCCGCCCGCAACGCCACAGCAGCTGATGGCCGCCGGCGCATCGGTCGACGTGGAGATGGCGTTGCGCGATCCCGGGCGCCAGATTACCGCTTTCATCATCGACTTTCTTTAGCGCCCGTACACACTGACTGGCTCGCTGGCAGCTGGCCATGGTGGTCCGCCAGGCGATCGACGATCAGTGGAATAGGCTTTAAAACAGCGCTTCCGACAAAAACTTTCCAAGTTTCAACCGACAAGCGCCAGTTCCTAAAATCAACACGAAAGCAACCCGCAAAGAAGCAGTAATTTCGACTTTGACTGCCCCTGGTTTCGGCGTAAACTGTCCGGCCTTTCCCCCTGATTTCACCCGGTTTTGCGGCCCTGTGTCCGGCCCTCCGCGGGCGCTGTCGAGGAGCCTGAAAAAGCGGAGATGCGTCATCCGGGGAGAGGAAGAGAAGCGCCAAGGCGCCAAGCGCGGCAACCCTTAATCGCAACCTGGATGCACTTGATCGATGCGAATCGGCCATTACCAATTGCCAAGCAATCTGATTCTTGCCCCCATGGCCGGCATTACCGATCGCCCCTACCGCCAGCTCTGCCGCGAGCTGGGCGCCGGACTCGCCGTATCCGAGATGGTCGCCTCCAACTCCTCGCTCTGGGCCAGTCGCAAATCACTCAAAAGGCTCGACTTCAGCGGCGAAAGCGGGCCTATTTCGGTGCAGATCGTAGGCGCCGATCCGGCCACCATGGCCGACGCTGCCAAAATCAACGCCGACCGGGGCGCCCAGATCATCGACATCAACATGGGCTGCCCCGCCAAAAAAGTCTGCCGGGTGGCCGCAGGCTCCGCACTGATGCGAGACGAGGGTCTGGTGGCAAGGATCCTCGAGACCGTGGTCGACGCGGTCGATGTTCCTGTCACGCTGAAGATCCGCACCGGCTGGGAACCGTCTCAGCGCAACGGGGTCAGCATCGCGCGCATCGCCGAGCAGTCGGGTATAGCTGCCATCGCAGTGCACGGGCGCACCCGCGCCTGCCGCTTCTCCGGGCAGGCCGAGTACGACACCATCCGCCGGATCAAGGCGTCGGTCTCCATACCGGTGATCGCCAACGGCGATATCAACAGCCCGCAGAAAGCCGCACAGGTACTGGCGCAGACCGGTGCCGATGCGCTGATGATCGGCAGGGCAGCGCGGGGACGGCCGTGGATCTTCCAAGAAATAGCCCACTACCTCGGCAACGACGAACTGCTTCCGGAGCCGTCGCCACAGTGGCAGGGAGGGGTTTTCAAACGCCACCTGCAGAGCCTCTACAGCTTTTACGGTGAGCAGCAGGGGGTGCGTATCGCGCGCAAACATATCGCCTGGTACACCCGCGGTCACGCGCAGAGCGCCGCACTTAGAAAACAGATCAATACAACCGACTCGGCCGACGATCAGATGAAGCTTGGCGAACGCTTCTTCGTACGGCTGGGCAACACAAGGGAGAGGGCTGCATGAAGAGTGAAGCCATGTATCAGGGGGAGGGGCGGACGGTGGCCTTCTCGGTGGCCAACAACAAAACCAAGGAGCCGCTGCGCGAATGCGTACGCGATGCCTTGACCAGCTACTTCAATCAGCTGGATGGTTACAGCGCCGACGGTCTCTACCAAATGGTTATGGCGGAGGTGGAGTCGCCGCTGTTCGAGACGGTCATGAAATACACCGAGGGAAACCAGACCAAAGCAGCCGCACTGCTCGGCATCAGCCGCAGCACGCTGCGCAAGAAATTGAACCTCTATCATCTGGACTGAACGAGCGGTCCAGGCCGATAACGCGACGACTCCCACCAGGTCGCCTCGAGGGTCAGCCGTTTAACCTTAAATATTTGCGAGAATCTCATGCCTTCAATCCGCCGAGCCCTGATCAGCGTCTCAGACAAAACCGGAGTGCTGGAGTTTGCCAGCGCCCTGCACCAACGCGGTGTCGAGCTTCTTTCCACCGGCGGCACGGCACGCCTGCTGAGTAAGAACGGTATCGCTGTTACCGAGGTTTCGGACCACACCGGATTCCCCGAGATGATGGACGGGCGCGTCAAGACTCTGCACCCGAAGATCCATGGTGGCATCCTCGGCCGCCGCGGCACCGACGATGTGGTCATGCAGGCACATGATATCGCGCCCATCGATATGATCGTGGTCAACCTATATCCGTTCGCGCAGACGGTCGCCAATCCCGACTGCGACCTCGGCACCGCGATCGAGAATATAGATATCGGTGGACCGACGATGCTGCGCGCCGCCGCCAAAAACCATGCCGACGTCACCGTGGTGGTGGATGCCGCGGACTATGCGCGCATTCTGCAGGAGATGGACGAGCACAACGGTACGGTCAGCGCCGACACCCGCTTCGACCTGGCGGCCAAGACCTTCGAACACACCGCCGGCTACGACGGTGCCATCGCCAACTACCTGGGCGCCCGTCTTGGCGGCAAAACCAGCGACTTTCCGCGCACCATCAATCTGCAGTTCAAGCAGGTGCAGAACATGCGCTATGGAGAGAACCCGCATCAGAAGGCGGCCTTTTTCATCGAGAGCGAACAACCGGAGTCCTGCATTTCGACCGCTCGACAACTGCAGGGCAAAGAGCTCTCGTACAACAACATCGGCGACACCGACGCCGCGCTGGAGTGCGTGAAACAGTTCAGCGAAGGTCCTGCCTGCGTCATCGTCAAGCACGCCAACCCCTGCGGCGTCGCTCTCGGCAAGGATCTCAAAGACGCCTACGAACGCGCCTTCAGCACCGATCCCGAGTCGGCCTTCGGCGGCATCATCGCCTTCAACCAGGAGTTGGACGAGGCGACCGCGCGGGCGATCATCGAGCGCCAGTTCGTCGAGGTGATCATCGCTCCCAGCGTCTCGACGGGCGCCCTGGAAGCGGTCAAAGAGAAGAAAAATGTGCGTCTGCTGGCGTGCGGAGCCTGGGATTCGGAGTTGATTCACCGGCTCGAGTACAAGCGCGTCAATGGTGGACTGCTGGTCCAGGATGCCGATCTGCAGCTCTCCAAAGAGATCAGAGTCGTCACCAGGCGCGCACCCAGCGAGCAGGAGATATCCGATCTGCTTTTCACCTGGCGGGTGGCCAAATTTGTCAAGTCCAATGCCATCGTCTACGGCCGCGACAACATGACCATCGGTGTCGGCGCGGGGCAGATGAGCCGCATCAACTCGGCACGTATCGCCGGCATTAAAGCAGAACAGGCCGGCCTCGTGGTGCCAGGATCGGTGATGGCCTCGGATGCCTTCTTCCCCTTCCGCGACGGCCTAGACGCCGCGGCGGCGGCGGGCATCCGCGCAGTGATACAACCGGGTGGATCGATGCGCGACGAGGAGGTGATTGCCGCTGCCGACGAGCACGATATCGCGATGCTCTTCACCGGCATGCGCCACTTCCGCCACTGAGCCGGGCCTGCCCGCGGAACCCGTCGTGCCCATGAGCCGGATCCATCCCACCGCGCTGATCGATGCCGGTGCCGAGCTTCACCACAGCGTGGAGGTCGGCCCTTACGCCATCGTCGAGGCGGATACCGTGATCGGCGCCGGATGCCGCATCGAGAGCCATGCGCGCATTTTCAGCGGCACCCGGCTGGGCGCCAACAATCGCGTCTGTCACGGCGCTCTGCTGGGGTGCGAACCACAGGACCTCAGCTTCACCCCGGAGCGCTCCAGACCTCTGCTGATAGGTGATGACAACCATTTCAAGGAGGGGGTCAACATCAGCCGTGGAGTAAAAACCGATGCCGGCACGCTGATCGGCAACGGCAACTACTTCATGGGCAATTTCCACGCCGGGCACGACTGCATCATCGGCGACCATAACGTGCTCGGGCACGGCTCGGTGCTGGCGGGCCACGTCACCATCGGCGATCACGTCTTCATCTCCGGTCTGGCGGCGATTCACCAGTTCGCCTGCATCGGCGACCGGGTGATGGTCGCCGGCTGTGCCAAGATCGTTAAAGATATCCCCCCCTACACCATCGGCGATGGCAATCCCGCCAGAGTCGCGGGCATCAACAGCGTCGGCCTGCGCCGCGCCGGCTTCTCCGCCGAGGCGCGCAGAGCGATCAAGAGCATCTACCGCGAGATCTACCATGCCGGTGAAAACATCGGACAGGCGCTGACCCGGCTGGAGCAAGTCGATCATAGCGCCGAGACAGCGTTGATCCTCGCCTTCTTCAGGCGTAGCCAGCGGGGCGTAACCGCCTACCGCTGATCACGCCCGGCAGCTGTAAAAACCCATACCGGATCGAAATTCAAGGCAGAAGCGAACATGAACATATTGATTATCGGAGGCGGCGGCAGAGAGCATGCGCTGGCCTGGAAAGCGGCGCAATCCCCGCTCTGCGAGCGTGTCTTCGTTGCGCCTGGCAACGCCGGCACCGAACTGGAACCCAAGCTGACCAATGTCCCGATCGCTGTCGAGCAGATCGACGAACTGGTGGCTTTCGCCCGCGCACAGCAGATCGGACTGACGATCGTCGGTCCGGAGGTGCCACTGGTGCTGGGCGTGGTCGACGGCTTCTGCCAAGCCGGGCTGAAATGCTTCGGCCCCTCCAAGGCGGCCGCCCAGCTCGAAGGGTCGAAATCCTTTACCAAAGCCTTTCTGGCCCGGCACGCGATTCCGACCGCCGCTTATGGCAGCTTCACCGACCGCGAGGAGGCGCTGGCCTACCTGCACCAGGTTGGCGCACCGATCGTCATCAAGGCGGACGGCCTGGCCGCCGGCAAGGGCGTGATTCTGGCGCAGGATATGGCGAGCGCCGAAGCCGCGATCGATGAGATGCTGGCGGGCAACCGGTTCGGCGACGCCGGTCACCGGGTGGTCATCGAAGAGTTCCTGCGGGGCGAGGAGGCAAGCTTCATCGTCATGGCCGACGGCAGCAATATCCTGCCGATGGCCAGCTCCCAGGACCACAAGGCGCGTGACAACGGCGACCAGGGCCCCAATACCGGCGGCATGGGCGCCTACTCGCCGGCGCCGGTGGTCGACGCCGAGATGCACCGGCGTATCATGCAGCAGGTGATCGAACCGACGGTAGCGGGCATGGCCGCCGAAGGCATGCCCTACACAGGCTTCCTCTACGCCGGAGTGATGATTGACGCCGAGGGCACACCCAAGGTGCTGGAGTACAACTGCCGTTTCGGTGACCCTGAGACTCAACCGATCATGCTGCGCATGAAGTCGGACCTGGTGGCGCACTGTCTGGCGGCGCTCGAGGGGCGTCTGGACCGGGAGCGGGCGGAGTGGGATCCGCGCGCATCGCTGGGCGTGGTGCTGGCCGCCGCAGGCTATCCCGGCAGCTACCGTAAGGACGAACTGATCGAGGATCTGCCGCAAAATACGCGCGCCGACGCCAAGGTATTCCACGCCGGCACGCGCACCATGGATGGCCGCGTGTTGACGGCCGGTGGGCGGGTACTCTGTGCCACCGCGCTCGGCGGCAACGTGGCTGAGGCCCAGGCCAGGGCCTACGAACTGGTAGCGCAGGTGGCCTGGCCCGGCGCCTACTACCGCACCGACATCGGCTACCGCGCGGTCGCACGCGAACGCGAAGCCAACTGAAAACCCAGCTGTTGACGGTGGCGGGCTGCTATACCCTCGCCAACGCCACCAGCACCCGCTCGATCAGCCGGCAGAGCGTCGCCAGCTCGGGGTACTCATCCTCGAGTTGCAGCACATACTCCAGGGTGCGCGGTATATCCTTGAGGTAGCCGGGCTTGCCATCCCTGGCATCCAGGCGGGCAAAGATACCGGCCGCTTTGAGATGCCGTTGCACGCCCATCAGGTCGAACCAGCGCTGGAAGGCGGGCTTGTCGGCACTGCGCAATATCCCGGAGCGGCACGCGAGATCGAAGTACTCCCAGGCCCACTGCCTCACCCGCGCCCGCGGCCAGGCGATATAGCAGTCGCGCAACAGCGAGACCAGATCGTAGGTCACCGGCCCGTTGACCGCATCCTGGAAATCGAGAATACCGGGATTGGCCGAATCGCACACCATCAGATTGCGCGAGTGGTAATCCCGCAGCACGCAGACTGTCGGCTGCGCCAGTGCGTTGTCGGCCAACAGCGCACAGATCCGATCGAGCGCGGCAGCCTCACCCTGATCCAGGCTAAGTCCCAACATGCGTTCCAGCAGCCACTCGCGGAACAGTGCCATCTCCCGCATCAGCATGGCACGGTCGTATGGCGGCAGATCAGCATTCGGAACGCACGACTGTATCGTCGCCAGCGCCGCCAGCGCGTCACCGTAGAGCGTACCTGCGCTCCGCTCGTCCAGCGCGTCCAGATAGTGCACTGAGCCAAGGTCCTCCAGCAGCAGAAAACCCTGCGCAAGCGATTTTGCGTGAATCCTGGGAACGTGTAACCCGTGCGCCGCCAGACGCTCGGCAATCTCGACAAATGTATCGCTCTGCTCCTTCTCGGGTGGTGCATCCATCGCGATCCAGCGCTCACCGCTCCCCCCCTCGACGCGAAAATAGCGCCGGAAGCTGGCGTCACCGCAGAGCAACCGCAACTTGAAATCCTCCGCGCCCAGACGCTCTCCGAGCCATGCTTGCAGCGCCGCCTCACGTTCAGTCACCGTCTAATTACCTTTGCGAAACCATTGAAGAAAATGCAATTCTATGCGACTTTAGAGCCCGTTCGCCAACCCGCAATTACGAATTGGATCGCCCAGTGCACGGAAAGAGATGGTTTTTTCCGCCGCTTCTCAGCGGCCTGTTGCTGACCTACACATACGACGCTCCGGCGGGATGGGATTGCCAACCCACCAGTGATGGAGGCTGGGTCTGCAGCGGCGCCCCGCCCTCCCCTGCCGAAATCGGCATTCCACAGGCACCACGACAGGCGTCACCCCCACCGGCCGAGCGCTCAACCGCAACCGGGGCTTCCGCAGCTGCCGTCCCTGAAGAGCGGGCCGGCGCCGCTGCGCAGCCTTCTGAAGATAAAGCCGCCGCAGCAGAAGCAGCAAGAGCCAGGGCAGAGGCAGAAGCGGCAGCCAATGCAAGAGCAAAGGCAGCGGCAGAGGCAAGGACCAGAGCGGAAGCCGAAGCGGCAGCCGCCGCCAAAGCAGAGGCAGAGGCAGAGGCAAAAGCCAGGGCGGAGGCAGAAGCGGCAGCCACTGCAAGAGCTAAGGCAGCGGCAGAGGCGAGGGCAGCAGCAGAGGCGAAAGCAGCAGCCCGGGCCAAGGCGGAGGCAGAGGCAAGGGCGGAAGCGGAAGCAGCCGACAGCGTGGCAGAAGCAAGGGGTGAGGCAGCGGCGAAGGCCGCAGTAGATGCGCAGGAGACCTCCAGCGCAGCTGTGTCCGATAAAACCGCCCCCCGGCAGTATCCCACAAGCCGCTCCGCTGGGGCCGATATCGATCGCGGGCTAGACTGGAATCAGTGCTACCCCTGGCCACAGAGCGCGGCACCGACTTTCACGCCAGCACCGGCGAACCATATGCTGGTCGATGCCGAGGGCGCACTGATCGAGCAGAACGAGAACCGCATCCTGCTCCAGGGCGGGGTGGAGGTACTGCAGGACGAGAGCCTGCTGGAGGCGGACAGCGTCAGCTACGCGCGCGATTCGGAGACCATGGATGCGAGCGGTAACGTCTACCTGGAGCGTCCCGGTCTGAGACTATCCGCCGAACGGGGCCATTTCGAACTCGCCACCGACCAGGGAGAGCTTGAAGGGGTCTCCTATCGCCTCTCCGATCGCGGTGCCCGTGGCAACGCCAGATCAGCCGACATCAAGAGCAAGCAGCTGACCCATTTCAAGGAGATCGACTACACCACCTGCCGACCCGGTGAGAACAGCTGGCAGTTGCAGGCCGAGCACCTGGAGATCGACCGTGAATCAGGCACCGGAACGGCGCACCACGCCAAAGTCCGCTTCATGGGCGTGCCGTTCCTCTATCTTCCCTACGCCACTTTTCCAATCGACGATCGCCGCAAATCCGGTTTCCTCTACCCCTCATTCGGCCACAGCGACCGGAATGGTGCCGATGTATCCATCCCCTACTACTTCAACATCGCGCCCAACTTCGACGCCACGCTGACGCCGCGTGTGCTGAGCAAGCGCGGTGCAATGCTGGCAGGTGAGTTCCGCTACCTGCTGCCGAGCCACGAAGGCGAGGTGCGGGCCGAGATCCTGCCCGATGACCGCGAGGTCGAGGATCGCACGAACAGCACCCGCGGCGCGTTTTCCACGCTCGGCAGCGGCGACCTGCGACCAGGCTGGAACTACAGATTCGACATCAACTACGCTTCGGACAACGACTATCTGGATGACCTTGGAGATAGCCTGGCGGTGACCAGTGCGCGCCATCTGGAGAGGGTCGGCGTCCTCAGCTATCAGGGTGATGACTGGAAACTGACCGGCATGACGCAGTACTACCAGACCATTGACGATACCATCAGCCTCAGCAGCCGCCCCTATCACCGGCTGCCGCAACTGCTTTTCGAACTCAACAAACCGCGCCAGCACTACGGTCTCAACTACCACCTGCGCTCCGAATACGTGCGCTTCGATCACAGTGACGACAACAAAGTCCAGGGACACCGCTTCGACCTCCAGCCGGGCGTCAGCCTGCCGCTGACCCGCAGCTGGGGTTTCCTGACGCCCAGGGCGTCGCTGCGCTACACCCGTTATGCGCTGGAGAACCAGGGCGCCGGCTTAGCGGACGATCCGGACCGGGTACTGCCCACGCTCAGCCTGGACGGCGGGCTCTTTTTCGACCGCAGTGGAAGCTGGCTGGGTGAGGCGATCACCCAGACTCTGGAACCGCGCCTGTTCTACCTCTACACCCCGCACGACGACCAGTCCGAAATACCCAATTTCGACAGCTCGGCCGCCAGTTTCAACTTCTCCAGCCTGTTCCGCGACAACAGATTCAACGGCAGCGACCGGGTTGGCGACGCCAACCAGCTAACCGCCGCGCTGACGACACGCATCATCAGCGATGCGAGCGGTAGCGAGCGGCTGCGTCTCAGCATCGGCCAGATCTTCTACTTCCGCGACCGTGAGGTTCAGCTCTCCGGTAGCACCGTCAACGAGGAGAGCAGCTCCTCCTTGGCCGCCGAGCTGTCGGCCAATCCGAGCGATAACTGGCGTTTCAGCGCCGGGCTGCAGTGGGATCCCCACGCCAGCAACGACCAGGTCGAGCGGGGCTCTTTCTCAATGCGCTACAACGACGACAGTGAGCGACTCTTCAATCTCGGCTACTACTACACCCGTGACAGCGTCGATCAGACCGATCTCTCCACGCGCTGGCCGCTCGGGAGCCGCTGGAGCATGGTCGGGCGCTGGACCTACTCACACCTCTACCAGGAGACCACCAGAGCTTTTGCGGGGCTAGAATACGACAGCTGCTGCTGGCGGGTTCGGCTGATCGGTCAGCAATTGCTGACCGACGTCGAGGATGATCCGGTCAACTCGATTCTTGTACAATTCCAGCTCAAGGGTCTCGGTGGCTGGGGCAGGGCCGACGACCAGTTCCTTGAAGACAACATCGCCGGTTACCGTGCCAACAGATAATGCCGCAAAGCACCAGAGATACCCTATGACAAGTCGCGCATTGGCCAATTTTCTACTGCTGGTTGTTTCGACCGCGCTGCTCTGCAGCGGCGCTCTGCGCGCCGAGGTACAACCGCTCGACCAGATCGTGGCGATCGTCGACGAGGATGTCGTGGTGCGCAGCGAGTTGGAGCAGGAGACAACCAGAATTCTCAGCACGCTGCGCCAGCGCAACGCGCAGATTCCGCCGCGCAATGTGCTCGAGCGCCAGGTGCTCGAGCGTCTGGTACTGAAAAAACTGCAGATGGCACGCGCGCAGGCACTCGGTATCACCATCGGAGAGGATGTGCTGGCGCAGACTATTGGCAACATCGCCCGTGAAAACAACCTCACCCTGAGCGAATTCAGGTCCGTGCTCGAATCGGAGGGGATGAGTTTCGACAGCTACCGCCAGAGCGTACGCGAGCAGCTCACCCAACGCCAGCTGCTGGATCGAGAGGTGATGCGCAAGATTCGCGTCTCCGACCAGGAACTGGCGACCTTCAATTCACGCCAGAAAAATCTTTCAGGCCGCACCGATTACCACCTGCTGCATATTCTTGTCGCCATCGACGAGGGGAGTTCGGCCGAGCAATTGGAGCAGGCGCGCGAAAAAGCGGCGCGATTGGCGGAACGAGTGCAACAGGGTGAAGAGTTCTCCTCCCTCGCGCTGACCGAGTCGGATGGTCGGCAGGCGCTGGAGGGCGGCGATCTCGGCTGGCGCAAGAGCGACCAGCTGCCGTCACTGTTTGTCGATATCGTCGACAAGATGGCGCGCGGCGAGGTGAGTGCGCCAATTCAGTCCCCGAGCGGTTACCACATAATCAAGCTGGTCGACTACAAGGGTGGCGAGCGTCATATCATCGACCAGACCCGGGTTCGCCATATCCTGATCAACACCAACGAGATCACCTCCAACAAAGATGCCCAGACCCGCCTGCAGCAGCTGCGACAGCGGATTCTCGGAGGTGACGATTTTGCACCGTTGGCGCGCTCCCACTCCGATGACAAGACAACCGCGATCAAAGGGGGGGAACTGGGCTGGGTCACCGCCGGTGATCTGGTACCGCGCTTCGAAGAGCAGATGAACAAGCTGCAACCGGGCGAGC
This sequence comes from Gammaproteobacteria bacterium, assembly GCA_020445335.1. Classification (GTDB taxonomy): domain Bacteria; phylum Pseudomonadota; class Gammaproteobacteria; order Chromatiales; family Chromatiaceae; genus HKST-UBA178. Next base: position 20,317 of record JAGRGU010000025.1, read on the forward strand.
TGAGCCAGCCCTTTCAGACCGATTTCGGCTGGCATATCGTGCAGGTGCTTGAGCGTCGCAAGCACGACAGCACCGAAGAGGTTGTCAAGGCGGGTGCCCGCGCGGCGATCCGCCAGCGCAAGTTCAACGAAGAGAGCGAACTCTATCTGCGCAGGCTGAAGGACGAGGCATTCATCCTCACGATGCTGGACGATGCCTGAAGTATCCAGCGCGGTTAAACCGCTGCTGCTTACACCCGGCGAACCCGCCGGCATCGGACCCGATCTGGCGATCGGCCTGGCTCAGCATGCGCGGGAGATACCGGTGGTGGCAGTCTGCGATCCGCAGCTCTTGCTGCAGCGGGCCGCGCTCCTTGGAGTTTCACTGGAACCCGTCGCTTACGACAGCAGCAACCACGACGTAACCTGCAAGCCGGGCGAGTTGAGCATACTACCTCAAGCTGTGGCCGTGGAGTCGGTGGCAGGCAGGCTCGACCCCGGCAACGCCGGATATGTCCTGCAGACGCTGACGACAGCGGTCGAAGGGTGCCTCAGCGGCGAGTTTTCGGCCATGGTCACCGGACCGGTGAACAAGGGGATCATCAACGACGCGGGAATCGCGTTTACCGGACATACAGAATTCATCGCAGCGCTCACCGGCGGCCAGCCGGTGATGATGCTCGCCTGCCCCGGGCTCAGGGTCGCGCTGGCCACCACCCATCTGCCGCTGCGCAAGGTCAGCGACGCAATCACACCCGATCTGCTGTTGCGGGTTATGCGCACGCTGCACGCGGATCTGCAGCATCGATTCGATATCCACCAGCCGCGCATACTGGTAACCGGCCTCAACCCGCACGCGGGCGAGGGGGGGCACCTCGGTCACGAAGAGATCGAAATCATCGCTCCGGTGCTCGAACGGCTGCGCGGCGAAGGCATGAAGATCCTCGGACCACTCCCCGCCGACACCCTGTTCACCCCTGCCTACATGGCACAGGCCGACGCAGTGCTGGCGATGTACCACGACCAGGGATTGCCGGTGTTGAAACACCTGGGTTTCGGTCGGGCGGTCAACATCACCCTCGGGCTGCCGATCATCCGCACCTCGGTCGACCACGGCACGGCGCTGGATATCGCCGGCACCGGTCGGGCCACCGGCGGAAGCCTTCAGGCAGCCTTAGAGTACGCCTGGCAGATGGCGCTCGCCGCAGAATAAAAAAAGCCCGGCAAAGCCGGGCGAAGGGAGGTGAAAATCTTTGCAGGGGTTCAGCCCATGTAGGACTTGGCCTCTTCGCCTGGATTGGGCAGGCCGGCGATTCTCCAGACCTCCAGGCAACTGCCGAACATCCTCTTGATATCACGGCGACTCAACGCGCTACTTCTGCAGATACGACGCATCGGAGGTATTGCGCCCAAACGCAGATAACGATCGCGAACGAAATGGATCACCGTCCAATGCTCACGCGTCAGGCGACCGACGCCGCGCAGATCGGCGAGCATCTGGCCGCTGTGCTCGCTCCACAGCGATGGATCGAGGAGAAACCCCTCCTCATCCAGCAACAGCGCGTCACCCGTGCTGCCCGCATCAAACTTCCGGTCAATCGAATTATTTACTGCAAACATGTGCAATCTCCGTCGATCTGGCCGGCAATTACGGCTGAAGCCCGCCACTCTTGGGAGCTACTATAGGTCCGCCACCTCTTTCAATAAAATATTTTTTTATTCTATAGATATATTTGATTAGTATATGGAGGCAGCAGACCCAGGAAATGCAAGCGCATGAAGTTACAGCAACTTAAATTCCTGCTTGCAGTCGCGCAGAGCGATTTGAACATCACCGCAGCAGCGGAAAGGCTATTCACTTCGCAACCTGGCATCAGCAAGCAGATCCGCCTGCTGGAGGAGGAGCTCGGAGTGCGTATCTTCGAACGCAGCGGGCGCCAGCTTTCGGCAGTCACGGAGGCCGGGAAGGCGATCATCACGCGGGTCGAGCAGGTGCTGGACGGTGTGGAGGCGATCAAGGATGCGGCTCGTGAATTCAGCTCGCCCGACAGCGGCAGTCTGTCGATCGCCACCACCCACACGCAGGC
>JAGRGU010000025.1:22441-31333 GCA_020445335.1 Gammaproteobacteria bacterium
TTGCAGATGCACCAGGGTAACCCGGAGCAGATCTCGGAGATGGCCGCCAGCGGCACCGTCGATTTTGCTATCGCCACCGAAGCAACCGCGGATTTCGGCAATCTGGTGATGATGCCCTGCTATTTCTGGAACCGGGCTATCGTCACACCATGCGGACATCCGCTGCAGCAACAGAAAAAACTGACGCTGGCCGCGTTGGCGAAATACCCGATCGTCACCTATGTATTCGGATTCACCGGCCGCGCGCAGCTCGATCGCGCGTTCCGCGCACAGGGGCTCAAGCCTCAGGTGGTGCTGACAGCCACCGACGCCGACGTCATCAAGACCTATGTCAAGCTGGGGCTGGGAGTCGGCATATTGGCACGCATGGCGTTCGATCCCGAGTTGGATACGACGCTCTGCGCGCTGGATGCCAGCATGCTCTTTCCGCACAGCATCACACGCCTGGGCTTCAGACCCAGCCTGTTCCTGTACGGCTACCACTATGATTTCATAGAACTTTTCGCCAGCCACCTGACGCGAGAGACGGTCGATGCTGCAGTCGCCGCGCCTTCGCAGCAGGAGCGCGACGCGCTGTTCACAGACCTGGAACTGCAGGAGCTCTGAGCCTAGTCCGTCGTCAGCGGATACCCCGCTCCAGCCGGGAGAGAATTTCGGCTTTCACGTTCAACGCCACTTCCAGCGCCTTCTGCCCGACGCGGCCGCTGACCAGCGGCAGGGTGCCGCTTCGGACACTGGCGACAAAAGCGGCGATCTCCGCGTCCAGCGGCTTGACCGCCTCCACCTCGACCCGCTCGGTCACCACCTCCGGCCAAGCCTCCCCGGCCCGCTCGCGCGGAAAGGCGGTATCGATGCGCTGCTCGATAAAGTCGAGCGACTCGTAGCGATTCTCCTCGAACACCCGGATACGGCGCATGGTGCGCTCCGATACCCGGCTGGCGATCACGTTCGCCACCGTGCCATTGTCGAATTCCAGACGTGCGTTGGCTATGTCCACATGGGGGGTAAGCACCGGCGTGCCGACTGCTGAGATCGCGCTGATCTCAGCGTTCACCAGCGACAGAATGATATCGATATCGTGGATCATCAGATCGGAGACGACGTCGACGTCGGTGGCCCGCGCGACGAAACCGCTCATGCGATGCGCCTCGATGAACCGTGGTTTCGATATACGCCCTGCCAACGCCATCACGCCGGCGTTGAAACGTTCGAGATGTCCGATCTGCAGAAGCACCCCCGCCTCGTCGGCCAGACGGACGATCTCCTCCCCCTCCGCCAGCGTCGAGGCGATCGGCTTCTCCATCAGCATGTGCACTCCGGCTGCCAATAGCGGCCGCGCCACATCGAGATGGGAAGAGGTCGGAACGACGATGCTGACGGCATCGATATGAGGCGCCAACTCCTCGCCGCTGGCGAATGCGCGGCAGCCGGCCTCGGCCGCCACCTGCTGAGCCCTGGCCGCATCGCTGTCGACGACACCGACGAGTTCCACATCGGACATGCGCGAGTAGATCAGCGCATGGAAGCGCCCAAGGTACCCGACACCGATGACGCCAACACGAATTCTGCTGCTCATGGTTCGATCACTTGATGGATTGTGAATGGGGCGGCGCGAAAGGTCAGAACTGCAAACCGCGACTCTTGAAAGCTAGCGTTTCAGATAGGTGGCGATCATCTCGTTGACCGCACCGGAGGTGGAAGAGAGTGCATGCACATGCAGTGTGAGTGTCGCGGCCGTCGCCAGTCCGACCACCGTAAACAGCACCAGCAGAAAGTCAGGCTTTCTGTGTTTGTGGTTGCCACGTTTCTGCATCGCCAATCTTCACTCCGAATATGGCCGGTCCAACCAGCACGCCCGTAGTGTAAAAAACGGCCCATTATAAGCCGATCCGGCGCAATCAGTGTAGGCCCGAGTCCGCTTTTTCTGAAGCGGTGCGCTAATCACCGCCGCCCTCCTCGGCCCCCGCCGCCTGCAGGCGTTCGACTACGGTCAGATGGTTGCCCAGTTTGGCCCGATCGAGCGCGGTGCGCCCGGATGCACTCTTCAGATTGAGATCCGCCCCTGCCAGGATCAGCTCTTCGATTACCCACAGGTGTCCTCGCGCGGAGGCCTCCATCAACGCGCTGTTGCCCTGACCATCGACCGCATTGACATCGGCACCGGCAGCGAGCAACGCCAGCAGGGTCTTGCGGTTGCCCTGAAACGCGCAGAGCACCAGCGCGGGTCGGCCAGCGCCACTCTTCGCATTGACATCGACGCCACGCGCCAGCAGGCTTTCGACCTCGCCCATTCGGCCGGCCAGTGCCGCTGCCGTCAGTCGCTGCGCATCATCCACCTCCGCCTGCACGACGGCAAGCGGCAGCAGCAACAGCAACGGAACAACTCGTAGCATGGAATCCTCTGAAATACCGGGACTTTCAGACCGATTAGCGACCACTAATTCCCACACTTGAGCGCCTCCCGTGGCAACAGACAAACCTCTGCTTGGAGAGTGTCGCCCGATTGCTGCACAATATCCCCATCAGTCAAAGCTAAACCCACACTCTATGAACCAGATACTCGTCGACGTGACCACAAGCTACGTGGAGTCCCAGTCAGCCCCGGAACACAACCTGTTCGTCTTCGCCTACTCGATCAGCATCAGGAACACCGGATCCAGCGCCGCCCGGCTTCTCAATCGCCACTGGATCATCACCGATGCCAACGGCAAGGTTCAGGAGGTGGTCGGCGAGGGGGTAGTCGGCGAACAGCCATTGCTGCAGCCCGGTGAGGAGTTCCAGTACACCAGCGGGACCACACTGGAGACACCGGTTGGCAGCATGCAGGGGAGCTATCAGATGCGGGCCGAGAACGGCGACCATTTCGACGCACCCATCGCTCCGTTCACGCTCGCCACCCCCGGCACGCTGAACTGACGCCCCTCACCATAGACGGAAACAGCCGGCACGCAGGAGTTCGCGAAGATGGCGGTATACGCAGTTGGCGACCTGCAGGGTTGTTATTCGGATCTACTGAGGCTGCTCGATAAGATCAAGTTCGACCAGCACAAGGACCGGCTTTGGTTCGCCGGTGATCTGGTAAACCGCGGACCGGATTCACTCTCCACTTTGCGCCTGGTAAAAGGGCTCGGTAAAGCGGCCATCACCGTACTGGGCAATCACGACCTGCACCTGCTGGCGATATCCGAGGGCAATCTCAAACACCTGGGCCGCGACAACTCGCTGCAGTCGATCCTGCGCGCCCAGGACCGGGAGGAGTTGTTGCTGTGGCTGCGCCACCGCCCGCTGATGCACTGCGACAAGAAGCTCAACTATTCGATCATCCACGCCGGCCTGGCGCCGCAATGGAGTATCGCCACCGCGCGCAGCCTGGCGCGGGAGGTTGAAGTTTGTTTACAGGGCGACGGCTTCAGTGACTACTGCATGCGCATTTACGGGAACAAACCCGACCTCTGGGACGACACGCTGAGCGGCATGGCGCGGCTGCGCTTCATCACCAACTGCTTTACCCGTCTGCGCTACTGCGACCCAAGCGGTGTACTGGCGCTGCGTGACAAGGGGCCTATCGGCAGCCAGTCGGCGGGGAAAATGCCCTGGTTCAGCGTACCGGGGCGCGCCAGCCGCGACGAGCGGATAATCTTCGGACACTGGTCGACACTGGGCTACCACCACGCAGAAAACACCTGGGCACTGGACAGCGGCTGCCTCTGGGGCGGACACCTGAGCGCATTGCAGTTGCGTAAGCGCAAACCCCCCAGGCTGATCCAGGTGGCGTGCGGCCAGCATCGGATCGCCCACCGCTCCAGTTAACCGCAAGGCGGTGGAAAACCGGGACGTGCTTCCCTATACTCGCGCCAAATCGAACGGCCACTGGTAAGGCCAAGGAAAACCGCATGGCAGACTCACGCTTCTCTCTGGGCGGCTATCTGATCAGATTCCTGTTCGCACTGGTTCTGGTCTTCGCCACCTACAGCCCGGCCAAGTACAACTGGTATCGCTGGTTCATGGAGAGCCAGGACAAACTGGATCCGCTGCTGATCCTCTCCGGTGTGATCCTGCTGATCGGCTGGACCATCTATCTGCGCGCCACGCTACGCTCGCTCGGCATCATCGGCGCGGTCCTCGCTGGCGCGCTGTTCGGTGCTGTCATCTGGTTGCTGATCGGCTACGACCTGCTGTCGCTCAGCGATACGCTGGTATTGCAATACGTCGTACTGATCATGGTCGCCGTGATCCTGGCGACCGGCATCTCCTGGTCGCATATCCGCCGACGCCTGACCGGGCAGATCGACGTCGACGACGTCGACGAGTAGTCCGCTACATCAGCGGGCGATTGTCCCGCAGGATCAGGAAGGGGGCGGAGAAGGGTGCCAGCCGCTCCATGAAATCGATAAGTTCCAACACCGGAGAGCCGCGGAAGAAGCGGGTCATCGGTCGGTCCATCCAGATGCGATCCGAGTATAGATAGATACTGAAAGGGGTGTCGCCAAATCCGTCGCCGTCGTCGTCAAACCCTTGATAACCGTCCCAGTGGTTGCCGCTCCAGTCGTTCGCCAGAGCGCTGGTCGGCGCGCTGACCGCGATCGCTGTCATATTGCCCTCGAAGCGATTGCCGTGGATTACGTGGCCACCCTTCTCACCATAGAAGTACAATGCCACATCGTTGTAGGCGATGCGGTTGTTGCGCAGATAGAGGATATTCTCGGGGTGCACCGGGGCGTTGACGGTCAGGCCGACGGAGCAGTGCAACACCTCATTCCGTTCAATCACCACCTGGGAGCTCTCTTTGATCGCCAACGCTGATCCGGTTTTGGCTCGCATATGGGTGAAGTGGTTGCCGCGAATCAGCAGATCATCCGAATAGATCCCGACAACCCCCGAGGTATTACGCTGAAACCGGTTCTCCAAAATCCGGTTGCCGGGTGAAAAGACCAGTTCCATCCCCATACGGCTGTCGGCGATGCGGTTACCGACGAAACGGTTGTCCGGCGAATTGATCACCAGAATATCGCGCACTCCCTGCAGCAGATTGCGCTCGAACAGGTTGTCGCTACTGTACCAGACCCTCAGCCCCTCACCGCGCAGGCTGGGCGTATCCGCGCGCGACGAGATGCTGTTGTCACGCACCACGTTGTCGAAGGATTTGCGTAGATTGATACCGAACAGCACCTCTTCGATGAGGTTCCGTTCGATCAGTGCGTTGTTGGTGTCCTCCAGCAGAATGGCGCCATCCAGACGATCGTGCGAGCCGCCGGAGTTGACGATCTTCAGACCACGCAACACCGCGCCATCCGCACGTTTGAGCTGCACCACCGTACCCTCACCCTGACCGTCGATGGTGACCTTGCCGCCGCCATCGACCGTTATCGCTTTGTCAATGACCACCGGTCCGGCGTAAACCCCTGGCTCCGGCTTCAGCACCCCACCTGTGGGCGTCAGTTCGACAAACAGCTGCATCGGCGGCAGGGCGCAGAGCCGCGGTGCGACTATCACCGCAGCCAGAAAAAGAAGAACCCTGCCGTGTCGTGCCATTTGCCGTGCACCCGCATCCCGCCGTAGCGGTCGTCCCGTGTCGCCGCCGAAATCGACCGAGCGACTCGCCAGAGTGCAGATTCTTGACCAAGTAAGGGATAATCACATTTAGAAAGATCAAGGAAATCGCAATGCTGGCAACGACCGGCTCGGATAGAATCCACGACAACTCTATTCAACACCCGAGCAGGAGTTTCATGGAATCCGCTGAGGCACGGCTCGCCGTCATCATCCCGACACTGAACGAGTCCGATTCGCTTGGCGCATTGCTCGATCAACTAGGGCAACAGCGCAATATCGATCTGCAGATCATCGTTGCCGATGGCGGCTCCGGGGATGGCACGGCAACAGTTGCGTCCAGCCGCTGTGTCGAGCTGAGCCGCTCCGAGCCTGGGCGCGGCAGACAGATGAACCAGGCGGCAAAGCTGGCGCGGGCGCCATTCCTGCTGTTCCTGCACGCCGACTCGCGGCTCACCGCTGATGACCAGCTGATACGGGCGCTGCAAGCGCTCGAAGAGAGCATCGACGCGTTGGAGTGCGATAGAGTCGCCGGGCACTTTGCACTGCACTTTCGACGCAGCCGAAGCGGGAACGGCCTCGCCTACCGCTACTACGAGCGGAAAAGCACGCTGAACCGTGCGGAGTGCACCAACGGCGACCAGGGTTTTCTGCTGTCACGCCACCTGTTCGAGGAGCTGGGCGGCTTCGACGAGTCGCTCTGGTTCCTGGAGGACCAGCGCCTGGCGGAACGGTTGCGCCAAAGCGGTCGCTGGATCACGCTGCCGGGGGTGCTGGAGACCTCCGCCAGACGCTTCGAAAAGGAGGGACTGGGCAGGCGGATGATCCTTTCCGCGCTGATCATGAACTTTCACAGCATGGAACTGGAAGCGTTCTTTCACGGTGCCGACTGCATCTATCGCAACCAGGACCGCACCGGCAGGCTGCAGCTGGCACCGATCTTCGCGCTGATCCATCGTTTGAACCGTGAGGCCGGTCTGCGTGCCACGCATCAGCGCTGGCGTGCGACAGGGCACTATGTCCTTGGCCACGCCTGGCAGTTGTTCTTCTTTCTCGATGTCCTGATCGACAGGGGGTCGACCGGTTCCAGACAACCCTTCCTGCGCCTTCACGACCACATCTTCAGGCCACTGACCAACTTCGCTCCGTTCGACTACCTGACCGCTGCGCTGACCTGGATCTGGTACCGCGTGAGCTGGGCAAGATTCGCCTTTGTCGAGCGGCACCGGCGCTGAGACAGCAAGATTTTCTCAAATTGCTAAGGATCGACCCGAATCAGCTCGAGAAAGGTATAGGGGTAGGGGTTTCTGTCGTCGGCGGGATGCCTTTCCAGACCGCTCTGCCGCCACTGCTGCAGATCCAGCTCCGGAAACAGGGTATCACCCGGGATATCCGCCTCGATGCGCGTCAGATGGATACGCGCGGCTAGCGGAAGCATCTGCCGATAGAGCTGAGCGCCACCGATCACCATCACTTCCTGTTCACCTGCGCAGCGCGCAAGCGCCGCCTCCACGGAGTTCACCACGTCGGCGCCCGGCGCATCGAAACTGTGGTCGCGGGAGATCACGACATGCGGACGCCCGGGCAGCAGGCCCGGCAGCGATTGCCAGGTTCGCCGACCCATGATCATCGGCTTGCCCATCGTCAGGCGCTTGAAACGCTGCAGATCGGCTGGCATGCGCCAGGGGAGCCGATTACCGCGGCCGATAACCCGGTTGCGCGCCATCGCCGCGATCAGCGAGATTGTCGGTGTAGGTTCATGCATGGCCGCGGATATTAGCATATCCGCGGAGTCAGACTGCCAAGAGCGGGGCGCCTTTACCGCCTCTTCGCACGCATGCGAATAAATGCGGTGCGCCCCCGCCTGCCGCCGCGTGGAACAGGTACAATTGGATGCGCCTGATAGCGGCCGGCAGAGAGGATGAATTGATAACGGATCGATGAACAGTCACCCCACGAAACCAACGCGTAGTGAGAAACTGAAAAGTGGTCCGGTCATCTTTCAGGCGGATGAGGAACTCTCGGAGGAGCATCGCGAGAAGAAGGATCTCACGCTGGCCGAACTCAATCATCTGTTCAAGATGTATTTGAAAGAGCGCGGATCGCGCAAGTCCGACATCGCGATCATCGGCCAGTTTTCGCTCATCTTCAACGATCCGGATTTCGCCCGCTGGCATCAGCTGAGCAAGCCCCAACAGAGCGATTCATTGTCCCGACAGGTGATCATGCCTCCCGTGTACGAGGCGCTTATCAAACCCATAGGCGCCGCAGCCGGCGATGAAAGCGTCATCAAGAGCGTGACCAAGGATGCGCTGCAGAATGCCATCGACAGCTTTTCGCACGCCGCGTACCTGCAGAAGAAATATATTTCCCGTTATCCGGGCGTCAAGATCATCCTCTACCTGGACCAGGCGCGGGAACAGGTGGTGCTTACAGTCGTGGACAACGGCTTTGGCGAAAAGATCGTCAAGCCGAAAAAGAACTACGTCGGTGAAGAGTACGGCAGCGATTTCGCGTCACGGCTGGTCGATTGGGTGATACGACGCTTCTTTGAAAAAGAGGAAGGTGAGATCAACCGCAACGTCGCGTACACCGGCGGCCAGGGAATGGCAATGAAGAAACTCCGACTTGAACTGGGGCTCAACATAGAACTGCACTTTCTCGCCACGGGTGCGGTGTTCGAGCTCGAGTTACGCTCTTATTTCTAGGCTCCACTGCTGGCACATGGCGAAAAACCTTTCGTCCGCAGGCCGGGACACCCGCCAGGGCAGGCGCCCCGTATCGGTGGAAGGGGCCGGTTAGCCGCAGATATCCGCGTCGGCCTCGATCATCATGGTCATGATCACCTCCATCTCCAACGGATACTGCTCCGTCAGGAGACGCCATTCACTGCAGTCGATATGTAAAAAATCCGACATGTTACACCTCCGCCAACTGCTACTGCTTGGCTCTAAATAATATAAACCTTCGCTAATATACGAACAAGCAGGATCCCCCGCCGCCGCTTACTCCATTAACGGCAGGCCGGCCTCAAACTGCAACCGGTGCTTTGATATGGGGGTGGCTCTGATAGCCTCTGAGTTCGAAGTCCTCGTAGCGGAAGTCGAACAGTGAGCGGATGTCGGGATTCAGTACCATCGTCGGCAACGGCAAGGGCGGGCGCTGCAGTTGTATCTCCACCTGCTGCAGATGGTTGGCGTAGAGATGGGCGTCGCCGAAAGTGTGAATGAACTCTCCGGGTGCCAACCCGGAAACCTGCGCAATCATCATCGTCAGCAACGCATACGAGGCGATGTTGAAAGGGACACCGAGGAAGATATCGGCGCTGCGCTGATAGAGCTG
>JAGRGU010000026.1:0-9248 GCA_020445335.1 Gammaproteobacteria bacterium
GCGCCGTTCATGGTCATCGACACCGACATCTGATCAAGTGGGATGCCCTCAAACAAGGTGCGCGCATCATAGATGGAATCGATCGCCACACCTGCCATGCCGACATCACCGCGCACCCGCGGATGATCCGAGTCATAGCCTCGGTGGGTAGCCAGGTCGAAGGCTACGGAGAGCCCCTTCTGCCCGGCCGCCAAGTTGCGACGATAGAAGGCATTTGACTCCTCAGCAGTGGAGAAGCCCGCGTACTGGCGGATCGTCCAAGGCTGGGTGGTGTACATCGTCGGGTATGGCCCGCGTAGATATGGGGTGAGTCCGGGATAGGTCGCCAAGGCGTCCAGTCCATCGAGATGCTCCGGCCCGTAGACCGGCAAGATGCCAATGCCCTCGGGAGACTCCCAGGGCGCAGCGGCGCTTGTGCTCTTGGGGAGCACGGCCCCACCCAACGGCAGGTCGGCAAAACTCTTGGGAATCATCGCAGTTGCTCCCTCGTCCGGGCCAAGAAGTCCAATGCATCAACACCCATCGCGGCTGAATCATCAACACCCAAGTCGCCAGGCTTGCCAGCCACGATCACCCACTTGGCTCCGGCTTCACGCAATGCGCTGACCGTCTGGGCTCCGGTGTCGGCGTACGCCGCGTCATTGCCAACCAGGCAGACCACAGGTTGTCCGCCGTCTGGACCGGTGTAGCTGGCCAGGAGTGCCTCCAGGCTCTCGTGGGCACCAGGATTGACGACGTCAATGCCCCCGGCCGCAAGGAGATTGCTGATGAAGGTGGCCCGGGCTGTGTGGGCCGCGACCGTACCGAGTGTGGCCAGGAAGACCGGGGTAGCGACCGGATTGTCGCGCAATTCTTCGAAGGCCCAGCCATAGCGGCGCACTGGTGTGGATCCACCGGGGTGAATGGCACGGGTCGGCAGGGTCTCGTGGAGGTTGGGAAACTCTGAAACCCCTGTCAAGGGGCGCTTGCGCCGGGCCACCTCTGCATCGCGACGCTGCGCCACCTCGGCCACTCGAGCCAGCAAGGAGGGCAATGCCTCGAGGATGTCGCCTTCGGCTTCAATCCGGGTGAACTCTGCCCACCCTGCCTCAGCCAGGTCATTGGTCAGCTTCTCAACCGCATAAGAGCCACCCGCGGGATCACTCACCTTGGCGACGTGGGATTCCTCGATCAGCAGCGCGGAAGTATTACGCGCATTGCGTCGACTCAGTGGATCAGGCAGCCCCAGAGGCTGGTCATATGGCAGGACCGTCACCGAGTCGGCCCCACCCACACCGGCCGCGAAGGCCGCGACGGTGGTGCGGAGCATGTTCACCCAGGGGTCGTACTTGGCCATCATCGGCCGTGAAGTCACACCATGTAGGAGCAGTGTGCGTTGTTCTTGGGGCACGCCGCTGAGCTCAAGCACCCGACCCCAGAGTCGCCGAAGTGCGCGGAACTTGGCAATGGTCGGGAACTGTTCGGCTGTTGCCGACAGGCGGAACTCCAGCCCTTGGGCTGCCTGGGTGGGGTCGACGCCGTGGTCGGCGTAGCGGCGTAGGTAGTGCACTCCAGCCGCAAGCACATAGCCGAGCTCTTGGGCGTCGGATGCACCTTGATCATGCACAGCGGTGCCGTCCACGACGAACAACCGGGCACCGAGGGTGTTTGCGATCTGGGCAAGTTGGGCGATGTCCGCATGGGACTCTTCGCCGCGCGCGGCCATGCCAATCGGATCGAGTCCGAGACCCGACCCAGCGGCCAGCTTCGTCTCGCCAGCGATCCGGGCGAGTGTCTGAGCTGCCTGAAGTGGCTGGTCGGGGGCGTCCAAGACCACCGGGGCCACATCAAGGAGTACGCCGGCAAGTGTCGTTTCGAGTTGGTCAACGGGCACACCATCGCTGCCAACTCGGATCCAAAGAGAGGTAACTCCATTCTCGAGATCGTTCAAGGCTGCTTCTGCGGCTGCCTTGCCACCTGGCTCGGAGATGAGGGATCGGACATCCCAAGCGCCGCGACGGTCGGGACGATCACCCTCGGTTGGCCCAGCAAGCTGCTCAGGAGTGCCAAGCGGGCTGATCTTGATCCCGTCGAGGGTCGTGCGGGCCAATTTGTCCCAGACATCAGAGTCATTGTCGCTGTCGGTCAAACGCCTGGATTTGCGGAGCACATCTGCTGCCGCCTTTTCCCATTCGGCCAACGCATGGGCAGGCCCCTGCTCAAGAGGCAGGTCAGCTTCGGTCATGGTGCAAGACTATGAAATCTGGGTAATCCGCCGCCAATTGGCGCCTGCTTTGAGACGGCGGTGGCTGGGTGAGGTCTAGCCGACCAGATCACCCGCACCGACTAGTAGACCAGGTCAAGCCCAAGGTCGAGGCAAGTGACCGAGTGAGTCAATGCGCCAATCGAGATCACATCAGGCCCGGCCTCTGCAAGCGATCGCACGGTCTCCTCGGTTATCCCACCGGAGACCTCCACGACCAACGCTGCCGGATGGGCACGCACCAGGGCCACTCCCTCGGCAACCATCGCGGGCGTCATGTTGTCAAGCAGCACGGCATGTACGACGGGCAAGTCGCCGACCGCGACCCTGGCTGCGTCGAAGTGAAGGAGCTCGCGCAACTGGTCGAGGGTGTCCACCTCAACCTCAACCCTGACCAAATGCCCGGCACCTGCTGCCAGCCGTTGCAATACCGACCCGAGTCCGCCGCCGAGACCGAGATGGTTGTCTTTGACCAGCACGGCATCGTGCAGCCCGAATCGATGGTTGACTCCCCCACCGTCGATGACCGCTTGTTTCTGCAGCGCCCTCAGCCCCGGCGCCGTCTTTCGAGTGTCCACGATCCGCACACCCGTACCCGCAACCAGGTCGACGAAATGGGCTGTCCGGGTGGCAACTCCACTGAGTTGCCCCAGGAAATTCAGCGCAGTCCGCTCGCTGGTCAAGATGGAGCGTGCCCGTCCGGTCACTCGCAGAATCTCCTGGCCCGGCACAACTCGTTGACCATCCGTAGTTGACCAATCCAGCTCCAGTCCGGGGTCAACTGCTGCCAAAGTGGCCACCACGGCTGGCCCACCCGACAGCACGCCTGGCTCTCGGGCCACGATCTTGGCGGTGCCGAGAGCAGCTTCTGGCACCGTCAGGGTGGAGGTCAGGTCACCTACCAACCCGAGGTCCTCGGCGAGCGCCGTCGCAACAAGTTGCTCAATGTTGTTCGTGATGGCGCTGTTGTTCGTCATGCCGCTCCTGCCAGGGTCCGATCGTCGATGCGGCGGTGTGCCCCGATGCTGGCTCCATGCAAAAAGGCCGAGCGTGCGATCAGCCAGCCGACATATCCAGCATTGTCATCGGTCAAATCAGCGAGTTGCTCAACCGCAGCAAACAACTCTTCGCCTTCGCGGAGTACTCCGCATGACTTGGTGAGGAGTGCACGCACCGTGGCCAAAACCTGATCGTCGTGGCCTGCGGGACCATCCAAGTGCTTGATGATCAACGGGTCGGCTGGCGCCACAACGGCCGGCCACAACTGGCTCTCCCGTTGCTCCTGGTCAGTGGCATCCAGCCCAGCAGCCCGGCCGGTGACCACTGCCTCGAGAAGGGAGTTGGACGCCAACCTGTTGGCCCCATGAAGTCCGGTACGAGCCACCTCACCCACTGCCCACAGGCCAGGGACCGACGTACGCGAGCACTCATCCACCGTGACCCCGCCCATCGAGTAGTGCACGGCTGGGCGCACCGGCAGGAGATCCTCGCTCAAGCTGAGACCAGCTTGAGCGACCAGCGCCGCAACCCGGGGGAACCGACTGGTCACCTCCGGGAGGCCTCGGGCATCCAGACTCACCTTGCGCCCCTCTTGCAGCTGGTCCCACACTGCAGCACTGACCACGTCTCTGGGTCGCAACTCATCCACGAATCGACGCCCATCGGCCAGCAGAGTCGCGCCGGCACCGCGCAGTGCTTCAGTCAGAAGAGGCATGGGGTCAAGCCCAACATCAAGGGCCGTGGGATGGAATTGCACCAGATGGAGGTCGTCGAGTCTGGCTCCGACTCTCCCCGCGATGGCAATGCCTCGACCGGTGGCGCTCAGCGGGTTCGTGGTGTGCGCGAAGAGGGCACCCAGGCCACCGGTGGCCAGGATCACTCGGCGGGCCTCGATCACCTCAGCCCCGCGCGCGGAGCTGACCTCGACTCCACTGACCGCACCCAGGTCGTCGACAAGGAGTCGGAGCAATTCGGTGTGTTCACGGACGTGAACCCCGGGCAAGGTACGCACGTGCGCTGCCAGGGCTGCGGTGATCGCAGCTCCGCTGCGATCACCGACATGTGCGATCCGGTTGCGGCCGTGACCGCCCTCAAGCGCAAGATCGAACGAACCATCCACCCGCCGGTCAAAGTCGACCCCGATGCTCACCAATTCGCGCACCACGCCAGGCGCCAAGTTGGTGATCCTCGAGATGGTGTCCAGGTCACCTGCCCCAGCACCTGCCGTGAACGTGTCTCGGGCATGCAGGCCGGGGTGGTCGTCTGCCCCCAGCGCTGCCGCGATGCCGCCCTGTGCCCAAGCACTCGCCGTACCCTCCCCGAGGGCATTCGCGGTCACGAGCACGACATCGGCGGGCGAGATGGCCCATGCGGCCGAGAGCCCAGCGAGGCCCGAGCCGACCACTACGACTGGCGCGTTCACAACTCCAGCATCCTTTCGATCGCCCGACGCGCAGGCTGGGCGAGGGCCGGATCTACGTGTACCTCGTGACTGCCGGTCTCCAGGCTCCTGCGGATCGCGCTCAAGGTGTTGCGCTTCATGTGCGGGCAGAGGTTGCAGGGACGGACGAATTCGACCGCCGGGTGGGCCGCCGCCACGTTGTCGCTCATCGAGCACTCGGTGATCAGGACCACGCGCGCCGCGCCCGAGCGTCCGATCTCGCCGATCATCCCGGAGGTCGAACCGACGTAGTCGGCTTCGGCCAGCACTTCGGGCGGACACTCGGGGTGGGCGAGCACGTAGAGCTTCGGATCGAAGCGACGCATCGAGCGGACCTCTTCGGGCGTGAAGCGCTCGTGCACCTCGCAGTGTCCCTTCCAGAGGATCAGGTCGACGTCGGTGCGCGACGCGACGTAGCGGCCAAGGTACTCGTCGGGGAGGAAGATGACCCGCTCGGCGCCGAGCGACTCGACGACCTCGACCGCGTTCGCCGAGGTGCAGCAGATGTCCGACTCCGCCTTCACGTCGGCCGAGGTGTTGACGTAGGTGACGACCGGCACGCCCGGGTAGCGCTCGCGCAGCAAGCGCACGTCGGCGCCGGTGATCGACTCCGCGAGCGAGCAGCCCGCTTCGAGGTCGGGGATCAGCACCCGCTTCTCCGGCGCGAGGATCTTCGACGTCTCGGCCATGAAGTGGACGCCGCACTGCACGATGACCTCGGCGTCGGACGCCGCGGCCCGCTGCGCGAGGCCGAGCGAGTCGCCGACGTAGTCCGCGACGCCGTGGAAGATCTCGGGCGTCTGGTAGTTGTGCGCCAGGATCACGGCGCCGCGCTCGCGCGCGAGGCGACGGATCGCCGCGATGTACGGAGCGTGCACCGGCCATTCGACGTCGGGCATCGTCCGCGCGAGGCGCGCCCGGAGCGGCGCCGTCTCGGCGGCGACTTCTGGGGTGAACTCGAGCGGGAGCGGGGCGGTCGGCATCGGGCGGATCCTCTGGTGCTCGGTCTCCCGGGAAATCTCCCGGGGGCGCGGGGAAGCCCCCGTCCGTCACTTATCCTAGTTCTGAGCATAAATGATGTCAAGCGACCCCCAGCGCACGAGCCGCCCGCCGTCTCACGGCTCCGGCAGGGGCTCGGTCGAGCGCAATCTCCGGGCGCCCGCGCGCGCGAAGCGCGTGAAGGCGGCTTCGGCCTCCCCCGTGAAGTCGGCGAGCCACTCGCCCGGGCGCTCCGGATCGGGGACCGCCACGGCGGAGGTCGCGTCCTCGAGGATCCAGATCCGCTCCGCCCCCTTCGGGTCGCGGCGGACGGCCTCGCGCACGAGGTCGTCGAGCGTCGCGCGCACGCAGTGGCTGGAGGCCTGCCCGGCGACCACCAGCGCGTCGACCGCCAGCAGCTCGTCGATCCGCTCCGGCCGCGTCGGCGCGAGCGCGGAGCCGTCGTGCGCGCTCGCCACTTCGGGCCCGATCGCGGAGTAGAACTCGGTGAGCGGCGCCTCCCCCTTGCGCAGGAGCGGCGCCGCGACCTCGCGGCAGTAGGCGTGGAAGAGCCGCGCCTCCTGCACCACCCCGACCAGGGAGTGTCCGTCGCCCCCGGCGAGGCAGTGCGGCGGCCAGAGGTAGAGCCGATACCGGCCGGCCGACTCGAGTCGCTCGCAGTAGTCGAGCACCTGCCGCCGCAACCACTCTCGATCGCCGTGCGCGTATCGGCGCGCCATTTCCGGCCGGGGCCGGACCCTGCCGGACCGGACGTCGTCGGCGTGGATCTCCCGGTAGGCCGCGAGCGGCTCGCCGTCCGCGCCCTGCCAGAACTCCGGGAAGAAGATCTGGTGCGGCGAGTGCGTGTCGAGCGTGCAGACGATCGACGTCAGCCGGTCGAGATGGCGATAGACGAAGCGGGCAATGCGGTCGTTGTCGTCGAGCGCTCCCCGCCCGCTCCGCCCGGAGACGAAGAGCGCCCCCTCGGGAAAGCAGAAGTCGCGCTGCACGTCGATCAGCAGGAGCGTGATCCGCGGCTCCCCAGCATGCGGCGCCTCGATCTCGTGCCGCCGACGCCAGTCGGCCGCCGCGGCGGCGAGCGCCGCCGGATCGGGCCGGTACCCGAAGGCCTCGGCGTTCTCGGCGCGGTAGTGACCGGGAAGCGGCAACTCAGTCGTCACGGCGTCCTCCGCTCGAGGCCTCGCGCGCCGCGAGCACCAACGCCGTCTTGCGCTCGTGCAATCCGAGCTCGAGGCCGACGGGATAGGCGTGCGGATTGAGGAAGCGCAGCACGCCCGGATGGAGCCTCTCGACCTGCTCCTGGGCGCGCGCGCGCGCCGTCGCGATCGCCACCGGCTCCGCGACCACTTCGCCACCGGTCACCACGCGTCGCAGCAAGTCCTCCGACGTCATCTTCGCGTGCAGACGGCGACGGCGCGTCGGATCCATCGGGTCGACGATCTCGTGCGTCCCCGCGATTCCCAGCAGCTCGTCGTAGATCATGTCGGCGACGAACCCCCGGTCGTCCGAGAAGCGCCGCACCTGCAGGAGCCCCGGCGTGGTCGTCTTGACCGCCTGCTCCGAGAGCTTGAGCCGCGGCTCCCACGCCCCGTCGCCCCGGCGCACCGCGGCGAGCTTGTAGACGCCGCCGAGCGCCGGGTCGTCGAACGCGGTCACCAGCCGCGTGCCGACGCACCAGACGTCGATCTTCGCCCCCTGCTGCCGCAGGCTCTCGATCAGGTGCTCGTCGAGGTCGTTCGAGGCGAGGATCTTCGTCTCGACGAGGCCCGCCTCGTCGAGGATCCGCCGCGCCTCGCCGGAGAGCCAGGCGAGGTCGCCGGAGTCGAGGCGGATGCCCGCGAGCGCGACTCCCTTCGCCGCGAGCTCCCGCCCCACCTCGACGGCGCGCCGGACCCCCTCGAGCGAGTCGAAGGTGTCGACGAGCAGGACGCAGTTGCCGGGTTGCGCCTCGGCGTAGGCGCGGAACGCCTCGAGCTCGGAGTCGAACGCGAGCACCCAGGCGTGCGCGTGGGTGCCGCGCACCGGCAGCCCGAAGGCGCGCCCCGCCTGGAGGTTCGAGGTTCCCTCGCAGCCGCCGATCGCCGCGGCCCGCGCCGCGGTGAGAGCGCCGTCGGGGCCCTGCGCCCGCCGCAGCCCGAACTCGACCACCGGGTCGCCGGCCGCCGCCAGGCGCAGGCGCGCCGCCTTAGTCGCGACGAGCGTCGGGTAGTTGATCAGGTTGAGCAGCGCCGTCTCGACGATCTGCGCGTCGAAGATCGGACCGACCACGCGCAGTAGAGGCTCCTGCGCGAAGACGACGGTCCCCTCCGGCAACGCGTCGACGTCGCACCGGAATCGGAAGCGTCCAAGACGTTCGAGGAAGGCGGGCTCGAAGAGCGGCGCGCCGTCGGTGCCCTCGAGTGTCTCGAGGTAGGCGAGGTCGTCGGGCTCGAAGCGGAGATGCTGCAGGTAGTCGAGCGCGCCGTCGAGCCCGCAGGCGATCGCGAAGCCGCCGCCGAAGGGGAGTCGCCGGAAGAAGAGGTGGAAGATCGCCTCCTGCTCCGGATCGAGGCCGCGGCGCCAGTGGGCGTGCGCCATGGTCAACTGATAGAGGTCGGTGAGGAGGGCCAACGAGGGCCGGTAGACGCCGCTCGGATAGCGCATCGCTCAGCCGTGGGTCCTCGTCCCGGGCAGGCCGACGCCGGGGGCCGGTCGCTCGCGCAGCACCTCCCGCCGGAAGCGGAAGAGCTCGGCCGGGCGACCGCCGGTCCGCAGGTTCCGCTCGCCCGTCCCCTCGACCAGGCCGCCGGCCTCGACCAACCGGCGGAAGTTCTGCTTGTGCAGGCGGACGCCGGCGAGCGCTTCGACGACCCGCTGCGCCTGCAGGAGCGTGAAGGTCTCCGGCAACAGCTCGAAGACGACCGGTCGGTAGCGCAGCTTGCCGCGCAACCGGCCGAGCGCGCTCGCGAGGATCCTCCGGTGGTCGAGGGCGAGACCGGTGCCGAGGCGCGCCTGCGCCGAGCCCATGCCCCGGAAGCGTTCCGCCTCCTCGACCAGCCCCACCTCGAAGAGGAGCTCGAAGCGGTCGAGCACCCGTTCGCCGTCCCACGCCGCGCCGCCACGGCCGAACGCGATGTCGGCCCGCTCGCGTCGGACGGCGCGCTCTTCGGCGTTCGCCGCCCCTTCGCTCCAGGCGCCGAGCCGCGGCTCGATCTCGCCGTCGAGCACTGCCGGCCGACCGCGCCGCCAGTCTTCCCAGGGGAGGAGGTCGTAGCCGTCGACCCAGCGCGCGGCGCCGCCGGCACCCAGCGGCGCCTCGTGCACCAGCGCCAGATACGCGATCGCGACCTGCCTCGGCGCCCCCTCCCGTTCGCGCGGATCGCGGTCCCGGTTGCCGAACGTGTAGAGCTGCTCGACGTACCCGAGCTCGAGTCCCGTCTGCTCGCGCACCCAGCGCCGGAGCGCGAGCTCGAACGTCCGGTCGCGGGCGGGGTCGAGCGGACCGCAGGGCAGGGCGAGCCCCTCGGGCGTGTCGACGAGCAGCACGCGCGGCTGCTCCTCGGTCACCGCCAGGATCGCGCAGGTCAG
>JAGRGU010000026.1:9305-14398 GCA_020445335.1 Gammaproteobacteria bacterium
GGGCTCTCCGCGAGCCTCGGCAGATCCACGAAGCGCGGCACGCGCTCGAAGCGGCGCGCGAAGCGCTCGGCGAAGCGGGCCGCGACCTCCTCGAGCGGCGGGGCCTCGCCGCCGCGCTCGCGCGCGAGGGTGGTCGTCCGGACGTCGGTCAGGCCGCACGCGACGATCCCGCCGAAGAAGCCGAGGTCGGTGGCGACGTTGAGCGCGAAGCCGTGGGTGGTGATCCAGCGCGAGAGGTGGATGCCGATCGAGGCGATCTTCCGGTCGTCGCACCAGACGCCGATCCGCTCCCCCTCCCCCGGCCGCGATTCGACGGCGTAGCCGGCCAGGGTGTCGACGAGCGTCGCGGAGAGGTCGCGAACGTAGCGACGCAGGTCGCGACGGTCGGGATCCAAGTCGACGATCGGATAGCCGACGAGCTGGCCCGGCCCGTGGTAGGTGACCTGCCCGCCGCGGTCGCTCTGCACCACCGGGATCTCTCCGGGTGACAGCAGATGTTCGGCCCGTCCCGCCTGACCCTGGGTGAAAACCGGCGGGTGCTGCAGCAGCCAGATCTGATCGGGCGTAGATTCGTCGCGGTTGTCCGTGAAGCGCTGCATCTCTCGCCATATCTCGACATACTCGCCTAATCCGAGGCGCCTGATCTCGATATCCGTTGCCCGCGTCGAACTCATCACAGGCTCATCAGAACCCGCTCGTGATCCGTAAGATCCTGGTAGATGGCGTCCAGTTGCGCTCTGCTCTCGGCTTCGAACGTGACCGTGATCGAGAGATACTTGCCGGCGCTGCTGGGTCGGCTCTTTACCGAGCCCTCGTGCAGATCGGGCACGTGGCGGCGCACGATCTCCACCACCAGGGCGTCGAAGTCGTCGCCTGCCAGTCCCATCGCCTTGAGCGAGAACCGGCAGGGAAATTCAAGCAGGCTCTCCTGTTCTGTCATCGTCTCTCCTCGGCTCCTGAGTTAAAAATGGGGATGCGACCGCGGGCAGCGGGTCTCTACCAGCTCGCTTCCGCCTGCCAGCTCGCCTTGCGGGCCTGATAGAGGTTAGCGGTCTGCCGGTAGATGGGGCCTGGGAGGCCGTTTGCAACGGCTTCGCCGTCGAGCCTGGTTACCGGCATGATTTCGCGCGAGGAGCTGGTGAGCCAGATCTCATCCGCCTGGCGCAGCTGCGCCAACGGGATTGCCGCCTCAAGCCGGGCGGTGCCCTCGGCGGCGGCCAGTTCCAGCACCAGATCCCGGGTGACGCCGGGCAGCAGGTGTGGCCCCGGGGGAGGTGTGATCAGCATGCCGCGCTGAACGATGAAAAGATTGCTCGAACTCCCCTCCAGCGCGTAACCGTCGCGGATCAGAATCGCCTCGTCGCAGCCCATGTCGCGCGCCCGCTGGCGCAGCAGCTGGTTGGCGAGAATGTTGATGGTTTTGATGTTGCAGAGTTGCCAGCGGATATCCTCCAGCGTCACCACCGCGATGCCCCGCGAGGCGACCGCCGGGTCGGCCTGTTTGAGCGGCGAGCTCATGGCGAATACCGTGGGCACCATATCTTCCGGAATCGCCAGCTCACGCCTGCCGCTGCTGCCGCGGGTGATCTGCAGATAGAGCGTGCGATCCTGGTCGGGATACTGTGCCAGCAGTCGCCGCATGATCACTCGCCACTGTGCCTGTGAATGAGGATTGTCCAGGCCGATCGCCAGCAGGCTTTGCGCCAGCCTGGCGAAGTGGTGCTGCAGGCGGAAGGGTTTGCCCCGATAGCAGGGAATCACTTCGTAGACCCCGTCGCCGAAGAGAAATCCGCGATCGAGAACGGACACCTTCGCCTGCGGTAGCGGCAGGTAGTCGCCGTTCAGGTAGACCAGCTGATCCTCGGACATGGTCGGGGTTATTCGAACCAGAGCAGCACGGTGTCTTTGGCCTGTTGCAGCAGGCCGCCCTGTGCGACCGAATCGAGCGCGACCAGCGGCACCGAGGTGATCAACTCACCCTCGAGTTCGACGTTGACGCGACCGACTGCCTCCCCTTTGGCGATCGGCGCAAGCAGTTGCGGGTCGATCTGCAGGCTAGCCTTGAGATTCTTGTACTGGCGCCGCGGTATGGTCACGTAGAGCGCCTTGTCGAGGCCGAGCGAGAGCATCTCCCGGTCGCCCTTCCACACTCTGACCCGGCTGAGTGGCTCGCTGCGGTCGTAGAGTCGGTGGGTTTCGAAGAAGCGGAAGCCGTAGTTGAGCAGTGACTGGCTCTCCTTGGCGCGGGAGTCCTCGCTGCTGGTGCCCATGACCACCGAGGTCAGTCGCATCCCGTCGCGTGCTGCCGATGCCACCAGGCAGTAGCCGGCGGCTTCGGTGTGGCCGGTCTTGACGCCATCGACGCTCTCGTCGCGCCACAGCAGCTTGTTGCGATTCTGCTGCTTGATGTCGTTGAAAGTGTACTCCTTGACCGCGTACCAGGCGTAGTACTCGGGGAACTCGCGAATGGTCGCCTCCGACACCTTGGCGATGTCGCGCGGCGTGGTGAAGTGCTCATCGTGCGGCAGGCCGGTGCTGTTGACGAAGTGGCTGTCGAGCATGCCGAGGCGCTGCGCATGCTCGTTCATCAGATTGGTGAAGGTCTCCTCGCTACCGGCGATGTACTCCGCCAGCGCCACGCTGGCGTCGTTGCCGGACTGGATGATCATTCCCTTCAGCAACTGCTCCACCGAGACCTGCTTGTCCACTTCGATGAACATCCTCGATCCCGGGGTGCGCCAGGCCTTCTTGCTTACCAGCACCTGGTCCTGGAGCTTGATGTTTCCCTCCTTCAATTCACGCAGCACCGTGTAGGCGGTCATGATCTTGGTCAGGCTGGCCGGCTCAAGGCGTTGGTCGGCGTTGCTCTCCGAAAGTATCCGGCCGCTATGGAAGTCGATCAGCAGGTGACCGCTGGCGGCGATGTTGGGCGGCGCCGGCACCGGGCTGGCGGCTGATGCGCACTGCGCGGCAGCGATGATCAACAGGCAAGTGAGCAGGAACTGTGGTATGCGCAAATGGAACACGGTCTGGTCCTTCGGTGATGCGGGGGTGGCTGGGCGGAGTCACGACTGCCAATTTCAGCCCCGGCGGTTCTTGGGTATCTATTCGATGATAATGTGCGAATCTTCGATGCCGAGTTGCGCCAGTCTGCGGGTTACGGCATCGGACTGGTCGACGTCGTTGAGCGGGCCGACGCGTACCCGAAACATTTCGAGCCCGGCCTGCCGGCTCTGCTGTATCCGCACCGGCGGCTCGAGCTCCCGTTGCAGCCGCTGGCGCAGGCGGTCCGCGTTGGAGCGGTTGCTGAAGGCGCCAACCTGGATGAACAGGTCGGGCGACTTGGCTGCCGGCGGCGCGGCCGACTTCTCCTTCGCCGGAATCGCGCTGACAGCCGGTTGCTTCATTGCCGCCAGCCGTGGATCGAGCGCGGCAACCTCGACCAGACCGGTGCCGGTGCCCAGAATGCCGAGCTTGGTGGCTGCGGCGTAGGAGAGATCGATGATGCGGTTGTCGTGGAACGGACCGCGGTCATTGACCTTGACCACGATGCTGCGGCCATTACGCAGGTTGCGCACTCTTACGTAAGTGGGCAGCGGCAGACTCTTGTGCGCCGCGGTCATCGCGTACATATCGTACGGTTCGCCGCTGCTGGTCCGGCGGCCATGAAACTTGGTCCCGTACCAGGAAGCCACGCCCTGTTCGCGATAGCCCCTGCTGCTCTGCATCACACTGTAGCGTTTGCCGCGAACGACATAGCTGCGCATGTTGCCGTAGCGGCTGAGCGGCTCGATCTGCGGCACGGCGTCGGCTATTGCCGATGGATCGAGGCGCCTGGCGGGGGCGCTGTCGCCGCCGCCTGAGATCAGGCCGGGGGAGCTGGAACAGCCGACCAGCAGCGAAACCAGTGCTGCGCTGAAAGCACTTTTGACTCTTGCGCCGATCATCGTGTGGCGCCACCCGTCCTGGCGCGTTCAGAGAGAATCTCGCGGCTCAGCTGATGCACGGCCATGGCGTAGAGGTTGCTGTGGTTGTAGCGGGTGATGACGTAGAAATTGTGCAGACCTAGCCAGTGTTCCGTCCCCTGGTCGCCGTCCAGTTCGATCAGACTGGCGAGGGCATCGTCGGCAAATGGCTGGTCGCTGCCGATCCCGGCCGCGCGCAGCGTCTCAAGCCTGATCGAAGGCATCATACCCGCCGCCACGAACCCGGCATGACTGGCGTTGACGCCGCGCGCGCGGCCGGTGATCGGCGCGCCGCCTTGCCAGCCGTGGCGTTTGAAGTAGGCGGCGACACTGCCGATGACGTCGGCGTTGCTCTCCCACAAGTTGCGCTGACCATCACCGTCGAAATCGATCGCGTAGGCACGATAGCTGCTCGGAATGAACTGCGGTTTGCCCATGGCACCAGCGTAGGAGCCCACCACGGTGCCCTGCAACTGCTCCTCGTGACTGAGCAGCAGGAACTCCTCCAGCTCTTTGGTGAAGAAGCGACTGCGTTTGGGGTAGGCAAAGGCCAGCGTGGTGAGCGCATCGACCACGGGGTAGGTTCCGATGTGCCGGCCGTATCGC
Organism: Gammaproteobacteria bacterium; assembly: GCA_020445335.1. GTDB lineage: Bacteria > Pseudomonadota > Gammaproteobacteria > Chromatiales > Chromatiaceae > HKST-UBA178. Next base: position 13,877 of record JAGRGU010000026.1, read on the forward strand.
GTTTCGACGCCAATGATGGCGACGATGATCTCAGGCGGGACGCCGAACTCGCGCTCCGCCGCCCCAAGCAGTGCTTCATTGGCCTGCCAGAATTCCACGCCTTGGCGGATACGGCTGTCGGTGACGAAAATCTTGCGATATTGGGACCAGGGTTTGGCTTCTGCCGGGCGGGTGATGGCGTCGATGATGCTTTGACGGTAACGCGCCGGGCCGAGTAACCGATCAAGAGAGGAGGCGTCAAATCCATGTTTACGCTGCATTTCTTCCGCAAACGAAGCCACCTGGCTGTCGAAGTCGGCGGGCTTGTCGGCAATTGCCGAGCCGCTGCCTGTAATCACTGCCAGCGCCAGCAGCATGCGCGGCAACAGTCCCGAATCTGATCCGATGGTATCGATGTTTCGTTCCTCCGCCTCAGGTAGGCAGCAGTTTCCGGTGTGTGTGTATGGACATCAGCATACCGAACCCGGCCATGATGGTCACCAGCGAGGTGCCGCCGAAGCTCACCAGCGGGAGCGGTACGCC
>JAGRGU010000026.1:14492-28273 GCA_020445335.1 Gammaproteobacteria bacterium
GTATCTTGTGCCTGGGTTGCGATATAGAGTCCACGCAGAATGATAAAGAGGTAAAGCGCGAGCAGCAGGATCACGCCGGTCAGGCCGAACTCCTCGGCCAGCACTGCGAAGATGAAGTCGGTGGTGCGTTCGGGCAGAAACTCGAGGTGGGACTGGGTGCCATTGAGCCAGCCTTTGCCGTAGAGCCCACCAGAGCCGATGGCGATCTTGGACTGGATTATATGGTAGCCGCTGCCGAGCGGGTCTCGCTCCGGATCGAGGAAGGTCAGCACCCGGCCCCGCTGGTACTCCTGCATACCCCACTCCCACAGTACCCAGCCGGAAGGGATCGCGGTGAGGACCATGCCGAAGATGAAGCGCCAGCTCAGGCCCGCCAGGAAGAGTACGAAAATGCCGGCGCTGGCCACCAGCAGCGCGGTGCCGAGGTCCGGCTGTTTGGCGATCATCAACACAGGTACGACGATCATCAGCCCGGCCATGCCGAGCCGCTTCCAGCTCGGTGGCAGCGGTTTCTCGGCAAGAAACCAGGCGATCATCATCGGCAGCGCCAGTTTGGTGAGTTCTGACGGCTGGAATCGGACAAAACCGAGATTCAACCAACGCTGGGCACCCTTGCCGACGTCGCCGATGGCGAGCACGGCGGCCAATAGCACCACACCGATCACGAACAGCCGCGGCGACCAGCGCCGCAGCTGCGCCGGGGGGATCTGCGCGGCGACCACCATAACCCCGAAGGCAACTCCCAGGCGCAGCATCTGGCGTTCGATCTGTGCCGAGGATTCGCCGCTGGCGCTGTAGAGTACGAACAGGCCGAAGGCGCAGAGCAGAATCAGTCCGGTCAGCAACGGCAGGTCGAGATGCAGGCCGGCCAGTACGCCCTGCGCGCGGGTCGGGTTCGATTCCGGCAGTCCACTGGGTGGGTAGAAGCGGTTCATGTATTGTCCAGTGGCTGCGTTCGACCCAGCAGGTGGTAGTCCATGATGCGTTTGGCGATGGGCGCCGCGGCGCTGCCGCCATGGCCGCCGTTTTCGACGATCACCGCGACCGCGATACGCGGATCCTCCACTGGAGCGAAGGCGACGAACAGGGCGTGATCGCGCATTTTCTTCTCGATCTTCTCTTCGTCATACTCCTCGTCCTGTTTGACCGTGAATACCTGCGCGGTTCCGGTTTTGCCAGCGATTCGGTATTGCTCATTCTGCAGGCTTCTGGCTGTGCCGCGGCGCCCTTCGACGACCTGCGCCATCGCCTCGACCACCTGGTCCCAGTTACCCGGATCCCGCTGCTCCAGCACTCTCCCCGTCGGCTGTACCTCCACCCCGCCAGCGGCGTTACCCTCGCCACTGTCGATGCGCTGCACCACGCTCGGGGTGTAACTGTAACCGCGTGCCGCCAACGTCGCCGTGGCGTGCGCCAGTTGCAGCGGTGTGGCCAGAAAGTAGCCCTGGCCGATGCCGGCGATCAGTGTTTCTCCGGGGTACCATGGCGCCTTGCGTGCGCGTTGTTTCCAAGCGCGTGACGGCAGCAGTCCCCCCCGCTCTCCGGTGATATCGACGCCGGTTACGGCGCCAAAGCCAAAACGGCTCAGAAAAGCGTGCATCCGGTCTATACCGAGCTGGTGGGCAAGCGCGTAGAAGTAGACGTCGCACGATTGGGTGATCGAATCGCGCAGGTCGACCGGGCCGTGGCCCCCCTTGCGCCAGTCGCGATACTTGTGCGAATGGCCAGGTAGCTGGAAATATCCCGGACAGTAGTTCTTCTGTTTGATGCTGACCGTCTCGGTCTCCAGTCCGGCCAGTCCGATGAAGGGTTTCACGGTCGAACCCGGCGGGTACTGGCCGCGCAGGGTGCGGTTGAACAGCGGTTTGTCGGGCGAATGCTGCAGCGCCTGATAATCTTTGCTGGAGATCCCCTCGACGAACAGGTTGGGGTCGAATCCGGGATTGCTCACCATCGCCAGAATCGCGCCGTTGCGAGGGTCGATCGCCACCGCGGCGCCGTTCTCCTCGCCGAAGGCGTCGATCGCCTCGCGCTGCAGCGCGGCGTCGAGCGAGAGATGCAGGTTCTGGCCCGGAATGGGCGGCTCGCTGCGCAGTACGCGGATCACCCGGCCCACCGCGTTGACCTCCACCTGGCGCAGCCCTACCCGGCCATGCAGTACCTCTTCGTAGCTCTTCTCCACGCCGGTCTTGCCGATGTGATAAGTACCGGCGTAGGCAGAAGCGTCGATGCGCTGCAGCTCGCGCTCGTTGATTCGACCGACGTAGCCGACGACGTGCGCGGTCTTGTCCTCCAGCGGGTACTGGCGCAGCAGCTTGGCCTGAATCTCGACGCCCGGAAAGCGGTGTCCGGCCGCTGCCAGCCGCGCCACCTCCTCCTGGTCGAGGCGGATGCGGATCGGGATACTGTCGAATCGCCTGCGCTGCGTGCGCAGCAGCTCGAAACGTTTGCGGTCGCTGTCGCTGATGGCGACGATTCTCCCCAGCTCCTGCAGCGTCTGTTCGAGATCCTGCACCCTTTCCGGCGTTACTTCGAGACTAAAGGTCGGTACGTTCTGGGCCAGAATCAGCCCGTTGCGGTCGAAAATCAATCCCCGGGTCGGTGCCAGTGGCAGTACCTTGACGCGGTTGTCCAGAGAGAGCGTGGTGAAGTGCTGGTGATTGACCACCTGCAGCACGATCAGGCGCGCCAGCAGCGCCAGGATCAGCAGTACCACGCCGCCGGCAGCGAGCAGTGCGCGATTCTGAAACAGCCTGGTCTCGCGCAGATAGTTCTTGAGAGTGCTCTGGGGCATGGTTGGTTATGCCTCAACTGACCTGGAAGCGGCGTCGCAGATCCCGCAGCACGATATATAGCCAGGGCCAGAGTGCCATGCCGACCAGCGGAGGAACCCAGAATGCCAGAGTCGGCACCGGCTGCGCGATGGCGCCCATCACCCAGAGCGCGAGCAGTTTTTCGACCAGCAGCAGCACCAGTACCGTCAGCGCCTGCTGCCAGAGTGGAAACAGGCGCACGCGCTGGTGCATCTTCTGGGTGATGAAGGCGATCAGCGCCAGCGCCAGTGCATGCTGCCCCAGCAACGTTCCGGTGATGACGTCGATGGCGATACCGACCACCCAGCCGACGCCGACACCGACGCGGTGCGGTGAGGCCATGGTCCAGTAGATCAACACCAACGTGCACCATTGGGGACGGTAGAAACGTGCCCACTCCGGCAGCGGCAGCAGTGTCAGCAGCAGCGCCAGGACGAAACTCAGGGCGATGACGAGGCCGCCGCGCTGGGGCGTCAGGTTCATGGCCTGGCCTCCGCTTCCGCTGCTGCAGTCTCGGCGCTCTCCTGAGGCACCTCATCCTCAGTTTCGGGTTGGCGTTCGCGAATGCCGTCGAGCGTCCATACCAGCATCGTTTCGCGCGCCTGGTCGAGTTTGGCGATCGGTTGGGCACGGATCGAGGCGAACGGCTGGCCAGGATTGCGCACCACCTCAGTCACCCGGGCGACAGGGTAGCCGGGCGGAAAACGACCACCGAGTCCCGAGGTCACCAGCAGATCCCCTACGGCGATATCGGCGTTGTTGGGCAGATGGGGGAGTTCCAATGCGTCGATTTGACCGGTACCCATGGCCACGGTTCTCAGGCCATTGCGGTTGACCTGCACCGGAACGCCGTGGCTGGTGTCGGTAATCAACAGTACCGTCGACGAGAAAGGAGTGACGTGCGTCACCTGCCCCATCACCGCCCGCGCGTCGAGCGCGGGCTGGCCCAGATGCACGCCCGAAGTGCTGCCTTTGTTGGTCAGCACCTGATGTTTGTAGGGGTCGAGGTCGACACCGATGAGTTCGGCGATCAGCACCCGGTCGCCGATCTTGAACGAGGAGTCGAGGAGATTGCGCAGACGCATGTTCTCTGTCTCCAGCGACGCCAGTTTCTGCTGGCGGGCCTGCAGCAGCAGGTTCTCCTTTTTCAATTCGCTGTTCTGCTGTTGCAGGCTGGTCCGGCTGGAGAGAGTTTCGCTGAACCATTCGCCGGCGGTGCGGGGCAGGTTGACGATCACCCGCAGCGGCGACAGCGTCAGCGAGAGCAGCGCGCGGATCCCCTCCAGGTGGTGCTGCCGGTGGTCGACGATCATCAGCGCGAGCGAAATGACCACCGCAAACACGATGCGGGTGTTGAGGGACGGGCCTTGTGTGAAGATCAGTTTGATGGCCGGGTCACCTCAATGTCGGTAAAAGTTCTGGTGTTCGAGTCGCCCCGGTCAGTCCAACGAGAAGAGCAGTTCGCCACCACGCTCGTCGAGCATCTCGAGTGCGCGGCCGCCGCCACGGGCGACGCAGGTGAGCGGATCTTCGGCGATCAGCACCGGCAGACCGGTCTCCTCCTCCAACAGTCGGTCGATATCCCTCAGCAGCGCGCCGCCGCCGGTCAGCACGATGCCGCGCTCGGCGACGTCGGCGCCCAGTTCCGGCGGGGTCTGCTCAAGCGCCGCCTTGACCGCGCCGACGATGCCCGAAAGCGGCTCCTGCAGCGCTTCCAGTATCTCGTTGCTGTTGAGCGTGAAACTGCGCGGTATCCCCTCGGCCAGGTTGCGTCCCTTGACCTCGATCTCGCGTACTTCGTTGCCGGGAAATGCGGAGCCTATCTCCTTTTTGATCTTCTCCGCAGTTGCTTCGCCGATCAACGTGCCGTAGTTGCGGCGGACGTAGTTGATCACCGCCTCGTCGAAGCGGTCGCCGCCGACACGTACCGAGTTGGCGTAGACGATGCCGTTCAGCGATATGATCGCCACCTCGGAGGTGCCGCCACCTATGTCGAGCACCATCGAGCCGCGCGCTTCGTCGACCGGCAAGCCCGCGCCGATTGCGGCGGACATGGGTTCTTCGATCAGGTAGACGTCGCGCGCCCCGGCGCCGGCGGCGGATTCGCGGATGGCACGCCGCTCGACCTGGGTCGAGCCGCAGGGAACGCAGACCAGTACCCGCGGGCTGGGGCGGATCAGCTTGCTTTCGTGCACCTTGTGGATGAAGTGCTGCAACATCTTCTCGGTGACGGTAAAGTCGGCGATCACCCCATCTTTCATCGGCCGGATCGCGGTGATGTTGTTCGGTGTGCGCCCGAGCATCGCCTTGGCTTCGTCACCCACTGCGGCGACCGATTTGCCGCCCCCGGGTCCCCGGTCCTGACGGATCGCCACGACCGAGGGCTCATCCAGCACGACCCCCTGGCCACGGGCGTAGATCAGGGTGTTTGCAGTACCCAGATCGATGGCGAGATCGTTTGAGAAAAAACCGCGTAAGCGTCTGAACAGCATGGCGAAATGGTTTTCCGTAAGGTGTCTGGCCGAAGGCGGCGGCGCGGGTTGTGATCCCTCTGGCGGCCGCCTGCCCGAAAAAGGACTGTAATTTAGCAACCGCAGGGGGAGTTGGGCAAGAAGCGGTTTCGCAAATTGCCCAGCCGGTGCTGCAATCACGGAATTTCTCTCTGACTTCCGAGTGGCATATGTGGTAATTTTCCTCTTTTTGGCCAGAGGTCATAGCACTCATGTCCCTAGAGCAGTCGGATGTCGAAAATATCGCCCATTTGGCGCGCCTGGCGGTCAGTCCCGAAGAGCTGGAAGGGGTCGCCGGGGATCTCTCCAATATTCTGACGCTGGTGGAGCAGATGAATGCCGTCGACACCGGGGGGGTGGTGCCGATGGCGCACCCGCTGCACATGGCGCAGCGGTTGCGCGAAGACAGCGTCACCGAGAGCGACCAGCGCGACCACTTCCAGGCGATAGCACCGGAGACCGAAGCGGGCCTCTACCTGGTGCCCAAGGTGATCGAGTAAGCGGAGCCTCTCAGACTTATGCATGACAAAACCCTAACAGAGCTGGCAGCGGGTTTACGCGCCGGCGAGTTCTCCAGTGTCGAGTTGACCCGGGCCTATCTCGAGCGAATCGAGCAGTTCGATACCGATCTGAACTGTTTCATAAGCGTTGCGCGCGAGCGGGCGCTGGCGAGCGCCGAACGGGCGGACGCGCGCATCCGTGACGGCTCGGCGGATGCGCTGACCGGCATCCCCATCGCGCACAAGGATATCTTCTGCACCAGCGGCCTGCGTACCAGCTGTGGTTCGAAGATGCTGGATAACTTCGTTGCGCCCTACGATGCGACCGTGGTCGCCAGACTCGAGGCGGCCGGCACAGTGATGCTCGGCAAGACCAATATGGACGAGTTCGCGATGGGCTCGTCCAATGAAACAAGCTTCTACGGCGTCGTGCGCAATCCCTGGGACCGGACGCTGGTGCCGGGCGGTTCGTCGGGCGGTTCCGCCGCCGCGGTTGCGGCTCGATTGTGTGGCGCGGCGACTGGCACCGATACCGGCGGTTCGATCCGCCAACCGGCGGCGCTGTGCGGCATCACGGGCTTGAAACCCACTTACGGCCGAGTGTCCCGTTACGGCATGATCGCCTTCGCCTCGTCACTCGACCAGGGTGGTCCGCTGACACGCAGTGCCGCCGACGCGGCACTGATGCTGCAGGCGATGGCGGGATTCGATCCGCGCGATTCGACCAGTGCGCAACAGGCGGTGCCGGACTACAGCGGACAGCTGGATGCCGATCTGCGGGGGCTCAAGATCGGACTGCCGCGTGAGTATTTCGAGAGCGGGCTGGATGCTGAGGTGGCCGCTTCGGTCCAGGCTGCGATCGCTGAGTATCGTCACATGGGCGCCGAGGTCGTGGATATCTCGCTGCCCAACAGCGGGTTGTCGGTGGCTACCTACTACGTCGTGGCGCCGGCCGAATGCTCCTCCAACCTGTCGCGATTCGATGGCGTGCGTTTCGGCCACCGTTGCGAGCAGCCGAAGAACCTGGAGGATCTCTACAAGCGTTCACGCAGCGAGGGCTTTGGCGCCGAGGTGAAGCGTCGCATCATGATCGGTACCTATGCGCTCTCCGCCGGCTACTATGACGCTTACTACCTGAAAGCTCAGCAGATCAGACAGCTGATCTCGGAAGATTTCCGCAAGGCCTTCGGGCAGGTGGACGTGATCATGGGACCGACTTCGCCGACAACCGCGTTCGCCATCGGCGAGAAGGCTGACGATCCAGTCACCATGTATCTATCGGACATCTACACGATCGCCGCCAATCTGGCGGGGCTGCCCGGGATGTCGATCCCGGTTCGTCCGGTGGCGGGGCGTCCGGTCGGCCTGCAGATCATCGGTAACTATTTTCAGGAAGGGAAGCTGCTCAACGTCGCTCACCGACTGCAGCGGGAGAGCGACTGGCACCTTGCCGCGCCCGTCGGTTTCTGATTGGTGCCGCTCAACCCGTAACGAAAGTATTCAGAGAAATCGCACATGCAATGGGAAACCGTTATCGGTCTGGAGATACACACGCAGTTGGCCACGCGCTCGAAGATCTTTTCCGGCGCCTCCACCGCCTTCGGTGCCGAGCCCAACACCCAGGCCTGCGCCGTGGATCTCGGGCTTCCGGGCGTGTTACCGGTATTGAATCGCGAGGCGGTGGTCATGGCGGTCAAGTTCAGCGCCGCGATCGGTGCGGAATTGGCGCGCCGGTCGGTCTTCGCGCGCAAGAACTACTTTTATCCGGATCTGCCCAAAGGGTATCAGATCAGCCAGTTCGAGCTGCCGATCGTGGGCCGCGGTGCGGTGGAAATACTGCTCGAAGATGGCAGTCGTCGCACTATCGGTGTCACCCGCGCGCACCTGGAGGAGGATGCCGGCAAATCGCTGCATGAAGACTTTCATGGACTGAGCGGCATAGATCTGAACCGTGCTGGAACACCGCTGTTGGAGATCGTCTCCGAGCCTGATATGCGCTCTGCCAGGGAGGCGGTGGCCTATGCGCGAAAAATCCATCAGATCGTTCGTTATACCGGCATCAGTGACGGCAACATGCAGGAGGGTTCCTTCCGCTGCGACGCCAATGTCTCGATCCGCCGTCCCGGCGGCGAGTTGGGCACGCGGGCGGAGCTGAAGAATATCAACTCCTTCCGTTTCCTGGAGCGGGCGATCAACTTCGAGATCGAGCGCCAGATCGATGTCCTGGAGTCGGGCGGCAAGGTGGTACAGGAGACGCGGCTCTACGATCCGGACAAGGATGAGACCCGCTCGATGCGCTCCAAGGAGGAGGCCAACGACTACCGCTATTTCCCCGATCCCGACCTGCTGCCACTGGAGATCGACGAGGCGTTCATCGCAGCAGCCATCGCCGATTTGCCGGAACTCCCGGATGTGCGGCGCGCGCGCTTTGTCACGGAGTACGGATTGGGGGAGATGGATGCCGCGCAACTCACCGCGAGCCGGGAGATGGCGGACTATTACGAAGCGGTTGCCAAGGCGGCGGGAGACGCCCGGCTGGCGGCCACCTGGGTGATGGGTGCCCTTGCTGGAGCGTTGAACCGGGATGGTTTGGATGTGACCGCTTCGCCGCTTTCCGCGCAGCGGCTCGGCGGGCTGCTGGCGCGGATCGCCGACAATACCATCTCGGGTAAGATCGCCAAGCAGGTGTTCGAGTCGATGTGGGCTGGCGAAGCAAGCGCCGACCAGATCATCGATCAGCAGGGTCTCAGGCAGATCACCGACAGCGGCGCGATCGCAGGTATAGTCGATCAGGTGCTCAGCGACAATGCGCAGCAGGTGGAGAGCTATCGCCAGGCGGAGCCGCCGAAGCGGGCCAAGATGTTGGGCTTCTTCGTTGGCCAGGTGATGAAACTGTCCAAAGGAAAGGCCAATCCGGCACAGGTCAATGAGTTGCTGAAAGAGAGGCTGGAGAGCTGAGCCCGCCGTGCGGCGGATCGGGCTCGATCAGCCGCCCGTTACCCGGTTGCGGCCGTTCTTTTTCGATAGGTAGAGTGCGCGATCGGCGCGCGCCAGCAGATCCATGCGCGACTCGTTGGCCCGTTTTTGCGCCACACCGGCGGAGATGGTCACCTGCCCCAGGGTCTCGCGGGAGCCGGTTCTGACCAGGTTGGTGTTGGCGATCTGCTCACGAATCCGGTTGAATAGGGTGATCGCGTTGTTCAGCGCGGTGTCCGGCAGCAGCACGGAGTACTCTTCGCCGCCGTAACGCGCTGCGGCATCCTTGCCCTTGATCGACTGACGCAGGCTTTCGGCGACGAAGCGGATCACCTTGTCACCGACCAGGTGTCCGAAAGTGTCATTGACTCGCTTGAAGTGATCGATGTCGATCATGACCAGGCAATAGGGTTTGGTCAGCGGATCCGACCCCTCGTCTGTCCGCTCCAGCAGATCGAAAAACGCGGCGCGATTCAGCAACCCGGTGAGCGCATCCGTCGATGCCTGTTTGCGCACCTGGTTCAACTCCTCCCTGAGTTGCTCCATATCGTGCGATTTCTCTTCGAACTCCTGCTGCAGCCGCTCCATCGAGGTCTGCATGTTCTGTGTCTCTTCCAGTACGGTATTCAGCAGCCCATAGATGTCATTCATCGAGTCCGCGGAGTCGAAAGATTGGTCGAAACTCCCAAGGAAACGGCGAAACTGATCCGCCTCGGAGCCGGTCTGTTTGAGCGCCGCGGAGGCTTCGATCAGTGCGCTGGCAACGCTGTCGCGCACCTTCTCCGCCTGCTCCATGTCGCAGCGTGAGATGAAGCGTCGGTAGAGCTGTTCGTTGACTTCGGTGGTGAACTGCTGATTCCGCTCCAGCATCTGGTCGATCTGTTCGTTGAGCTTGGCGCGGTCCCCAATCACATAGTGGAACCAGATTGCGTAATTTTCCGGCGTCGGTGGGATGCTGTTGCGCGTCATCAACGGCAGCGCCAGGCGCAACGCCTCGGCGCTTTCGCGCATGCTGAATTCCTGCGGTGTTGGGTTTGAATCCAAGCCGATCTGCTCCCTGGGTGCCCGCTAGAGTCGTCCACCCTAACTTTAGCGACTTTCGCGGAAGCATGTTTAGAGTATTTTTCGGAGATCGGCCAAAAATTTAACAATTCATGGTCCGATCGCGGGTCGCTTCCTCGATCGCGGGCGGATCAGCCGTGGTCGCTGCAGCTCTTCGGCTCCCCCGCGGCATAGCGGCCCGTCCGCTGGTTGTAGTCGCGGACGCGTTGGATCAGTGGGTAGCGGCTGGTGCGTGGGCTGGTCAGTTTCAATGCGATATCGACCAGTTTGCTTCGCTTCGAGCGGGCGAAGGTGCGAATCTCTTCCGCGGCCTGCCGCTCGTCCAGCTTGAAGTGCTCCATGTAGATGCCTATCGCCAGGCTGATGGTACGGTTGCTCTTTATCGCGCCCGTGAGCGTGAGCTCGCTCTGCTGCAGGCGTTTCAGTTCCGCGGAACGCTCCAGCGCGGCCGCTATCATCGGCACCAGCTGCGCGGCCTGCACGGGTTTCAACAGATAACCGAGCGCGCCCTCTTTGGTGGCGAGATCCACCAACTCCTTGTCGCCGTAAGCGGTCAGGAATATCGAAGGCACGGCGGCCTGGTGACGCAGCCGGCGGGCTGCCTCGATGCCGAACACAGCGGGCATACGGATATCGAGAACCGCCAGGTCGGGGCGTTGTTGCCTGCCGATGCGAACCGCTTCGGCGCCGTCTGTCGCGGTATAGACCCGATAGCCGGCGGCATGGAGACCCTGGCGGATCGTGGAGAGCGTAATCGGATCGTCGTCTGCGACAAGTATTTTTCTTTTTCTCATGGTTGGAGCCTCCTGTAATTTGACGACGGTGCGTCAAATCCCTGTCCGTGTTGTTATTCTCTTTTTTCGGTCTTCGGGGTTTAGGAGGAGCCGAAATGTCGCTTCATCCCGCGCAGGTTCCAGGGAACCCGAGCGATTGCGATGAAGTAAAAAAATGATAACCGCTAGGGGGAGTTCAGGCAACCGGCGGCATACTCAGCTGTCCAGCCTGGCCAGGGCGACTGTGTAGGTTTTGCCCTGCTTCACTTTCTCGTAGTTGCCGAAAACCTCATTGAAGGCTTTCTGCACGAATCGGCGCAGACCGGTGATGGTGACGACGTAGAAGCGTCCCCCGGGATTGAGGCGTAGCAGCGCGTCGTAGAAGTAGAGGTAATAGAGTTCCTTGCCGGTTTTTGCCGGCAGGTTGGAGACGATGAGATCGAAGCTCCGCTCTCCGACCTGGTCGAAGCCGTTGCTGAGAAAGATCTCCACGTTGCCGATAGCGTTCAGCCGGGCGTTCCTGCGGCTGTAGTCGACGGCGACGAAATCCTTGTCCACCAGTACGCTGGTTCCACCCGGCGCCAGGCGGGCCAGGGTCAGTCCCAACGGCCCGTAGCCACAGCCGAGGTCCAGTGTGTCGTCATTTTTTTCAACTTCAACCAGGTCCAGCAACAGCCGGCTCCCCTCATCTATTCCGCGGGGAGAGAAGAGTCCCCAGGTGGTGTGGAAGGTGAGCGGTTCGCCGCGCAGGTTGTCGCTGAAAACCAGCTCCTGGCGCAGTCTCTGCAGATACTCACGGGTTGCTGCGGTTACTCTTTCGGGGTACATCGGCTTCCTGGGCGGTTGCTGCAGACCGGGCAGTCGGGGTCTGCATTCAGTTTGATTGTGCGCCACTCCATATGCAGTCCATCCAGCAACATCAGGCGGCCGACCAGAGGGGTGCCCGAGTGGGTCAGCACCTTGATCGCCTCCATCGCCTGCATGCTGCCGATGATACCGACCAGCGGTGCCAGCACGCCGCTCTGGGAGCAGCTCTCATCGAGTTCGCCACTTTTGCCGTAGAGACAGCGATAGCAGGGATCTCCAGGCTGCCCGCTGAACACCGAAATCTGCCCTTCGGTGCGAATTGCGGCGCCCGAAACCAGTGGTATGGCATGCGCGACACAGGCGTCGTTGACGGCAAAACGGGTGGCGAAATTGTCGCTGCCATCGATCACCAGGTCGGCACTGGCGACCTCCGCCTGCAGAGCTTCGCCCTGGAGCGCCTGGTCGATACAGATCACCTTGCAGTCCGGGTTGAGCCGGGCGATCGCCTCTTTTGCAGAGTCGACTTTGGCGCGGCCCAGGCTGTTGCTGTCGTGGATGATCTGGCGCTGGAGGTTGCTCAGGTCGACGCGGTCGAAGTCGACCAGCACCAGCTCGCCGATGCCGGCCGCCGCAAGATACATCGCCGCCGGGGAGCCGAGCCCGCCCAAGCCGATGATCAGCACCCTCGATGCGAGCAGCCGCTCCTGGCCTTCGATACCGATCGCCGGAAGCAGGATCTGCCGGCTGTAGCGCAGAAGTTGGTCATCGGTCATCGCCACGGGATATCTTCCGGAGAGTTCGGGCGGGCGCCGGACTGCCGCTCTTGCAGTGGGCGCCTGCGGTAGGGAGTGAGTCACTCTGGTTACAGGTATTTGCGCCAGTGCTCGGGACGTTGATCCTTGAGACGGTGATCGCGCTGCGAATAACGCTCGATGAAGACCTTTTTTGTGCAATTACAGTCGCCCCGGGGACAGCCGCTGTTGGCGCGTTGGGTCTCTTCGGTATAGTGGTAGAGCGCCCGTTTCAAGGCGTAGATCAACCGATTGCTGAGGTGGAAACCGGTTTCCACCAGCCCGGTCTCGATCTGCTCCAGCGAGATCTGCAGGACGTTGTAGCGGATCTGCAGCAGTACCGAGGACTCCGCGGTCGCCTCGAGTATGCCGTCGATCCCCTTGAGCAGATCGGCCGCGGTGCCCGCCTGATCGGGATCCGGGTGCAGTTCGTTGAACAGCACCTGGCGTTGTTTAACGCTGTCGGTCTCGAGGTTCTCCATGCCACTAAATCCTAACCGTTGATCGGCATTAGTCAACCAGCCGCTCGGCGCCCCCAGCTGATTCGTTCCTGCCCCGCCAGATCCCTGCGCGACGCACAATCACGATACCCGCCTGCCCGAAGCAGCCGTCGTACCGCCCCGCCCTGGCAGTAACCATGCTCCAGGAGCAGCCAGCCATCGGCTTTCAACCGCGTCAAGCTGGCTTCCACGATACAGCGAATGTCGTCGAGGCCATCGCTGCCGGAGACAAGCGCGGCGGCCGGTTCGCGGTCGAGCCCGTGCTGCTGCAGATGCGGGTCACCGTCGGCTATGTAGGGTGGATTGCTGACAATGGCGTCGAATTCCCCGTCGGGAGCAAGTGCGTCGCACCAGGCCCCCCCGGCGCAGTGGACGTTACCAAGGCCGAGGCGTCTGAAGTTCTCGCGTGCGATAGCCAACGCCGCAAAGGAACGGTCGGTTGCGATAATTCTCCAGTCGGGACGTTCGCTTGCCAGCGCCGCGCTGATGGCGCCACTGCCTGTGCCCAGGTCGGCAACAAGGGCGCCCCTGCGCTGCCGCAGGATCTCCAGCGTCTGTTCCACCAGCAGTTCGGTTTCGGGTCGCGGGATCAGCGTATCCCGGTTGACCCTGAGCTCAAGTGACCAGAACTCCCTGTTGCCGGTGAGATAGGCGATCGGTTCACCGCCGATCCGCTCCGCCAGCAACACCTCGAAACGGCGGCGAATCGCCTTCGGTACCGGCATCTCCGGCCAGGCGAAGAGGTGGCTGCGGGGAGTCTGAAGAAGGTGGCTGAGCAGAATCTCGGCTTCCAGGCGAGCAACGCCGCCGGGCGACTTTTCCAGCTTGGCAGCGGCTTGCTTCAACAGCGAGGCGACCGTCTCTTCCGGCATCGGCGGACGGGGTCAGGGGCTGCCGTCGGCGAGGGACGCCAGCTGTTCGGCCTGATACTCCTGCAACAGGGGCTGAATCACCTGGTCGAGCGCGCCGGTCATGATCTCGTCGAGCTTGTATAGGGTCAGGTTGATTCTGTGGTCGGTAAGACGGTTCTGCGGAAAGTTGTAGGTGCG
>JAGRGU010000004.1:0-16042 GCA_020445335.1 Gammaproteobacteria bacterium
AATCCACGCAAGGCAGCGAGCCTTCTGGTAGAGCTTACCTAACAGGTCACGGCTTTGCGTGCGAAGCCCTGGTCGCCACGCTTTAAATAACGAAAAGCCCATCCTCAACGGAGGATGGGCTTTTTCTTTGCCTGAAATAAGCCCCTGCACGATGGGGCAAAAACCACCCTGCAAACAAAAATCAGTTTAACTCAAAGTGTGCATGGCTAATGGCAAATGCCTTTCGCTTGCCATGAAAGCTTTAATTCTCACTATTGATTGAGCTCGCGGACATATTCCATTTGCTGTTTACGTATCGTAGCCATATCCAGTTGGTAGATGTCCTGAGGGAACAGTAATTCCGCCACTCCGGAATCGAAAATTCTACGTACCTCGTACTCATTGTGAGAGACGCCTCGGCGCAAATTGTAGTCGAGGTAGGATTGATTAGTATGGATTATGAATTCCACTCTGGTATCGCCCAAGCGGGCGAAAAATTTTAGCATCGGAGTGTTGCTACTACTGCCTATGGATGAGGCGGTATATTTTCCACTGGTGAGGGTATCGGAGATATCCTCAAAAGTCATCAGCATACCAGAGCGTGCCGCGGCTTCACTCAGATGGTCAACGAAGCGAGTCACCTCCTTTCGGCCATCTAGCACCGCCATAAGTCCCAGTTCGTCGTCTACCGCCACTGCAGGATTCTTTTCATTTTTACGCAACAATTTGATGACTTTAGCTGCTGAAGCCTTTTTTCGTACCGAGACGTAAACAGGAATATCTTTGCTTCCGACTCTGAACATGCGGCGTTTGGCAAAGGTCAGGCGTTGGCCGGGTTGCAGTCGCATCGATTCGGCCGCCTCTCGCTCGACAACCTTGACGTCTGTGCAACGGTAATCCACGGGATCATGCTCGCTTAACAAGTAGACTGAGCGATGTTCGCCAATCTTAAGGAGGGGGCTCCACACAAATTCATTTAGAAAATGTATAAAAGCGGCAAAGCGCGATTCAATATCCGTTTCGCGCTCGCGTTGATCAATGGCACCGGCGAGGTTCATCAGCACCAACTTGCGCTTGGCCTCGAAGCGTACTTTTCGATGGTAGCGGTCATCGAAAAGCATCATCAAAAGCTCCACTGGATCAGCAGTGGTGCCAATTTCATTACTGATCTCGATATGAGCGGCATAAGGCGAGAGGATTTTATTGCACAATTCGTCGATCACTGCGTCAGCCGTGGCTGCGAACTCCCGTATGCGTGTATAAATCTCGTGGGTTTCGACGTTCAGATTGAAAAGTCGACCTAGCAACTGGTGAGCTCGTTGGCTCGTGGCACAACGCATTTCGCTATTACTCAGTAACTGCGAAATTTCAGCGAAGGTCCTTACCTGAAGAAGCTGAAAAATCTGGCTGCGCACCGCACGGTATTTGGTGGTTTGTACTTGATCCGAAAGAAGGCGCTTTACCCATTGCCGGTGTTCGTTGGAGAAAGGTCTGCCAAGTGAGATGCTATCTCCCACTGCAAAGGGGCCATCCTGTTTCATTGCCGCAAATACGGATTGATCGCTTAGAACGCTCACTAAGAAACCACTATATCCCGGTACATCAGAGAAAATGCCGTAAAATAAAGTAAATTAGCATGGAATGATGCAGTCCGTCTCCAGCTAAATCTACACGATTTAAAACTGACCGCGCTGAAGAAGAGCCAAACGCTTTCTAACCTACTCTGGTGAGCAAGTACATGGAAGGCGTTGTGGTGCGGGTCTGTGGTGTGTTTCCAGGGACATGGGTTACGAGATATTGCACGGCTGCAGGTTATACATTTCGGCATTTTTAGTGAACCCCCGGATACCCCTTGTTGGAGAGTGATCGATTGGATAAACGCCTCCGCTTTGTCGGTCAATCTGAGTACGCTGTTTGTCGGGAAGTCGGTATCAGTGAGAACTAAGACGAGATCTGGCTCGCCAGCTTCATTAATTATGATCCGGATTTTTCGACGAAGACGGTATGGAGAGGTGGCTAGAATCCATTCGTTCCAAAAGTGTCACCAATCCGCTAGGAATGAAGTGTTACCCATGTGACCGGTAAGCACCCTGGAAAGTTTGGTGGGCCCACCAGGACTCGAACCTGGGACCAAGGGATTATGAGTCCCCTGCTCTAACCAACTGAGCTATAGGCCCTTAAAACGGAAATTATACAGAAGATCCATCGTGCGAAGAATATTCTGTATATGAACGGTTACTCGTTGTCGAGGAAGCTGCGGAGTTGTTCCGAACGCGACGGGTGGCGAAGCTTACGCAGGGCTTTGGCTTCTATCTGGCGGATGCGCTCGCGAGTTACATCGAACTGTTTGCCAACCTCTTCAAGGGTGTGGTCGGTGTTCATGTCGATTCCGAACCGCATACGCAGCACCTTGGCCTCCCGAGAGGTCAAGCCGCCGAGCATATTTTGTGTTGCTTCACGTAATCCCTCGACTGTCGCCGAATCAACCGGAGAAACAACGCCGGAGTCCTCGATAAAATCCCCAAGGTGAGAGTCTTCATCATCCCCGATCGGAGTCTCCATCGAAATCGGCTCCTTGGCGATTTTGAGAACCTTTCTCACTTTGTCTTCGGGCATCTCCATGCGTTCTGAAAGCTCTTCCGGGGTGGCTTCGCGTCCCATCTCCTGCAACATCTGTCGGGAGATGCGGTTGAGCTTGTTGATCGTTTCGATCATATGGACCGGTATGCGAATAGTACGCGCCTGATCTGCGATCGAACGGGTAATCGCCTGACGGATCCACCAAGTGGCATAGGTGGAGAATTTATACCCGCGGCGATACTCGAACTTGTCGACCGCCTTCATCAGCCCGATGTTGCCTTCCTGAATCAGATCGAGGAACTGTAGGCCTCTGTTGGTATATTTTTTGGCAATGGAGATAACCAGCCTTAAATTGGCTTCCACCATCTCCTTTTTTGCTCTGCGTGCCTTGGCTTCACCGATAGACATGCAGCGATTGATCTCTTTGATCTCGCTGATACTCAGCTGGCTGTTTTTCTCCAACTGCAGCAGTTTTCTTTGCGCGCGAACGATCTCCGATTTCAACCCTTCGAGTGCCTCGGAGTAAGCCTTGTTGGCTTTGATCTGGCCATCTATCCAGTCGGGGTTGGTTTCGTTATCGGGGAATGTGGCGATAAACTCCTTGCGTGGCATGCGCGCATCATTGACGCAAATGTCCATGATGCTGCGTTCCTGATTACGGATGAATGCAATCGCTCCCCGCAGGTTCTCGACCATCTCCTGAAATACGGTCGGCAGATATTTGAACTCAAGAAAGCTCGCCGAAAGTCTCTCCTGGGCTTTAACGGTCTTACTATGCTCACGGCCATATTTGCTGAGGCATGTCACCAGCGATTTATGGTGCTTCCGCAACTGTGTGGTTTTAACTCTGGCCTCTTCCGGGTCCGGGCCGCTTTCGACCACTTCGTCCGATTCTTCGTCGTTGTCGTCGCTCGACTCGTCGGCTCTGGCCTGTGCCGGCTTGACGATATCGTCGGGTTCATCGGGCTCGGCAAATCCGTTGATGACGTCGGTTAGACGGATCTCTTCGCTGTCGACGCGGTCGAACAGTTCGATCACCATGGCGACAGTGTCAGGATAGGTCGACAGCGCGGCAAGAACCTGATTCAAGCCCTCTTCGATGCGCTTGGCAATCGTCAGTTCGCCTTCACGCGTAAGCAGTTCGACAGTACCCATCTCGCGCATGTACATGCGCACGGGATCGGTTGTGCGTCCAAATTCGCTGTCCACGCTGGCGAGCGCCGCCGCCGCCGCTTCGGCGGCATCTTCGTCGGTGGAAACGGCAGAATCGGTGATCGATTGATCATCGATATCCGGGGCGGTTTCATACACCTGGATACCCATGTCATTGATCATGCGAATGATATCTTCGATCTGTTCAGGCTCAACGATTCCGTCGGGCAGGTGGTCGTTGACCTCGGCGTAGGTCAGGAAGCTCTGCTCCTTTCCTTTGGCGATCAGTCGCTTGAGCTGGGATTTTTTCTGTTTTTGCTGCTGGTCCATTGCCTACCCTAAGATCAATGCAGAATAGAAAAAATTTTCGATTTCGAACAAAACATATTAACACACTATAGAGTATCTAGCCATCTCGAGTTGCCTTGGAGTCATTTTCGGCCTTCGCTTTCACGAGTTCTTTCAGCCGCTGCTTGTCTGCATCATCAAGTACGCTACTGGCGGCTTTAGCGACCAGTGCCTCCCACTCGAGCTGTGACGACTGTGAGGAGAGATAGTTCAGCGTATCCAGGAACTCAACTTCCAAACCCGTAGCGGGGAGGGGAAGCAGCGTGGCAGTCAGTTTCGCCAGATGTTTGCCTTCTGGCCGTTCCCGCCAGCGCTCCAATAGCGCCGCAGTGCTGATGTTGGGGTGAGCTCTGCCTAGTTCAATAAGTTCAGACAAGAGCGAAATACCAGGCAGGTTGCATCTGCGCCAGCCATCGGGGAGTCCGTCCAGCGCTGCCAATGCCGGATTGCTTGCGAGCAGGGCTATTGCGCGGCGCACCGGTGGCATGGTTCCAATCGATGCGCGCGGTCGAACGGTGGGGCGACGGCCATGAGTCCGGGATGAGTTGGGAGCGATCCGCTCGCCCACCTTCTCCTCCAGCCTGCGGTACATCAGCTTGCGGAAGAGCCCTTCCGGCAGTTGCTCCAACAGCGGTTTGGCCAGCTCCGCCAACTGCACTCTTCCCTCATCCGCAGAGAGATCGACCTGGCCGGAAATCTGCTCGAAAAGGAAGGTCGACAACGGCGTTGCATCCTCTATGCGCCGAAGAAAGGTATCCCGCCCTTCACGGCGGATAAGGCTGTCTGGATCCTCTTCCTGAGGGAGGAACAGGAACCGTGCCTCCCTGCCGTCACGCATTAGCGGCAGCGTGACCTGAAGAGCCTTCCAGCCGGCATCTCTGCCTGCGCGGTCCCCGTCGAAGCAGAAAACCAACTCTGGCACGGCGCGGAACATTCGCTGCAGATGATCGCTGGTTGTGGCGGTACCCAGCGTTGCAACAGCATTGCGAACTCCGAACTGAGCCAACGCGACCACGTCCATGTACCCTTCGACTACCAGCAATTGCCTGAGATCGCGAACCGATCTACGCGCCTCGAAGAGACCGTAGAGCTCCCGTCCTTTGTGAAACAGCGGGGTTTCCGGCGAATTGAGATATTTTGGTTTTCCGTCGCCCGTCAGACGGCCGCCAAAACCGATGATGAATCCGCGATTGTTGCGGATCGGAAACATGATGCGATCGCGGAATCGGTCGTATCGTCGGCCGTTATCGGACTCGGCCAGCATCCCTGTTGTCCAGAGTCCCCTGGCATCTTCGTCGGAGGCGGCCAGACAGGTAAGATTCTGATAGTCTGGAGGCGCAAAACCGATGCCGAATTCGGCTGCGATCTCTCCGCTCAGGCCGCGTGATTTGAGATAGTTGACTGCTCTCTCCCCTGTTTTCGAGCGCAGCTGTTGCCGGTAGTAGTCTGCGACTCGCTCGAGCAAGGTGTAGAGCGGTCGGTGGTCAGGACCCCGCTGATCGCTCTCCTCGCGGGGGACGCTCACCCCTTCACGCAGGGCAAGCTCCTCGACCGCCTCGACAAAATCCATGTTGTCGTACTCCATCAGAAAACTGATGGCGCTGCCGTGCGCCTGGCAGCCGAAGCAGTGGTAGAACTGCTTTTCTCTGCTGACGGTGAAAGAGGGGGTTTTTTCGTCGTGGAAAGGACAGCAGGCCTGGTACTCTTTGCCGGCTTTTTTCAGAGCGACGCGACTGTTGATCAGGTCGACGATGTCGACGCGGGCAAGCAGGTCATCGATGAAGTTGGCGGGAATTCTGCCAGCCATGACAGATCTCTGGTCGGTTCCTGACGATAGGCTGGATGCAATGCCCCCGCCTGGTTATCGGGGAATCTCCCGGCGGTGGTTCGTCTGCAATCGGTACCTTCAGTGATTATAGCCGGTAGCGTACGACAAGAGTTGGTCGCGGGAAGGAATGGCAGGAGTGAGGCGCTGTTGTCGGCAAAAAAGGCGAGTTGAAGGTCAGTTCAGGCGCGCTCGTATTTTCGCGCTTATTGCACCCATATCGGCGCGCCCCTGCGCCTTGGGTTTGATCAGCCCCATCACTTTGCCCATCTCTTTTATCGAACTTGCACCGGTGGTGGCGATGGCATCTTCGATCAGCGACTCGATCTCGTTGTCGCTGAGAGCGGCTGGCAGGTAGTCCTGCAATACGGAGATCTCGTAGGCCTCCTGCTCCGCCAGTTCGTTGCGCCCCGCTTTCTCGTACTGCTCGATCGAATCGCGGCGCTGCTTCACCATTTTATCCAGCACCGCCAGCGTCTGGGTGTCGTCGAGTTCGATCCGTTCGTCGACTTCGCGTTGTTTGATCGCCGCGAGCAGTAGGCGAATAGTGCCCAGCCGTGGCTTGTCGCCAGACTTGAGCGCAACCTTCATCTCCTCTTGAATGCGGCTTTTCAGCATGGGTCAGCTATCTGTGGATCTTGACTTGAACGGTGCCAGCACG
Organism: Gammaproteobacteria bacterium; assembly: GCA_020445335.1. GTDB lineage: Bacteria > Pseudomonadota > Gammaproteobacteria > Chromatiales > Chromatiaceae > HKST-UBA178. The sequence continues at coordinate 6,546 of JAGRGU010000004.1, forward strand.
CGATCAGTACTGACGTTCCCAGCGGCGGTTTTCGCGAGAGACCTTTTTCATATGGCGTTTCACGGCAGCAGCGGCTTTCCGCTTACGCTCGGCGGTCGGTTTCTCGTAGAATTCACGCTTGCGAACATCGGCGAGGATGCCGGCTTTTTCGCAGGAGCGCTTGAAGCGGCGCAGCGCGATTTCGAAGGGTTCGTTGTCTTTGACGCGTACGTTGGGCATTAGCTACCTCGGTGAAATTCTGCTCTGTATTGCTTTTGTAAAAGTAAAGATTGCGGATTCTATCCCAGTCAGAGGATTTTGCAAAGGCCGCTGAGAAGTTAGGGTAAAAAAGGCGTGCAGTTGCGCCGGGAGAGTCTGGATGCGGGTTTTGGGAATTGAGAGTTCTTGTGATGAAACGGGTATCGCCGTCTATTGTGGTGATCGGGGCCTGTTGGCGCATCGGGTGCATAGCCAGGTCGACCTGCATTCCGAATATGGCGGAGTGGTGCCGGAACTGGCCTCGCGGGATCACATTCGCAAAACTCTTCCGCTGATTCGCTCGGTACTGTGCGAGGCGGGGATGAAGAGCGCCGATATCGATGGTGTGGCTTATACAAGCGGACCGGGATTGGTCGGTGCGCTGCTGGTTGGCGCTGCGGTCGGGCGCACCCTTGCCTGGGGGCTCGGGGTACCCTCGATCGGGGTTCACCATATGGAAGGGCATCTGTTGGCACCGTTGCTGGAGCCTGAAGTACCTGCATTCCCCTTTGTTGCATTACTGGTTTCCGGCGGTCACACGCAGCTGATCGGCGTCGAGGGGATCGGCCGCTATCGGATGCTGGGCGAGTCTCTGGATGATGCCGCCGGCGAAGCGTTCGACAAGACAGCGAAGTTGCTCGGCTTGCCCTATCCCGGCGGTCCCGAGCTCTCCCGTCTGGCGCAGCAGGGGGACCCCGATCGATTCAAATTTCCGCGGCCGATGGTGGACAGGCCCGGGTTCGAGTTCAGTTTCAGCGGACTCAAGACATTTGCGTTGAATACCCTGCATCAGGGTATGAAACAGGCGACGTCGGAGGCGGCGATCGATCGCCTGAAGGCTGATATCGCCCGCGCATTCGAGGATGCAGTGGTGGATACGCTGGTGATCAAGTGTCGCCGGGCGGTACGCAAAACCGGGATCAAGACCCTGATCATGGCCGGCGGAGTAAGTGCCAACCGGCGGCTGCGCGAACGCATTGATCGCGCACTGCAGATCGAGGGGGGGCGCGCCTACTATCCGCGGCCGGAACTCTGCACCGATAACGGTGCCATGATCGCCTATGCAGGTTGGCAGCGGTTGCGTGCGGGGCAGAGTGAACCCCTTCGTTTCGGAGCCCGGCCACGCTGGCCGATGGAGTCGCTGGCCAGCCTGTAGCTTGTCCTGGTCAGGACCCGATCTTCCCCTCTGCACCGGAGAGCAGATTGCGGATATTGCTGCGGTGGCGCCAGAAGAGCATAACGCTGATCACCAGCTGGGCCGCTATCAACTCCGGTGCTGGCCGGAAATACCAGACGATGAGCGGCGCCAATGCCATGCAGACCAGCGCTGCCAGCGAGGAGATGTTGAGAACCTTGGCGACGAACAGCCAGATCAACGCAACCAGAGCGCCAATCTGCCAGCCGAGACCGAACTGAACCCCGAGCGCGGTCGCTACCCCTTTGCCCCCCTTGAAGCCGAAGAAGAGCGGATAGAGATGGCCGAGGAATGCAGCCAGTGCGGTGGTGCCCAGTATACCGGTCGGCACGTCCGCCAGATTGGCCAGCAGTACCGGGATCAGCCCCTTCAGCATGTCTCCGAACAGAGTCAGTGCAGCTGCTTTTTTACCACCGATGCGCAGTACGTTCGTTGCACCAGGGTTTTTCGAGCCGAGGGTGCGGGGATCGGGCAACCCCATCAACCGGCAGACGATGATAGCACTCGAAATCGAACCGAGCAGGTAGGCAAAGGGGACGAGCAGATAGTCGAGCATGGCAGGCTGATTCCAGTTAACAGCAGTCGCCGGACGAGCGCCGTTCGGACGTGCAGGGGAATGTGGCGTAGGAACAGAGGACGCAACTGCCGCCCGCTTTGCGCCGCAGCATCGGGCCGCATCCCTTGCTATGGTAACGCCACGCACAAGCATCCTCCGGCAGGCACGCGTCAACCGCGTGGCTGCAGTAAGAGGGGGTGATGCGAAAGTCGAGTGTCGCTGGCAAGATTTTCGGTTCCGTAGTCGCGAATCGACGATTGTCCAGCGATTTTTCACCGGGGGTCAAGGGTGCGAGGGGCTGGCAAGGCAGAGTTTTTCTTCGCACTTGGCTGGATTACCATGGGTGAAATCGGCAACAACGAGGAATCGAGGAGCGAATGGATATTGTTTTCTTACGCGATCTGCGCATCGACACGGTCATCGGTATATACGATTGGGAGCGCAAGATTCGGCAGACGGTGGTGCTTGACCTGGAGATGAGCACCGATGTCAGACGGGCAGCGGCCAGCGAAAGCATCGACGACGCGCTCGACTACAAAGCTGTGGCGAAACGTTTGATCGCGTTCGTCGAGGCGAGCCAGTTTCAGCTGGTCGAGACTTTGGCGGAAAGTTGTACCGAAATTGTCCGCCGGGAGTTCGGTGTGCAGTGGGTGCGCCTGACGCTGAACAAGATCGGCGCGGTCAGTAGCGCGCGGGACGTTGGTGTCATTATCGAACGGGGTGAGCGTTGAGCGTTCGCATCTGGTTGAGCCTGGGAAGCAACATCGAACGTGAACGAAACATCCGCTCCGCCGTCGCCGCACTGCAGCGGCGATATGGGCAATTGCGCCTGTCACCGGTTTACGAGAGCGCGGCGGTCGGTTTCGAGGGTGATCCCTTCTTCAATCTTGTGGTCGGCTTCGACAGCGAACTGTCGGCGCCCGAAATCGCTGCCGATCTCAGACGTATCGAGGCGTTGCACGGACGGGAGCGAACGGGGGAAAGGTATCATTCGCGTACGCTCGATATCGATCTGCTCACCTATGGCAATCAGCAGCTGAAGATCGGTGATATCCATTTGCCGCGAGATGAGATCACGCGTTACGCGTTCGTACTGAGGCCGCTGGCTCAGGTGGCACCCGGGGAGATCCACCCCCTCACGGGTAAAAGCTACCGCCAGTTGTGGGACGAGTTTGACGACTCGGAACAGGCGCTGTGGCCGGTCGAGTTCGCGTTCGAATAACCGCTACTGTTGCACGCTGCGCCCGCCGTCAACGGCGATGATCTGGCCGCTTATGTAGTCGGCATCGCGGACCAGAAACAGTACGGTGCGGGCGATGTCCCGCGGTTCCCCGGCTCGTTTCAGCGTGGTGCGGTCGATGATCGACGCCTTGGCGCTTTCGCCGAGCTCCTCCTCCGGCCAGAGTATCGCGCCCGGTGCCACACCGTTGACCCTCACCTCCGGTCCCAGTTCACGGGCGAGGCTCTTTACCATCATGGCGTTGCCCGCCTTGGCGATGCAGTAGAGCGGATAGCCCGCCAGCGGTCGCTGCGCGTGAATGTCGACCAGATTGACGATCGTGCCGCGACTGGCGCGCAGTAGTGGTGCGGCGCTGCGCGCCAGAAACAGTGGCGCCTTGAGGTTGGTGCCGATCAGATCATCCCACTGCGCCGCGCTGATCCGCTCCAGCGGCGTCGGATAGAAGGAGGAGGCGTTGTTCACCAGCAGGTCGAGGCGCCCTTGCCATCCCTCTGCTTCGCTGATCAGGCGTTCTGGGGTATCGGCCAGCAGCAGGTCTCCCCGCAGCAGTTGCACCGAATTCGCGCGCTGCGCCAGCAGCTCTGCCTGCAGCGCCAGCGCCGGCTGCTGGGAACTGCGGTAATGCAGCAAAAGATCCATGCCGGCAGCATGCAACGTACGGGCTATCTCGGCACCGATGCGTTGGGCCGCGCCGGTGATCAGCGCAACCCTGCCGGATAACGATCTGGTAGCCGATGACAAATGCTGTTCCCCCTGTTCAATGCGGTACGATAAGGCGCGGTGAGTTCGGCCAAGCCAAGCCGAATTCGTCAACTTTAACCCAAAACAGCAACGGGTGAAGCGAACGCATGCAACTATTCCGACCCAATTGCGCTGATTCCGGGCAGGCGTCTTCGTTGCCAAGTCCGTCAGCAGATGAGCTGCGCCATAGTGAAGCGCTTAGCGAACTCATCGTTGCGCAGATGAACCTGGCCGGAGGGCGCCTGCCATTCGATCGATTCATGGAGCTGGTGCTCTACGCGCCGGGCCTCGGCTACTACAGTAGCGGATCGCGCAAGTTGGGCGCCGATGGCGATTTCATCACTGCACCGGAGGTTTCCCCGCTGTTTGCGCGTGCGCTGGCACGTCAGTATCTTCAGGTGGCGGCAGAGCTCGGCGGGGGTGATCTGCTGGAGTTCGGCGCCGGTTCAGGCGTGCTCGCTGTTGAAATGCTTCTGGAGCTGGAGCGGCTGAGGGCGCCGCCGCAGCTCTACCTGATCGTCGAAGTGAGCGCCGAGCTGCGGGCGCGCCAGCAGACCCTGGTGGCGGAGCGGCTCTCGCCGGGGTTGGCTTCGCGGGTGCGTTGGCTGGAGGGAATTCCGCCCGTTGGTTTTCGTGGCATGGTGGTTGCGAACGAGGTGGTGGATGCGATGCCGGTGCACCGCTTTCGTCTGCGGGCAGGTGCCCGGCTCGAACAGTGGGTGAGCTGGAACGGAGAGCGTTTCCTGTCGCACTGGGATTCCTGCTCCAAACCGCTTGCCGCAGAGTTGGCTCGCCTCGGCGCCGAGATCGCGCTACCCGGAGAGGACTACGAATCGGAGCTCAATCTGCGCGCCGCGCCCTGGCTGACAGCGCTCTCCGAACGGCTGCAGGCGGGCCTGGTCCTGCTGATCGATTATGGCTACCCGAGAGCGGAGTTTTATCTGCCCGAGCGCAGTCGGGGCACGTTGATGTGCCACTACAGGCATCGTGCCCACGATGACCCACTACGCTATCCGGGAGTGCAGGATATCACCGCGCACGTCGATTTCACGGCGCTGGCGGAGGCGGCGCTGGCGTCGGGTCTCTCGGTCTGCGGGTATACCACGCAGGCTTTCTTCCTCTTCGGTTGCGGGTTGCAGGAGATGGTGGCCGCAGCGGATACCGCTGGGGTGCGCGAGCATATACAGCTGATGCAGGAGGTCAAGCGGTTGACGTTGCCATCGGAGATGGGCGAGCGTTTCAAGGTGCTCGGAGTGAGTCGCGGTATTTCGCAACCACCGATCGGGTTTTCCCTGCAGGATTTGCGGGGGCGCCTCTAGCAGGCCCTAGGTGGCTTGCCACTGGCGCCGGAGCCTGGCTATTGTGGCGATCCGCTGTCGGTCAATGAAACGCCCAACCGCCTCGCCGGCAAGCTGCGGCGGAAGATCGGGACGAAGCGCTCGAAGCTCTTCCAGTACCTCTGTCAGATAGTCGGCCTGGGGGTAGCTGTGGCTTTCGTAACCCGGTCGTCCCCTCAGGTCTGCGGTGCAAGCCAGCAGCAGATCGTGCAAGCGCTCCGGACGGCGCAGCGCATCCAGCCGTTTAAACATTTTAAGCACAGTACCCTCTTTCAGCTCGAGAGCACGGTGGCAGTGCGTGTGCAACTCGGCGGTCAGCGTCGCCAACTCCCTATGCCTGGTCGGTACTTTCACTCTGCGGCAGAGCTTTTCGACAAGCGCGGCGCCGCGTCCCTCATGACCGATGTGCCTTGGCCACTCCGCTTCAGGGGTGGTGCCCTTACCCAGATCGTGCAGCAGCGCGGCCAGCCGTACAGCGCTGTCGGGGCTCAGTTCCACGGCCCTCCGTAACGTCAACAGGCTGTGCACACCGGTATCGATCTCAGGGTGATGTCGCTCGGGCTGGGGGACGCCGAACAGTCGCTCGAGTTCCGGCGTGAGCGACTTCAACGCGCCCAGTGCTCTCAGGGTACTGAAGAAGCGCACGGGATCGCTGCCGGTCAGTCCCTTTTCGATCTCTTTCCAGCAGCGCTCCGGCGCCAGCAACCTGAACTCCGTGCCAGCAGCCATCTGCCGCGCCAGGGTGAGGGTCTCATCCGCGATGCGGAATCCGAGCGAACAAAAGCGGGCAGCGAATCGGGCGAGCCGGAGTATACGCAGGGGATCCTCGCGGAAACCCGGGGCATGGCGCAGCAGTCGCCGCTGCAGATCGCGCCGACCGTCGAGAGGGTCGATGTACTCTCCCTCCGGTGACAGTGCGATGGCGTTGATTGTCAGATCGCGCAGTTGAAGATCACGCACCACCTGGGCGTGTTCGTCGGTTGTCGCCTCTCCGCGCGGCAGTGCATGCTCCTCTTTGGTTTCGGGATGGAGGAAGATGCCGAAGCTTTTACCGACGGGTTGATAGCCACTCCGGAGCAGAGTCTCGCAATCGGCACCGGTAACCAGCCAGTCGCGCTCCCGCACCGGCAGACCGAGCAGCTTGTCGCGAACCGCGCCACCAACGAGGTAGTGTCTCATTCGCCAAGTGTAGGAATCACCGGCTGGTGGAACAACCGTCGGCTGCGCTGCTTACTTCGTTCCGTTATCATTTTCACTGGACGCCGCGGTTTACTGCGATATCTTGGCCGCGTATCCCGCTGGATAGTCCGTACTCATCCTCATCAACCGCGCGAGCCATGTGACAGTTATGTTCGGCTGCCTGCAAGTTACCCGCATCCTCAGGGCGGTCGTCTGCCTGTTAGTGGTGGTGCAGTTCGCAGCCTGCAGTTCTCTCGCCTACTATGCTCAAGCGGTCGACGGTCATATGCTGCTGATGTCGAAGCGGAAGCCGATCGAGCAACTGCTGGCTGACGAGCGTACCGGGCCTCGGCTTATCGCTCTGCTGACACGCGTGCAGGAGATGCGAGAGTTCGCGACCCAAACGCTGAAGCTTCCGGAGAATGGCAGCTATCGCAGCTATGCTGCAGTTGAGGGCGAGGCCGTGGTCTGGAGTCTGGTGGCAGCCGACGCGCTCTCCGTGGCACCCCGCCAATGGTGTTATCCACTTATCGGCTGCGCCAGTTACCGGGGTTTCTTCCATCAGGAGGCTGCGAACAAATATGCCAGCGAAATGGCCGCGGAAGGGTTCGATGTGGCAGTCGAGCCTGTTCCCGCCTACTCGACGCTGGGTTGGTTCGACGATCCGCTGCCGGGTAGTGTGCTGCACTGGCCCGAGTGGCAGATAGCGGGGCTGATCTTCCATGAACTGGCGCACCAGCAGCTTTATGTGGCCGGCGACAGCGCTTTTAACGAAGCATTCGCCAACAGCGTGCAACGTATCGGTGTCGAGCGCTGGCTGGCTCAGCGGGACCCGGATGCGCTCCCCCAGTGGCGCCAGGATGTCGTACGCGGGCAACAGGTTATCGCATTGCTGATGCGTTCACGGGAGCGCCTGCGGCAACTCTATGCGGGCACATCCTCACGCGCTGAAAAACTGCTGGAGAAACAGCTGCTGTTCAACGATCTACGAAGTGATTACCTGAAGCTGAGAGGTGCGTGGGGAGGTTATAGCGGTTACGACCGCTGGTTCGATGCGGAACTCAACAACGCGAAACTCGCTTCAGTCGCTACCTATGAACAATGGGCACCGCTGTTCGATAAGCTGCTGCAGCGGGCGCAGGGTGATATGACGCGGTTCTATCGCGACTGCGAAACACTCGCGCAGTTGCCAATCGATCAGCGTCGCCAGCGCATGTTCGCTCTAATCGAATAAACCCGGGGTCAGCGGATGCAGCGACGCAGTTCGCTGTATCGGCGGCGGCTCGCTTTAGGGGTCAGCATGTAGGGCAGCACGCTGTCGATGGCAGTGGCTTCGATTCCGAGTCGCTCGAGGCCGTTACTGTTGCAGATGCTATCGGTTTGCAGCGACAGATAGTTGTCGTAGCTGAACGGTTTGCCGGGCATTTTGCCGAGTACTCTTGCCTGCAGGCGGGATGCGCCGTCTCCCAGTGCGATGATCGGTTTGCTTATTCCAGCTGCTGCGGCAATGCGCCTGACCAGCGCCTCCAGAGTGTAAACCTCTGGGCCGCAAAGATCGTAGTGTTGATCCCAGGTTCGCTTGTCATCCAGCGCGCGAAGGAAGGCTTCCACGACATCGCTGACGTAGACCGGGGCGAAGCGGGAGTGCGGACAGGCGAGCGGAAAAGGACCTGGCAGCTTTCGCAGCAACTGGTCGAAGCGGTTGATGAAGCTGTCTCCCGGACCGAATATCACAGATGGCCGGAAGCTGGTGACCTTGACGGCGGGTTTGCCCAGTGTGTGGACCCGATTCTCCGCCTCACCCTTGCTGGTAAGGTAGGCGGAGGCGCCGTGCGATTCGTTGGCGTTCAGAGCGCTCATGTGCAGCAGGCGCCGAATACCCGCGCGCCTGGCGGCGGCAACCACACGATCCGGAAGCGCGACGTGCACGTTCCTGAAATCCGCCCCGTGGGCGCCTTCGTTCAGTATACCGACCAGATTGATGACGGCATCGCTGCCAACCAGTGCGTGATGGATCTGTTCTTCGTCCTTGGGATCCACTTTATGCAGTGTGACGCCGCCGCCGGCCTGCAGCCCGCGATGGCGTTGCGGGTGCCTGCTCAACACCCTGCTCTCGATTCCGGCGCGCCTCAGTCGATTGACCAGATGCGTGCCGACGAAGCCCGTCCCGCCAAGAATAGAGACAAGTTTGGTAGCCATATCCTGTTTGCTGTCAACTATGGTTGTTGCACACGCCTGAACAGTAGCAGATTACCCTGCTCGTCGCGAAGCGCGAGTTTTCCATCCTGAACGGCGTATTCATAGCGGCGTCCCTGTGCGTCGCCGCTTGGATAGAGCGTCAGCATGTGTTGGTCGCCGATCTGGATCCGTCCGCCGCTGCTGCTGTTGGGTGAACGGGCGATCGTAAAGCGCTCCCCGGCAACTTCCAGTTGATGGCCTTGAGGATCGATCCAGCGCCCTTGCAGGGGATTTGTCGTGGCTGATGGCCACCATGGGAGAGGAGTACCGCTGCCGGAGGCAGGCACACCGAAGGAGTGCTGCCGTGTCGGGTTGCCGCTCCATTGCCAGGGATTGAAGGATTGTGGCGTCGGCATGCCGCCCATACTCCAGGGTGACATTGACGGTGACATAGGCATTCCGCCGATACTCCACGGTGAGAGCGCAGATCCGAGCGGCATTCCCGACATCGACCAGGGTGAGATACCGGGGCTCATGGGCGTACTGTTCATGTTCCAGGGCGTACTGCTCCATGGCATGCCGCCGCCGGCCTGATCGGTATACTGGCTCCCGCGCTCGCGAAAAGCGGAGGAGAAGGCATCCATCATCTCCATCATCGAATTGGCGATCGGGCGATAGCGGTTGGCTTGCTCCGCATCGGAGATTGCCGGCCAGAGTATGAGCGCAATACAGACCGGGCCGATCAAATCGGGTCGGTCGAGAAGTTCGTAAAGTTTCATAGTGGTTTCAACCTTCGGCGCTCAATCGGCGGACAGCTGTATAACTCAGCTCGAA
>JAGRGU010000004.1:16075-63777 GCA_020445335.1 Gammaproteobacteria bacterium
ACTAGAGAGTAGTTTGTATTCACCTCTGGTGGGTTTCAAGTATTGGTTTGGCGGCCCTTTTGATGCCTTGGAGCTGTGGTAGAATCGAAAAAAAGTTGGCATAGACAGACAAAGGTTAGTAGAGAAGAGGCGGATACGATGTCGACGGAACAAGTGAAAACGCCGGATCGGCGCATGCAAACCAGGCAGATGGTTGACAAGTGGTTGAGGGAGCGACAGCAGATGCTGGTTCTCTACTGCCAGCTGGCCGGTCTGGAGCCCTATACTCCGGACTGCTCGAGCAAGGATCTGCTACGCCAGTTTTGCCAGGTCATGGTCGACTATATCGCGTTCGGGCATTTCGAAGTCTACAACCGGATCGGTCAGGGAGAGGAGCGCCGTGCCGATGTACTGAAGGTTGCGGAAGAGGTCTATCCGAAGATCGCCCAAGTGGCCGAGATCTCGGTAGCCTTCAACGACAAATACGATACACAGGGAAGTGACGGCCATCTCGATGAGCTGGATGAGGATCTCTCCAGTCTTGGAGCGGAGCTGGCGAACCGTATCGAGCTCGAGGACCGCGTGGTTCAGGCGTTGCTGCGCTAACAGCATCTGGACGCGATGGAGGGGATCCCTACCCCTCACGGAATGGAAATCTGTCGGCGATGACAACCTCTCTGTTCCAGCCTGATTACAATGTTTGAAAACGTGCTCAACGAGTTCTCGTGGCGCCCGGAATCAGCAGAGTTCCTGGCGCCCCTGCACGTCGAACAATCGCTCGACTTCGGCATCAGCCGCTTTGCCCGGGGCATCGACAACACCCGCATCGATGTCGCGCTCAGCCCCAAGTTCATGGGTCATGCTTATCAGTGGATTCGTCAGGAGCTGACCGATTACACTTCGGCAGGTAGTTCCCGTCGCAGCGGCGTGAATGACGAGAACCATCTCGCCGCGTTCAAAGATGCATACAGCGGGATGATGCGGGCTGCCATCGACCTGGCCAAGGTCAGATCCAGACCCGGTATGGTGCCTCTGCTGCAGTTCAGCGTGGTGAAATTTCTGCTGCAGCTGGTCGACCACGAAATCGAGCGGCTGCAGGGTCGCATGCAGCGTTCCAGGGAGGAGACCAAACACCACTACAACGAACGCTCGGTGGAGATTCATGAGCGACTGGTCAGCTTCTCCAAAGAGGGTGATGCACTCCGCTATCGGGTCGTGCGCAGACTGTTTCGCGAACTTCTGAAGCTCGAGGAGATGAGTCTGAGCAAAAGTCGTCAGGCGGCGTTGGAGGTCGCCTGGCCCATTCCCAGGGAGACCCTCTTCAATCCGTTGCTGCAGCTCCCGTCGTTATGGTCGGATGAGCAGTGGATGGGTCACTATCCGCTGGCGTTTTCGGATTGGCAGGAAGAAGAGGATCCGATTTTCGCCCGTTTCAACCGTCTGGTGACGGATCTTTTCAAAGAGTACCTGCCTGAACGCCTGCGCAGCGCAGAGCCGCACTCTTCTGGCAAGAGCAGCAGGGAGCAGTGGCGCAAAGGCCGGGTGCATCGTCAACCGGGCGGGGGGATAGCTGCAGGGCTGCAGGAGATCGGTGGTCTGCTCGAAATCGCCCTGCGGCCAGAGGAGTATCGTGCGGAAGAGCAGAGCTGGTTCGATACACCCGAAAATGTCGGTCTGATCATCAACTCGATACCTTCTCCGCGCTGGCTGAGGCTGGATCCACCGGAAAGGGAAACGCTGAATCCCTGGGAGGCGGAGCGTTGGCCGGAGTTCCACCGCTATCTGCTGAAATCCTATTTCGCCGCAATCAGGAGAGAGCGTTTAGCTACCCGGATCGCCGCCAGCTACGCCACACCGGAGCTCTATCGGCAACTCGAAGGGCGGCTGCCGGCACGGGTGATATATCTCTATCTGGCGCACCAGGTACCGCGCAAAGCGATCCTGCGAAGGTTGCGCGCCATGCCGGCCCCGCTCGACGTCGAGGGCTGCATGAATCGCCTGGATGGTGCTTTGCAGCAGGTGCGCCACCAGCCGGCAGGATTCAGGCACCGCCAGATGCTGCAGTTTCTGCAGGATTTCGTCCTGCTCCGACGCGATCTGAAACAGGTCTATCGTGCCTATCGGGCCATGAACGGCATCAGGGTGTTGACCCGGAACGCGGATCTGGAGTTGTCACGTGGTAACTCGACGCTGAACGAGTTCGTGCTGGTCGACGAGCAGAAACCCGAGCAGCGCCGCATTCGCAGCCATGTCGTACTGAAAGCCGATGTACGTGGCTCGACCGAGATGATTCGCGAGTTGCGCAGGCGCAGGCTTAATCCAGCGTCGCATTTCAGTCGTAATTTTTTCGAACCGATCAATCGGCTGCTGGCGCTGTACGGCGCCAAAAAAACCTTCGTCGAAGGCGATGCTGTCATTCTCAGTCTGTTCGAATACGAAGACAAACATTATCGTTGGCTCTGTGTCTCGCTTGCCTGTGGGCTGGCCAGCAAGATTCTCAGGGTGGTCGACGAGCGCAATCTCGAGTGCCGCAAGAACGGACTGCCTGAGCTGGAACTTGGCCTGGGGATCGCCTTCCTGGATGAGGCGCCCACTTTTCTCTCGGATGAGGAGCGAGAGATCATGATCTCGCCGGCAATCAATCGCGCGGACCAACTCTCTTCCTGCTCTGCGCTGCTGCGCAAGAGCGAGTTCGGCCGCCAACTGGGACGGGGCGTCGAGGTCGTGGCCGCCAGTGGGCTGCCGATTCTGGAGAAGGAGAGTAACGACCACATGATGCGCTATAACGTCAACGGTATCGAACTGGATACTCCCGCATTCGTCAAACTGCAGTCGGAGCTGGCACTGCAGGTCGTGCGCCTGGATGAAGAGATCTATCCGGGGGGATCACGCTTCTACGTGGGGAAGTTTGCCGATCTGAAGGGGGGCAACCATTGGCTGGTTGTACGCGAGGCGCCGGTAAGGGTGTGGAGCGGAGGCAAGGCCGGGGAGGGTGAGCAGTTCGGCCACCGTTTCTACCAGGTGGTGGCGGAACCTGAGGTGATCAAAAAGGTGACGCAGTCGCCGGCGTTGACGGAGGTCAGGGCCGCGGGCACAAAAGGGGAGGATTCGCCGCCCTCGCCCCCTACAGAGATGCATTTTGGATTTTGATTTTTTTAGGTGCGATGCTCCGCATGCGCTCCTTGAGCTGGGTTATTTTTTTGCCCAGCCGCTGATCGTATATTACCGAATAGGCAAGGACGCGCTGGGTATAGCGCCTGGTTTCGCGGAAGGGGATGGTTTCAACCCATAGGTCCGCATCCAGCTCCTGTTTTTCGGGGAGCCAGCGGAGCACCCGGTGCGGGCCCGCATTGTAGGCCGATATCGCCAGCACCGTGTTGTCATCCAGGCGATCGTAGACACTCTTGAGATAGCTGGTGCCTATTTCGATATTGGTGTCGGGCTGTAGCAGTTCCCCCCGCTTCGGCGGTCGTCGTTTCATCTGTTTCGCCGTGGCACGCGCGGTTGCGGGCATCAGCTGCATCAATCCCATCGCCCCGGCATGCGATCTGGCATCCGCGGAAAAGGCGCTCTCCTGCCGAATAACAGCCAACACCCAGGAGTCATCGAGGCTCTTGCGCTTGGCGGCATCGGCAACCGCTGTTTCGTGGGCGATAGGAAAACGCAACTCCAGATCGTCCCAGTAGCCGCTCTTCGCCAGAGTGAAGATGGCCTGCGAATGCCAGCCCCAGTTTTGTGCCAGTTTCGCAGCGGATTTCAGTTGCTCGACATCAAGTTTGCGGGTCGCTGAGCGCCATTCCCGTCGTGCTTCGATGAGGCGCCCCAGGCGGAACAGTTCCAGCGCGCGCTTAAAGCCTCCTCGACTGGCCAGCGCATCCACCCTTTCGTCTGGAATCTGGAGCGCCTGGTGTTCAAGGTTGTAGGGTTCGCCGATCTGATCGGCGGCCAGGAATCCGTGGTAGCTGCGCTCTTTGGCGAGTTGGTTGAAAAGCTGCTCGGCCTCTTTGGAGCGCCCCAGGTTTGCAAGAATTTTTGCTCGCCAGTAACGCCAATTCTCATTGTTGCTGAGCGACTGGGGCAGTGCTTCGATCCACTCCAGCGCCACTTTCCAGGCGTTTCTCGACAGCGCTTCGCGAACGCGTAGCTCATGAAGTGCCTGATCGTCGGACGATATATTGAAAGTCTGCAGATGGATCAACGCCTGTGGATCGTCTGTGTAGATCCAGCCCAGCGCGAGAGCGCGTTCAACTTGGTACTGCTGTGCCGCAGTAAAGGCCTCACCCGGGGCCAGCTTTTTCCAAGCCGATGTGGCGGTTGCAGGGTCTGTACGTGCCAGTAGTTGCAACCCGTGCTGCAGAATATCATCCTTCTGCGGATGGATTCCGGAAGTCGCCCCGCTATCGACGATCAGGCGTGGGTTGGCGTCTATTTTGAGCCAGAGGTCGAGCCAGTGCCGCTCTGTTTTCGGCAGGTAACGGCCGAGATACCCTGCAAGCCGGCGGTTGCGCTTTTCCATCGCCAGCCCGATTCGCCGCCAAACCAGTGATGGAGTGAGGCGCCCCTCATCACGCCAAGCCGCGAATACCGTATCGCACTCCCTTGGCATGGAGTGGCCATTGAGCCAGAGTGCGGGCGCCTCCGCCATTGCAGCTTCCGCCTTACCTGTTTTCAGAAGCGCACTGGCGTAAAGGCATCTGCGGCTGGCGTTTTTATCGGTACGGTAGAAGTGCAGAAAATCGTCCCAGCGCTGCTCTGCGCCGAGTGAATCGAGCAGCAGACGTCGGAAACGCCAGGCGATGGGGGTCTCGTGGTTCTGTTGCAGAAAAGACTCGGCTTCCTGAACGGTGACCTTTTTCAGTCGTTGCGCGAGCTGCTGGAAATCGAGGTAGGGAGCGAGTGGATAATCGGCGAGATTTGCGCGAAGACTCCGGTATCTGTCGTGATCACCTCGTTTCAGTGCAGACTCCGCTTTCAGAAAATCGGCACGCTGAAGTTCGAGCGGACCAGGCGCTGTTGCCGCCGATATCAGTGGAGCCAGTAGCAGCAACGTTGACAGTGCATTGGTGATAAATCGGAGCAAGCTATATCCTCTATGTCGATAAATCCCTAAATATCAGGGTATTCAGAGATAAATCTTAGGAGGGCTTGAGCTGATAGGCAAGTCTGTCGATAGCTTTTCTCTGCGTGTTGCGACGACGATATCGGGCGTGCCGGAGCGCCCTCAAGATGTAAAATGGGGTCGCACGGCATACAGGCCTGGGAATCTAAAGCGCATCAGGCGTAAGCCCGATAATGGTTTGCACCCACTCTCTCCTGAGGGGGAGAGGGTCGGCCCGATGTAAGGGCGTAGAGGCTAATAGCCGCAACTGGAAACCACCGGCTTGGGCCGGTGGCGTATTTACTGAATCCGGCGACCCCGGACAGGTCATCACAATACCGGTTTGAGGCCGGGAGGTGTTACAGGATGAGCAACGAAGAAGCCTTGGACATGGAACTGAGCAGCGGTATCGCGGCTTTCGAAGGCAAGCACTTCGCCATCGCGGCGCAGTGCCTTTCGCCGTTGGCGGAGCAGGGGATTCCTGACGCTCAGTACCGCATGGCGATCATGGCCCAGAACGGACTGGGCATGACGGTCAACGAACTGTTGGCCTACAAGTATATGAAAGCAGCGGCTGAGGCTGGACTGGCGCTGGCACAGCACGGTTTGGGTTTCATGTACCTGGAAGGCGAGTGCGCGGAGCGGAATGGCGAACGAGCGGTAGAGTGGTTCAAGCGTGCCGCCGAACAGGGGCTGGTGGGGTCCCAGACCACGCTGGCAATGATGTATGAGCAGGGCCAGGGGGTCGAGCAGGATGCCGATGAGGCGAAACGCTGGTACCGGCTCGCGGGATTCGAGTAGTCGCGCAGAACAAAGGCGTGATTGTGTAAAGCCGACGGGGAGGAGGCCGTCCACGCGGGAACGGCCTCCTCCCGGTTACCTATCAATCTTTCTTTTGCCCGTGCTTGAATTTGGTACCCATCGTCGCCGAGGTCTGTTCGGCGGATGAGTAGTATTCGGGCACGAAGGTCTGTTCGTGAATGGGTGGCCGGACGTATCCGGTATCCTGCTTCAGTTTCGGCAGCGTGATGTTCTCGGGTGTGACATCTTCGTATGGAATCAGGCTAAGCAGGTGGCGGATGCAGTTGAGCCGGGCGTGTTTCTTGATGTCGGCATTGACCACATACCAAGGCGCCTGCTTGATGTCCGTGTAGGCGAACATCGCATCTTTCGCCTTGGAGTACTCCATCCAGCGGGAGCGTGACTCGAGATCCATCGGGCTCAGCTTCCAGCGCTTCAGCGGGTCGGTCAGACGGTTGGTGAAACGCCGCTCCTGCTCTTCGTCGCTGACCGAGAACCAGTACTTGATCAGGATGATGCCGGAACGTACCAACATACGCTCGAACTCCGGACAGGAGCGCATAAACTCGTGGTACTCCTCGTCGCTGCAGAATCCCATTACCCTTTCGACGCCCGCACGGTTGTACCAGCTGCGGTCGAACAGAGTCATCTCACCGGCGGCCGGAAGGTGCGGCACATAACGCTGGAAGTACCACTGGGTCTTTTCACGCTCGGTTGGTGTATAGAGTGCGACCACCGGGCAGACGCGTGGGCTAAGATACTGGGTGATGCGCTTGATGACGCCTCCCTTGCCGGCGGCGTCGCGCCCTTCAAAAACCACAACGACGCGAAGCTTCTTGTACTTGATCCACTCCTGAAGTTTCACCAGTTCCACCTGCAGCTTCAGCAGCTCCTTTTCGTACAGTGGAGTGGGGATCTTGTAGGGTTTGTCTTTCTTCTTCTTTTTGTTTTCATTCTTTTCAGATGCGTTTACGTTCTCTTTGGTGTCCATCCGAAGCTCTCTCCGCGTGGCGGTTATAGTGTGACAGTTTTGTGAAACCCCAACGAATCCTAGCGCTGCTGGGTGCCGCTGACAAATACCTTATATCCAGTAAAGAAGCCTGAATTCACGCGCTATAGGGGCGCCCCTTGCTCTATGGTGCGCCGTTGCGTTTGCGTACAGCTCTTGCCAACTCGTGCAGCAGGGGTTCGGTCTGTTCCCAGCTGATACAGGCATCGGTGATGCTTTGCCCGTAGCTCAGCTCTTCGTTGGCACGCCAGTCTTGTCGGCCTCCGACAAGAAAACTTTCGATCATGGTACCGATTATTCTCCGGTCGCCGCGGGCGATCTGGCCGGCAACGTCGCGCCCGATATCCACCTGTTTGTCGGGTCGCTTGCGTGAATTGGCGTGACTGAAATCGATCATCATCCGGGGCTTGAAACCGGCTGCCTCCATCTCCTCGGCGGAGATGTTGATGCTCTCGGTATCATAGTTGGGGCGCACACCTCCGCGAAGGATTACATGGCAGTCCTCGTTGCCCTGGGTGCCGAAAATCGCCGAGAACCCATCCTTGGTGACCGACAGAAAGTGGTGTGGCTGTGATGCGGAGCGCATCGCGTCCAGGGCGATTTTAAGGGTGCCGTTGGTACCGTTCTTGAAGCCAACCGGACAGGAGAGTCCGGAGGCCAGTTCCCGGTGGCCCTGGCTCTCTGTGGTGCGTGCGCCGATTGCTCCCCAGCTGATCAGGTCGGCGACATACTGGGGACTGATCAGGTCGAGAAACTCGGTACCGGCGGGGACGCCCATGTTATTGACGTCGAGCAGCAGTCGACGCGCCAGGTACAACCCTTTGTTGATGTGAAAGGTGCCATCCAGATCGGGGTCGTTGATCAGCCCTTTCCAGCCAACCGTGGTACGCGGTTTCTCGAAATATACCCGCATGACAATCAGCAACGCATCCTCCAGCTCTTGCCGCAGTGGCTGCAACTTGCGGGCATAGTCCAGCGCGGCGACCGGATCGTGCACCGAACAGGGTCCGACCACGACGATCAGTCGAGG
Organism: Gammaproteobacteria bacterium; assembly: GCA_020445335.1. Lineage (GTDB taxonomy): Bacteria > Pseudomonadota > Gammaproteobacteria > Chromatiales > Chromatiaceae > HKST-UBA178. The sequence goes on from JAGRGU010000004.1 coordinate 23,993, forward strand.
GTCTTCGTCGTGCAGGATGCGATGTATCGCCTGGCGGGTGGCGTAGACGGTCTCCGCCGCGGCATCCGTTATTGGCAGGTCGCCAAGCAGCCGGGCCGGCGAGACAAGCTCGCCGATGCCCTTGATTCGAAGGTCGTCGGTTGGGTGGTGCATGAGGCTGGCATAGGTCGGGAAACAGAGAGTAAGCTGATAATTATAGTTACAACGGGGGATGGGAGATAGCCATCCACCAACAAGGGGAGCGAAATGGCTGATCTGCAATTAATTATCGGAAATTACAACTACTCTTCATGGTCCCTGCGGCCGTGGTATTACCTGACCCAGCAGGGAATGGATTTCGAGACCGTGAGAATTTCGTTGTTCACGGAGACGATGGAGCAGGAGATGTCCCCCTACTTCTCCGACGGTAAGGTTCCGGTGTTGCGCCACGGCGATCTGGAGATCTGGGACTCGCTGGCTATCATCGAATATCTCGCTGAGCTCCATCCCGAAGTGCCGGGCTGGCCGGAAGCGCGTCGCGAACGCGCGCTCGCCCGTTCGCTCTGCGCAGAGATGCACTCCAGTTTCTTGGGGTTGCGCAGCGCGATGCCGATGAACTGCCGGCGCAGCTTCCCCGGCTTCAGGCCGGACCCGGAGGCGCAGCGGGATATCGTCCGGGTTTTCGACCTCTGGAATCGCTGCCGCCGGCAGCATGAAGCGGGCGGTCCCTGGCTCTTCGGCCGCTTCAGTGCCGCCGATGCGATGTATGCCCCGGTGGTGATGCGACTGGTGAGTTACCGGGTGCGTGGCGGCGATCTCATCGACGGCTATATCGAAACAGTCTATAACTCGAAAGCCGGGCAGGCCTGGCTGAAGTTGGCCAAAGCGGAGAGCGAAATCATCGAGGAGGATGAGGTGGACTGGCCGAGTGAGCCCATCTGACGACTGGACAGGGGCAGATTTTCCCTGTCGGATTCATGGATTGGGAGGGGCCGAAACGGGGTATAAACCGGATTTTCAGGTTGTCGGGAAACCCGTTTGAAGATCAGAGTGCACGAGCGGATCGCCGAGATCGATCCCGGACAGTGGAACGGTCTGGTGGAGGACAACCACCCCTTTCTACGGCATGAGTTCCTGCATGCAATGGAGCAGCACGGGTGTGTTGGCGAGCGTTTCGGCTGGCTGCCGAGGCATCTTGCTGTCTATCGGCAGGAGAGGCTGGTCGCAGCCATGCCCCTGTATGAGAAGTACAACTCATACGGCGAGTTTGTGTTCGATCACGCTTGGGCCGAAGCCTACCAGCGCAATTCGCTCTCCTACTATCCGAAACTGGTCGCGGCGGTCCCCTATACGCCAGCCCGAGGGCAGCGCCTGTTGGCAGCGAGGGGAGAGCGAGCGCAGCTGTACCCGCTGCTGTTGCAGGGCGCCCTAGAGTTGTGCGAACGTCTCGGCGCCAGCGGGTTCCATTGTCTTTTCCCCACGCCGTATGAGCAGCGCTTTCTGCGTCGTCGCCTGTTCAGTCGCCATGACTGCCAGTTTCACTGGCGCAACCGCGACTACGATGATTTCGACGATTTTCTTGCCCGTCTGACTGCCAAGAAGCGTAAGAATGTGCGCCAGGAGAGGCGACGAGTGGCGGCTGCGGGGGTCGTCGTTCGTGAGCTTGACGGCCACACCGCCAGTGAACAGGACTGGCACGACTTCGCTCGCTTCTATAACCAGACCTTCCAACGGAAATGGGGCATGGCAACGTTCAACGAAGGCTTCTTCATGCAGGTGGCAAAACAGCTGCCGGATCGGGTGGTACTGCAACTGGCCGATCTCGAAGGCGAGTGTATCGCCGGGGCGCTCATGTACCGTAGCGACACCCGGCTCTATGGGCGTCACTGGGGCTGCACACGGCAGATCGATGGACTCCACTTCGAGCTCTGTTACTACCGCGGCATCGAATACTGCATCCGCGAGCGGTTGCGCTGGTTCGAGCCGGGCGCCCAGGGGGAGTACAAACTGGCGCGGGGTTTCACGCCGCGGCGCACCCGCTCGAGCCACTGGCTACTCGATAGCCGCTTTCATGCCGCCATCGGCGAGTTCTGTGGGCATGAGCAAAAGGCGGTCGCGGACTATCAGCGGCAGTTGAGCGACTCATCACCCTACCGTAGCCAAGGAGGCCAGAGGTGAAACCCTACGCCGAATCCTGCGATCAGAACCGAGAACCGATACTGGCCGCTATCGAGCCGCTGTTTCGCGATATCAAACGGGTGCTGGAGATCGGTAGCGGTACAGGTCAGCATGCGGTCTATTTCGCAGCCGCACTGAGCCATCTGCAGTGGTTGAGCAGCGATCTGGCCGAACATCATGCCGGTATCTCGCAGTGGCTGGAGGAGGCGGCACTGCCCAATGTGGAAGGCCCGCTACTGCTCGATGTTGCCCACCCGGACTGGCCGGAAATCGAAGTCGATGCGGTCTTCACCGCCAATACCCTGCACATCATGCATTGGCCGGCGGTGCGTGCGCTTTTTGCCGGAGTCGGCAGATTGCTCCCCGCCGCTGGGCTCTTTGCGGCCTACGGGCCGTTCAATTACGGCGGCGCTTACACCAGTGACAGCAATGCCCGTTTCGATCGTTGGCTGAAACAACGCGACCCCGCGAGCGGTATTCGCGACTGCGATGCACTGAACGAACTGGCCGGGGCTTCCGGTCTCGATTTGCGGGAGGATATCGGAATGCCGGCGAACAATCGGATACTTGTCTGGCAACGGAGATGAATCCCCAGCACGGGTCGAATATCCACCACCTGCGGATCGGGGATAAGCTACAATAACCGGCTGTCCTGGCGCTCGCCGGGTCGTTTACACCGCATTGGCGCGGGCAACCTGACTGAAATCTATACCGATATGGCGAACAGCAGTGGCGAAGGCGGCAGGGAGAAGAGGCGCCGTTACCCTTTACTAACGCGCGTGGATTCCCCGCAGGATCTGAAACAGCTCAACGACGTCGAGTTGCGTCAGCTGGCGCTGGAGCTGCGCGAGTTCCTGATCGAGACAGTGTCGCAGACAGGCGGGCATCTGGCCGCGGGACTGGGCGTGGTCGAGCTCACCGTGGCACTGCACTATGTCTTCAACACCCCCCATGACCGGCTGGTATGGGATGTCGGGCATCAGGCCTATCCGCACAAGATTCTCACCGGAAGGCGGGAACGGATGGCGACGCTGCGACAGAAGGATGGTATCTCGGGTTTCCCCCGGCGCGAGGAGAGCCCCTATGACACCTTCGGAACGGGTCATTCGAGTACCTCCATCGGCGCCGCTCTCGGCATGGCGGCGGCCGCCAAACAGCAGGGGATCCCCCGTCATGTGGTGCCGGTGATCGGCGACGCTGCGATGAGCGCCGGCATGGCATTCGAGGCGCTTAACCATGCCGGTGACCTGGATCTGGACCTTCTGGTGATTCTCAACGACAACGATATGTCGATCTCCCCACCAGTGGGCGCCTTCCGTAATCACCTTGCGAGGGTGCTTTCGGGAAAGCTCTACACCTCGGTACGCGAAAGCGGCAAGAGCGCGCTCAGTCACCTGCCGCAGTTGAGCGAACTGGTGGGGCGTTGGGAGGAGCACATGAAAGGCATGGTGATGCCGGGCACCCTGTTCGAGGAGCTCGGTTTCAACTATATAGGCCCGGTCGACGGACATGATCTGGATACCCTGATCACCACGCTGAAGAATATGAAGACGATGCCGGGACCGCGGCTGCTGCACGTGGTGACGCAGAAGGGCAAGGGGTACCACCCGGCGGAGGCCGATCCCTGTTTTTATCACGGCGTGACCCCCTTCGACCCCAATACCGGCAAAATGGAGACCAAATCGGCGACCGGTCCCAGCTATACCCAGGTGTTCGGCGACTGGCTGTGCGATGCGGCCCGCGCCGACGGACGCGTGGTGGCGATCACCCCGGCGATGCGCGAAGGTTCCGGACTGGTGCGATTTTCGCAGGAGTTCCCGAGCCGCTATTTCGATGTTGCCATCGCCGAGCAGCATGCGGTGACCTTTGCCGCCGGAATAGCCTGTGAGGGGGGCAAGCCGGTGGTGGCGATCTACTCGACTTTCCTGCAGCGCGCTTACGATCAGTTGATCCACGATGTCGCGCTGCAGAACCTGGATGTCACTTTTGCCGTGGATCGGGCCGGTCAGGTCGGCGCCGATGGCGCGACACACGCCGGCAGTTTCGACCTGAGTTATGCGCGCGCGCTGCCTAATATGGTGGTGATGGCGCCGGCGGACGAGCGCGAATGCCGCCTGATGCTGCAGAGTGCGCTCGAATACCCGGGACCGGCGCTGGTTCGCTACCCGCGCGGTTCGGGGCCCGGCACTCCGCCGGCCGAGGGCCTGGAGACGCTGCCGATTGGCGAGGGTGTGCAACTGCGCTCCGGCAGCCGAGTCGCAATACTCGCTTTTGGCAGTATGCTTGCGCGCGCGCTGACCGTCGCCGACTCGCTCGACGCCACGGTGGCCAACATGCGCTTCGTCAAGCCGCTCGATGCAGCGCTGGTGGAGCGGCTGGCCTGCAACCACGAGCTGCTGGTGACCATCGAGGAGAATGTGGTGCAGGGCGGCGCCGGATCGGCAGTGAACGAGCTGCTGGTGCGGCGACAGAATCCCGTCAGGGTTCTCAATCTGGGGCTGCCCGACCGCTTTATCGAGCACGCCAGCAGCGATCAGCAACTGCAGCAGGCGGGACTGGATGTGGATGCCATTCTGCGGTCAATCAACCAAGCGCTCGACGGAGAGTCGATGGGTGAATTCAACTGAGTGAAGGGGTTGGTCGAGGGCGCCTGCCACTGGTTTATATAGATCGCTTATGAAGAAGATTTTGCTTGGAGTGGTTGCTCTGATCGTTCTCGCGGCTCCCGCGCTGGTGGGGCTGGTGGCCGAGGAGCACTACAACGGCCTTATGTCGCGCCTCACCGCACTGGGTTTGCAGGTGGTGCATACCGACTACAGACGCGGCTGGTTCGGCTCGACCGCGGTCACCGAGCTGCAACCGGCCCTGCCGGCGACCGGCGCGCGGGCGAACTCCATCGAAACATTCAGCCTGCGAAGCAGGATCATCCACGGTCCATTGGTGATGCGGAGTTTCGCATTGGCCGAGATAGTCACCGAGCTCCCGCAACTCTCGGAGATTTCCGGCAGCAGCGATGAACGAGCGATACACACGCTGATCCATTTCAATGGCGCCGGGCGCAGCGACATCGATTGGCCCGCGACCGATCGCGTTGCGGCCGATGGTTCGTCTCGCATCCGCATCGGAGAGATTGGCGGTAGACTGGTCTTCAGTGCTGGCGGCGACGAGATCGATATCTGGCTGGAGTTCTCGGGCGGTCGCATCACGGAGCGCGATCGGATACTGCTGGAGATGGGCGCGTTCTCACTCGATTCGCAGACCCGTCCCGGTGCAAGTGGCGTGCGGCTCGGAAGCGGAAGCTTGCGCATGGAACGGCTGACGCTGCGCGATCGCGAGAGCGCGGCAAGCGTCGACATGCGCGGAATCGAGATCACCGGCGAGAGTCGCGAGCAGCAGGCGCTGGTCGAGGCGGAGGCGAACTATCGACTGGAAGCGATCGATCTTGCCGGCGACAGTTACGGGCCCGGGCTGTTGCGGCTGCGGGTGGGCAGGCTGGCGGCACCCGCGCTGGCGCGCATGCAACAGGCGTTGGAGGCGCTCAGCCGGCAACCGCTCTCCGATATGGAAATGGGGATGGCGCTGTTGGGTGTGATGAGTCAGACGGCGGCCGGAGTCCTGAGCGGCGACCCGCTGATTGCGATTGCACCTTTGCGCATCGACACGCCCGAAGGAGTGGTGGAAGTTGAGTTTTCACTGCAAGCGCTGGATCTGAAGCTGGCAGATCTGGCAAATGTTTCCAGACTGACGAACAAATTGCAGGGCGACCTGTCGCTTCGTCTGCCCGAGGTTTTGTTGCAAAGAGCGCTGCTGGAGCAGAGCCTGCGGCAGCTGGCCGCGACGGACGGAGAACAGGGGGCGCCGCCCGCATCAGAGGCGCCAACCGCAGAGGTGCGAGCGGCGCTCGAGGCGCAGGAGGAGCAACGGATCGCGCTTTGGCTGCGCCAGGGCCTGGTCGAGCGTGACGGATCGTCACTGACGGTTGTCGCCTCGCTCTCTTCCGGTCTGCTGAGTGTGAACGGTAAGACGATACCGCTGACGATAGGGCGCTAGCCTGATAGATAAAAGGCCGCCGGGTTTACGTTACCGGGCGGCCTTCGAGTGCGGGGTCTGCTTTTACGACGTCAGCTTCCCGAATTCTCCATCATGCGCTCGATAATAGGCTGCAGAATGATCTCCATGGCAAATCCCATCTTGCCGCCGGGAACCACGATCGAATTGCGGCGCGACATGAACGAACCTTCCAGCATCGCCAGCAGATAGGGGAAGTCGGTATTCAACTTCTTGGGATCACGGAAGCGGATGACGACAAAGCTCTCCTCCGGGCCGGGAATCTCGCGCGCGATGAACGGATTGGAGGTGTCCACGGTCGGCACCCGCTGGAAGTTGATATCGGTGCGCGAAAACTGGGGCGTGATGTGGTTGATGTAATCGGGCATGCGTCGCAGGATGGTGTCGACGATCGCCTCCTCGCTGTATCCGCGCTCGGCATTGTCGCGAAAGATCTTTTGAATCCACTCCAGGTTGACGATCGGCACGACACCCACGCCGAGATCGACGTGCTGGGCAATGTTGTGCTTGCTGGTTACCGCCAGACCATGCAGTCCCTCGTAGAAGAGCAGGTCGGTACCGGCCTCGATCTGCTCCCAGGGGGTGAACTCACCGGGTTTCTTCTCGGTCCCCAGGCGCGCGTTGTGCTCGTCGGCCTCCTCCTGGCTGTGCAGGTAGTAGCGCTTCTCGCCGCTGCCCGACTCGCCATAGGTATGAAACAACTCCTCGAGCTTTTCGAAGCAGTTGGCATCCGGGCCGAAATGGCTCAGACCCTCGGTGATCTTCTGGCGCATCGTCACCCGGTCGAAACAGTGGAAGCTGTCACCCTCGACGACCGCGGGGCGAAAACCATCACGATAGAAGATATGCTCGAAGGCGCGTTTGACCGTGGTGGTGCCGGCGCCGGACGAGCCGGTTACCGCGACGACTGGATGCTTCTTGGACATGTCTGTCTCCCTCTCTAAAGCTGACTACTTTCAGCCGCAAGTTACTAATTACACTGAATTAATTTCGTTATAGTCGTGGTTGTAGGCGAGTAACCCAGTGTCTGCTCCGAAAATCGGGTAGAGCAATATATCACGATCGAGATTGCACCGACCGCTCCCTGTTCTGATGCCACACTAAGAGAATTCTATGCTGTTGGCGCTGCTACCTGCGGCCGATCTGGCGCTAGAAGCGGGCCGAATTGAGCCACAGATGCAGCGCTACGGCGGCGGCATAGCCGAGCAGGATGACCGGCGTCCAGCGCAGATGCGTGAAGAAGGTGTAGACCCCGCGGGCCTGACCCATCAGGGCAATCCCCGCAGCCGATCCGATCGAGAGGATGCTGCCACCGATGCCGGTGGTCAGCGTGACCAGCAGCCACTGACCCTGCGACATCTGGGGATCCATGAAGAGCACTGCGTACATGGTGGGAACATTCTCCAGCACCGCCGAGAAGAGACCGACCAAGATGTTGGCCGCCGTCGCCCCCCAGTGGCTGTAGATCAATTCGGAGGCGATGCTGAGGTAGCCCAGGTAGTTGAGACCGCCGACCGCCAGGCCCACTCCGTAGAGAAACAGCAGCGTGTCCCACTCGATGCGGGAGATACGCACGAAGATATCGAAAGGGCGCCTGCTATCCAGGGGCGCAGGGAGGGAGAGCGCCTCCAGGTCGGCTTCGCCAGCGCTCAGCGAAGGGTGGGTTCGCTTCAGGTAGAAGCCGAAGATCTGCAGGTAGGACAATCCGGTGAGCATGCCGATCACCGCAGGCAGTTCGAGCATGGTGCGGAAGGCGACAGCGGTGATGATGGTGGCGACAAAGAGCGCGATGATGCGGCGTGCGCCGCGCAGCATGGGGTCATGTGCCTGGATCGCCGCCGGACGTCCCGCGGGCAGAGCCAGGCTGAGTGCCATTGCCGGAATGAGGTAGGCTGCTAGCGCGGGGAGCAGTAGCGAAAAGAAGGCGCCGAACCAGAGATCTCCGGTCGAGGTGGTGATGTTCTGCTGCCATACCATCAATGTGGTGATGTCGCCGAAAGGGCTGAAGGCGCCCCCAGAATTGGCCGCAACGACTATGTGCACGCACCCCAGCGCGACGAATTTCGCGTTTTCGCGGCCGACCGCGATCACCACCGCGCCCATCAGCACTGTCGTCGCCAGATTGTCGAGCAGCGGCGAGATCAGGAAACTGGTCGCACCGATGAGCCAGAACATCTGGTGATAGTTGAGGGCTCTGCGCAGAATCCAGCCGCGCAGCGCGGCGAATACGCGGCGTTCGGTCATTGCGCTGGTGTAGGTCATCACCACCAACATCAGCAGGATCAACTCGGCGCTCTGCAGCAGACTCTCCCTTACGGCGGTCTCCGCCACGTACGGGTAGCCGACCTGGCCTTCACTCCAGGCAATAAGCGCCCAGATCAGCCCGGCGGCGATGGTCATCGGTTTCGACTTGCGCAGGTCGATGAACTCCTCGAGGATCACCAGCAGTAGCGCAGTGGTGAAGATTCCGAGGCAGAGCAGGCCTGTCCAGCTCGTGGAGAGGGGTGAAGAGAGCGGTGGCAGTGTGATTTCTGCTGCTCCCGTCAAAGGGAGCAGCAGAAGCAGAGGCGGGAGAACGCGCCGGATGCCGCGCATCTGTTGCCTGCCGGTTGGCAGTCTAGAACATGCCGGAGTTGATCCACATATGGATAAGAACGCTCGCGGCGTAGCCGAGGGCGATGGCCGGCGTCCATTTAAGATGGCCGAAGAAGGTGTATTTGCCCCGTGCCTGTCCCATCAGTGCAACTCCCGCCGCTGACCCGATCGAGAGCAGCGAGCCGCCTACGCCGGCGGTGAGTGTGACCAGCAGCCACTGTCCCATCGACATGTCGGGCATCATGGTCAGCACCGCGAACATCACCGGGATGTTGTCGACGATCGCCGAGAGGAGGCCGACGGTGACATTGGCCGGGGTAGCGCCCCAGCCGACGTACATCATCTCAGAGACCAGCGCCAGATAGCCCATGAAACCGAGGCCGCCGACGCACAAAACCACGCCGTAGAAGAAGAAGAGCGTGTCCCATTCGGCCCGCGCCACCTTGTTGAAGACATCGAATGCCACCGGGTCGCCTATCTGGCCGTCGTGATCCATTTCCTCCTGGTCGGCTCGGGAGGGGTAGGGGTGGTCCTTGTAGTAGGTCTTCTTCAGGTAGAAGCCGAAGAACTGCAGGTAGGCCAGACCGGTCAGCATGCCGATCACCGGCGGCATGTGCAGGAAGTTGTGGAAGCTGACAGCGGTGGTGATCGTCAACAGAAAGAAGGCGATGATGCGTCTGGCACCGCGTTTCATCGCTACCGTTTCGCCGCTGCCGACGGGTTTCTCGTCGGGGACCGCCATTATCATGATCGCCGCCGGCACCAGCCAGTTGACCAGCGAAGGAATGAACAGTGCGAAGAAGGCCCAGAAATCGACCGATCCCTGCGCGGTTGCGATGTTCTTCTGCCACACCATCAGCGTGGTGATGTCGCCGAAGGGGCTGAAGGCGCCGCCGGCGTTTGCCGCGACAACGATGTTGATGCAGGAGAGCAGCACGAATTTGGTGTTGCTGCCGCCGACCGCCATCACCACGGCGCACATAAGCAGCGCGGTGGTCAGATTGTCGGCCACCGGGGAGATGAAAAAGGCGAGCACGCCGGTGATCCAGAACAGTGCCCGGAAGCCGAACCCCTTGCGCACCAGCCAGGAGCGCAGCGCCTCGAACACCTTGCGCTCATCCATGGCGTTGATATAGGTCATCGCCACCAGCAGGAAGAGCATCAGCTCGGCGTACTCCAGCAGATTATGGCGCACGGCCTGCTCGGCGGTATGAGTGGCCATCTCCGGGTGCGACTGGTAGACCAGCGCCAATAGCGCCCAGATGACGCCCGCTGCGAGTATCACCGGTTTGGATTTGCGGAGATGGGTGAACTCCTCCGCCATCACCAGGCCGTAGGCAACTACGAATATGCCGATCGCGGTAAACCCCACCCAATGGTTCGTCAGATCCAGGCGGTCGCCGCTACCGGCGGTGGCCAACGCTATTCCTGGTAGGAGCGTGGTAATCAACAACAGGAAAAACTTAAGGATTGATCCGGTCACTTTGCTGTTCCTGAATCTCAGTGAGTTGTAAGAAATTGAACTGCCGCCAAGCGACTGCAACGGAACGGCGCCCGTTTCAGAGCTTGCCATTGTAATCATCTTGTTACTTCCAGGGGAGGGTAAAACGGATATTTCTCGGGGCGAACGGGAGATTCAAAGGCAGTTTTATTACATCCGTTGATTTATTTACCCTACTATCAGCCTTTCGATAACCTGGGAGCACCGGCCGGTCACGCCATGGGGATACTCACGTTGTTGCTGGTACTGCCGCTGTTCGGCGCGGCGTTGATTGCCGCCCTGCCATCCGACTCCCGGCAGATGATCCGCGCCGTTGCGCTCGCGACCGGCTTGCTGACGCTGATGCTGGCCTGGGCGCTGCTGGTCAATTTCGACACCGCTTCGTCAGCCATGCAGTTTTATGAGATGCACCACTGGAATGCCCGCATGGGGACCTCCTTCGCGCTCGGAATCGACGGCTTCTCGTTGCCGATGGTGCTGTTGGCAACGCTGCTTGGATTTGTCGCGCTGCTTGCCTCGGGCGGAATACGCCAGTCGGTCAAAGCCTACTACCTGCTGATGCTGGTACTCGAGGCCGCCATGCTCGGGGTCTTCATGGCGCAGGATTGGGCACTCTTCTATCTGTTCTGGGAGTCGACACTGATTCCGCTCTTCTTCCTCATCAACCGATGGGGCGGCGTCAATCGCCAGGGCGCCTCGCTGAACTTTTTTCTCTACACCATGGGCGGTTCGGTGTTCATGCTGATCAGCCTGCTGGTGCTGTTCGACACGCTGCCTGGCCACTCTTTTGCAATGGTGGAGTTGGCAGGCGCAGCGGTAGAGCTGCCGGAGCGGACGCAGCTGCTGCTGTTTCTGGGTTTTCTGGTCGGCTTCGGGGTTAAGATGCCGATCTTTCCGATGCACGGCTGGCTGCCCCTGGCCCACGTCGAGGCGCCCAGCCCTGTCAGCATCCTGCTCTCCGGAATCCTGCTGAAGATGGGCTCCTACGGTCTGGTCCGTGCTGCGGCCATGCTGCCGCAGGGGGTGGAGGCGCTACAGTGGATATTGCTGACGCTGGCGCTGGTCAGTCTGATCTACGGTGGGTTGCTCGCCTGGCGGCAGTCCGACCTGAAGGCGATGATCGCCTACTCGTCGGTCAGTCACATGGGCGTGGTGCTGGTGGGAATCGCTGCGTTGAATACCGCTGGCCTGACCGGTGCGGTGATGCAGATGGTGGCGCATGGACTGGTCGCGGGGGCGTTGTTTCTGCTCATCGGGCTGCTTTATGAGCGTACCAAGACACGCGATATCAACGACTACAGCTCGCTGGTGCGGGTCACCCCAAGGTTCGCCGTGTTGACCACGCTGGCCTTCGTCGCCGCTGTGGGGTTACCGGGAACCGTCGGTTTCATCGCCGAACTGCATGCGATCATTGGTGGATTCGAGCGCTGGGGATGGTTGGTGCTGCTTCTCAGTTTCGGCGTGATGATCAGCGCCGCGTACGCGATCCGCACCGTTGGCAGGCTCTTTACCGGGCCGGTGCGGCCGCGCATGCGCCATATCACCGATCTGCAGAGGGGGGAGATGCTCGCAGCCAGTGTATTGACCGCAGCTATCCTGCTGCTCGGCTTCTTCCCGGCACCCGCACTGCGTCTGGTTTCGGCATCGGTGGCGCAGCTCTCCTCGGTGTTCGGCGCATGATGAGCGGCTCAGCGGAGGGGGCAAAGGATATCCGGGCGCGCTTGCATGCGGTGGTCGAGCATCTCGAACACCTGCTGCCCGGGCAGGCGCCGATCCGTGATTTCGTGCACCACAATACGCTGCATGGCTTCCAACACCTGCAGTTCAGTGAGGCGTTGGCAGTGTCGCGGAGTCTGACCGGGGCGCGCGGTTATCTCAGCGACCAAGAGTTCAGGGAGATCTACCGCAGCGGGCGCATCGACGAGGGCGACCTGGTCGCGGTGCTGGATAGCGATGAAGAGCTCGGGGCCGCCGAAATCGTCGCAGCAAGCGAGCAGCTTCAGCTGCAGCGGCGCCAGCTCTATCTGGTCGCACTGCTGCATCCGCTGCATAGCGTGACCGCCAGCCAACTCAATTGGCAGCTGGAGGAGATGGATGCCGCGGCCGCCTTTCAGGCGGATGTGGCGCCCGTCAGCAGAGCCTGTCTTCTGGCTTCGGCGCGGGCTGAGGGCAGCGTGGGCGAAGCGGAGGCGATTGCGGAGCTCTGGAGCGCCTCTCTCGAGGGGCTGGGTCTCAGTCACTATCTGCTGCATCCGGAGGAGCTGGTCGATCTTTCCGCCGAGCAGGCGGAGAAGATGCTGGCGGAGCTGTCGGGCGAAGAGCCCGGGCAGGCGCACCATGCGATGGAGCGGCAGGTACGCAAGGAGGCGGAAAACCTCCTCGGGCAATTGCTGGAGCGGGTTGGCGGGGATCTGACCCTCGGCGGGCTAATGCAGGCGGTGACTGGACACGATCTCGTCGAGGAGATGCGGCCGACGCTGTTGCGCCAGTTGGCCGCCTATCTGGACCAGGGAGTGGCTGCCTGGCATGGGCGCTCAGCGGATGAGGGTTTCTATGCGGTCTGGCGCCGAACAGCGAGCGAGGATCTGAGCTGGATCTTCGAGGAGATATCCGATTGGCGTTCCCATCTCGAGTCGCTGCCTGAAGAGCCGATGGAGGCGATCCTCACCGAACTGCACAGGCTGGGGTTGCGGCAGGAGAAGTGGCCCGGTTATCTCGAGCGGCTGGCGCTGGAGTTGCCGGGGTGGTCCGGCATGTTTCTTTGGCGCCACCGGCATCAGCAGGTCCGCGGATGCGCGGAACCCCGGATCGAGATGATCGACTATCTGGCGGTGCGGCTGGTGCTGGAGCACATGTATTCGCAGCGCCTCAGTGCCAGGCTGTGGCAGCTGGAGGCGACTCTGGACATGATCCGCTGGCACTTCCGCCACCATAGCGCGGAGTTTCTGGTGCGCTACGTGCTCTACAACGGTCGCCTGCCCGAGTATCTAGCCAGCAAGGCGCTGCGGTTGGCCGGGCACAGCGCGCGCAACGCGCCGGATGACTCCTCCTGGTGGAGACTGGCCAGCATGGTCAGCATCTGGCGCCAGAGTGCGGCAGCGGACCGGCCGGTCGGCCACAGCGTTTACCGCAGCGCCTGGCGCCTTTTCAGACTGGCTCAGCACCTCGGGGTGAGCGGCGGAAAGCTGCGATCGCTCTCGCCTGGTCAGCTCGATCAGATACTGGCGACGATCGACCGTTTCAGTGAGGAGCGGCGGGGGTACATCTGGCTGCAGGCGTACGAGCGGCACTACCGTGAACGGCTGCTGGCGGCGCTGCAGCAGAACTTCGGACGGGCGCCGGGGCGTGTCGAGGGCGCTTCCGCCCAGCTGGTCTTCTGTATGGATGATCGCGAGGAGGGTATGCGACGCCATCTGGAGGAGGTCGATGCCAGCATCGAAACTTACGGTGCCGCGGCCCATTTCAACGTGCCCCATATCTGGCACGATATCGATGGCCGCATCGCCCGCTTGACGCCTGTCGTCGTCGATCCGGTGCACGAGATTCGCGAATGCGTTCGCGGCGACGGCAAGGCGCAGGCGCAGCGTCACCGGGAGGCGCTCAGGCGCAGCCGTCAGCTGGCGGAGCTGCTGCACCTGGGGATCCGGCGCAACCTGATCAGTTCGAGTGTATTGATTGCACTGGCGGCGCCGGCGGCGCTGTTGGCACTGCTGCTGAAGACGCTCGCGCCGCGGCACGGTGAGCGGCTCACGCGCTGGCTGAAGCGGCATTTCGACTGCAGCGTACCGAGCGAGTTGAAGCTCGACGCGGTCGACGACGGTAGGGTGCCGACCACCTCGGATCCACGCAAGGGTTTCACCGAAGATGAGCAGCTCGACCGCATCGAAGCGCTGCTGCGCAACATCGGACTGGTGGATCGATTTGCACCCTTGGTGGTGATCATGGCGCATGGCTCCGTCAGCCAGAACAACCCTCATCTTGCCGCCTACGACTGCGGTGCATGTAGCGGGCGGCACAGTGGTCCGAACGCGAGAATCGCCGCCGCGATCGCCAACCGGCCACGGATACGGCAGCGGCTGGCGCGGGAGCGTGGCATCGAGATCCCGCTGGAGTGTTGGTTCCTAGGCGCCGAACACAACACCTGCAGCGAGGCGATAGAGTGGTATGACCTGCATCTGCTGCCGGCGCAGAAGTCGGGGGAACTGGCTCAGCTGCGGCGAGCGCTGGACGAGGCCTGCCGCCGACATGCGCAGGAGCGCTGTCGCCGTTTCGCCTCGGCATCGGCAGAGCTGTCGCCAGCGCAGTCGCTGGCGCATGTGCGGGGGAGAGCGGTCGATTTCAGCCAAGCGCGTCCGGAGCTGGGGCACGCGACCAACGCCGCGGCCCTTGTCGGCCGACGTTCCATGAGCAGGGGTGCCTTTTTCGACCGGCGCGTGTTCCTGATCTCCTACGACCATAACACCGACCCGGGAGGGGAGGTGCTGGAGCGGCTGCTGCTGGCCAACGCTCCGGTCGGTGCCGGTATCAGCCTGGAGTACTACTTCTCCACCGTGGACAATGAGCGCTATGGTTCGGGTTCCAAGGTGACCCACAACATCACCGGCATGTTCGGCGTGATGGACGGCACCGCTTCCGATCTGCGCACCGGCCTGCCACGCCAGATGATCGAGATCCACGAAGCGATGCGACTTCAGCTGGTGATCGAAGCCAGACCGCAGCTGGTAGCGGAGATCTACACGCGCCAGCCGGAGCTGCGGGAGCTGATCGGCAACGGCTGGCTGCTGCTTTCGGTGGTCGATCCGGGGAGCGGCGAGATCAAGCTGTTCGATCCGGGGCAGGGCTTCATCCGCTGGGAGGGGGGCGGCGCACCGTTGCCGCGGGCGGCTTGCTCGAGCGACTGCTACCGTAACCGGAGCGATCCTGTGGAGCCGGCATTGCTGGCGCCGCGTTTGGGGGCGACGCATGCCCTCTGATCTCGCCTGGCTGGTTGTTCTGCTGCCGCTGCTGGCGGCGTTGTGGATCGCGATCAAGTCTCTGACCGGGCGAGGCGTGGGCGAGGCGGGCGAGCGCACCACCGAGCGTGCGGCGCTCTGGTCGCTGGCGGGGTCGCTGACGCTGCTGCTGCTGATCGATCTACAGGCGCTGCTGACCATGGCGCCCGGTCAGCTGGTCTATGGCGTCTGGCTCGAGAGCGGCACTCTGCAGGTTGCCATCAGCTTTACGCTCGATGGACTGGGGCTGGCAATGGCGACGTTGGTCGCGCTGCTCTGCCTGATTTCGCTGCGCTTCTCGGTCAACTACATGCATCGGGAGACCGGCTTCCATCGCTTTTTCATGGTGATGTCGCTATTCAGCGGGGCGATGCTGCTGATCGTCACCGCCGGCAATGCGGTACTGACATTCGTCGGCTGGGAGCTGGCCGGTCTCAGCTCCTATCTGTTGATCGGCTACGCCTACGAGCGCCGCACCGCGACTCTCAATGCAACGCGTGTTTTCGTCACCAACCGCATCGGTGATGCGGGCTTCATCCTCGGCATCGCCTTGGCCTTTCTCTGGATCGGCGGGGTCGAGTGGTCGCAGCTCGTGGTAGCGGCAAGCGAGCAAGAGACGCGTCTGCTCGGCGTCATCGGGCTCGCTTTTCTGCTGGCGGCGATGGTCAAGTCGGCGCAGCTGCCCTTCACGACCTGGATCAGCCGGGCGTTGGAGGGGCCGACTCCGTCCAGCACAATCTTCTACGGCTCGTTGATGGTGCACGCCGGTGTCTATCTGTTGCTGCGCCTGGAGCCGCTGTTCATGCAGGTTCCTGTGCTGCTGGTGCTGCTGGCTCTGGTCGGCCTGAGCAGTGCGTTGTATGGCTGGTTGTGCGGCTTGGTGCAGGTGGATATCAAGAGCGCGCTGATCTTCTCCACCATCTCCCAGGTGGGACTGATGTTTCTCGAATGCGGCCTGGGACTCTTCCAGCTTGCAGCCTGGCATCTGGTGCTGCATGCCATCTGGCGGGCGTACCAGTTTCTGCACGCGCCGGCGCTGCTGCAGTTGCTCGACAGGCCGCAGCGCAGAGCGCCACAGTGGCTGCGGCGCCAGCCGCGACTCTACACCGCGCTGCTGCAGCGACTGTGGCTGGACTCGATCGCCGACTGGCTGTTGCTGCGACCGACCCAGTCGCTGGCGCAGGATCTGCAGGATTTCGACCGGCAGGTGGTTACCCGCATGATCGGATTGCCCGACGAAACCGGTGCAGTGAGCGCATTGGCAGAGTGGCGGAAGGAGCGTGGGGAGGGTCGCGACACGGTGGGTCGGGGGCGCGGTATGGCGGGACGCCTGATAGAGTGGACCGCGACGATGCTCTACTGGTTCGAGCAACATCTCGTGCTGCAGGGGGGCGGCGAGGGGCTGAAACGGGCGATCGACTTGGTCGGCCACTATCTGCAACAGGTCGAATACCTGCTGGGTCAACCGCGTTATCTGCTGTTGCTGATCATGGCGACTTTCGTGGTGATTCTATGAATTTGCTGGAGATATCATGGGCCGCGCAGTCCGGATATCCGGTATTGCTGTCGTTACAGTTGCTGCCGTTGCTGGCCATGGCGGTGATGCTGCTCGCGGGTGCGCACCGGCGCATCTTTGCAATCGGCATCGGCGCAGCGCTGGCGGAGCTGATGCTGACGATCGACCTCTATCGCCGCTTCGATCTGAGTGTCGGCGCATTCCAGTTCGGCGAGCGTCTCGCGCTGTTCGGACCGGTCGAGTATCACGCCGCTGCCGACGGGATGACGGTGCTGTTCGTGCTGCTCAATGCATTGTTGACGCTGCTGGTGGTGGTCTATTCCCATGCCCGCAGGCTTACCCCTCTGCCCTGGGTGCTGGCGGTGGTGTTCGCGGTCGAGGCGATCCTGATGAGTCTGCTGGTATCGCTCAATCTGCTCTGGTTTCTCTTCATGTCGACGGTGCAGTTGCTGCCGGTCGGGTATCTTGTCTGGCGCTGGGCCAGTTCGCCCGAAAAGGATCTGGCGTTGACCCGCTTTCTGCAGTTCATGGGTGTCGGTCTGTTGCTGCTGCTCGGCGGTACGCTGCTGCTGGGGCTGAACCATGCGGGGGCCAGCGGCCGCTGGAGCTTCGATCTGATCGATCTGGCCAGTGTCGAAGAGCCGGCGGAGCTGCATACGCTGATCTTCTTTCTGCTCTTCTACGGCCTGGCGATCCGCACGCCGCTCTTTCCGCTGCACGGCTGGCTGCCGATCATCGCCGAGCACGGCAGTATCGCCGTGGCACCGGTCTTCCTGCTGGGCCTGAAGACGGGGCTCTACGGATTGTTGCGCTTCGTCTTCCCGCTGCTTCCCGAGGCGGTGCTCGACTGGCACAGGTATGTTGTCGCGTTTGCGCTGGCAGGTGTCTTCTATGCCGCGCTGATGGCGTTGCTGCAGGTCAACTTGCGGCGTCTGCTGGCGTTCGCTGTGGTCAGCCATACCAGCCTGGTGGTGATCGGGCTCTTTACGCTGGGGGAATCCTCCTTCGAGGGGAGTATTCTGCTCGCGGTCAACTTCGGGCTCGCGATCACCGGGCTGGTCTTCATGATCGGTCTTGTCTACCGCCGGACCCAGAGTGTCTTGCTCTCGCGGCTTGGTGGGCTTTTCGATCCGCTGCCGCTGCTTGGTGTCGCTTTTCTGGTGGCCGGCCTTTCGATTGTCGGCATGCCCGGTACCCCGGGTTTCGATGCCGTCCATCTGCTGCTGGAAGATGCGATCCACCGCTTCGGAGCCCTGCTGACGGTTGCCGCGGCGCTGGGCAATGTGGTTGCCGCCGGTTTTCTTCTGCTCGCGTTCCAGCGCGCATTTCTTGCACCTGCGACCCAGGTTGCGGGGCAGCCCCGGGTCGAACCCGCGTCGGGGCTGGAAAAGCTGGTTTCAGCGATGGTGATACTGGTTCTGCTTGGTGGTGGCTTCTACCCGGAACCCTGGCTCGATCTGCTGGACAACTCGGCGCAGAGTCTGAACCTGCTGTTTCAAGGGAAGGGGGGGTAGCGAATGCCTCAAAGCAGCGCCGTATTCCCCTTCCTGAGCCTGATGCTTCTGCTGCTGCTGGCGGCAGCGGTCATGATCTGGCTGTTCCGCGATGCACGGCAGGCACGCTGGATCGCGCTGGGGGCGACCCTGCTTGCTCTGCTGCTCTCGCTGGTCATGCTGTTCGGCTTCAGTCGCGACGATTACGGTTTTCAGTTTGTCGAGCAGATGACCTGGATCCCGACACTCAACATCAACTATCTGCTGGGCGTGGATGGCATCTCGATCCTGTTTCTGCCGTTGACGCAGATTCTGTTTTTCGGCGTCATCCTCGCATCCTGGACCCGTATTCGCTTCAGCCCCAGACTCTACTTCTCACTGCTGCTGCAGCTGCAGCTGTTCACGCTGGGTATCTTCTGCGCGCTGGATACGATGCTCTTCTTCCTGTTCTGGGAGCTGACCCTGTTGCCGCTCTACTTTCTGATCAGTCTGTGGGGCATAGGCCCGAGCCGACGTTACGCCGCGGTCAAGTACACGCTGTTCATGCTTGCCGGCGGTATACCGCTGCTGTTTGGGATGCTGCTGCTGGCCTTCAATCACGCTGTGGTCAGTGGGACGCCAGTGCCCTTGGGGCTGACCTTCAACTACCTGGAGTTGTTACAAACCGCAGTTCCGAAAGATACGCAGAACCTGGTTTTTCTGCTGCTGCTGGCCGGATTCGCGGTCAAGACCCCGCTGATCCCACTGCATACCTGGCTGCCCGAGGTTGCGCAGGAGGGGCCGATTGCGGTGGTCGCCTTGTTGACCGGGTTGAAGCTTGGCGCCTACGGCCTGCTCCGTTTTGTCGTGCCGCTGGCGCCGGAGGCAGCGCTGAGTTTCCACTGGCTTCTCGCCGGTCTTGGAGTGATCGGTATTCTCTATGGCGGGGTGTTGGCGTTGCGTCAGACAAATCTGCGTCGCATGCTTGCCTTTTCCAGCATCAGTCATATCGGTCTGGTGCTGCTGGGTATCGCCAGCTTCAGGGTCGAGGGTACCCAGGGTGTGCTCTTTCAGCTGCTCAACTTCACCATTGTTGCGGGAGGTATATTTCTGCTGACCGGCTTTCTGCATCATCGAATAGGGTCGAATGATCTGCTGAATCTGGGTGGCGCCGCACGCACCATGCCGCTGCTGGCCGGTTTCTATCTGCTTTTCGGATTGGCGGGCATGGGCGTGCCGGGTACTGCGGGTTTCCCGGCCGAGTTTCTGATCCTGACCAGCGCAATTGCGACCCACACGGGCGCGGGTCTGGCCGCACTGTTCGGAATGGTTCTGGGTTGCGCCTACTTTCTCTCGCTCTATCGGCGCGTGTTTCTTGGTCCGGTGGGCGACAGCGTGGTCGCAGAGGCCGAGGACCTGCGTCCACGCGAGATGGTGCTGGCGCTGCTGCTGGCGCTGCTGGTGCTGCTGTTCGGTCTCTATCCCACGGCTATACTGGAACTCACCGAGGCCGCCAGTAGAGCCTGGATGGTACGGCTGACCGGAGCTGTGTGAATGTCTCGCGGACTGAAAATAAGTAATTCATAAATCAACAATAATCTTAATTGACCTGGCTCAAAATCGCTCTGCCGTGTAATGCAGTATGCTTTTATATGCCTAGCTGGTTTCCAGCACATTTGAAGGTGAAGTCCTGAATAACTGCTGACGGAGACAACGAACATGTTCAAGACTAAACGTTTTTTTGCTGCTGCGCTGATTGCCTCTTCCGCCGCGTTGGCGCCGCTGGCTGCAGACGCCTGGTGGGGTTTCCCGTTTGGTGGATGGAGCCCGTGGAACAATGGATGGGGCGGTGGTCCCTGGGGCGGCCCATGGGGTGGTTACCCGGGGTATGGCTACGGTTATCCGGGATATGGTTACGGCTATCCGGGCTGGGGGGGTTACGGTTACGGCGCACCCTACTATTACGGCTACCAGCCGTACTATGCACCGGCGGCTCCTGCGGCGACGACTGAGAAGCAGTAACACCCGCCACTGCTGAACCGACCGAGCGCCGCCCCTCTCTAATTGCAAATGAAGTGGGGCGGCGTTTTTCGTCTCGTCCTGCGTGGCTTGCAAGAGATCTCCGTGCCTGACCGATCGCCTTGCCAGGAGCGCCCGTCTATGCCTGGAACTCGATGGGCGACAGCTACGAACGTTGCACCTGCCCGTTGCAGCGTCGCCAGCCGGCGCTCAGTTCGAGCTGAAAAAGATGTCGCCGTACTCGGCGGCAACGGAGGTGCCGGTCTGATCGCTGTCGCTCATCAGCGCGATCAGCTCGATACTGTCGATTCCGTTGCCGAGGAAGCGTGCGAAGTCCTCGCGCACGTTGCGCCGCTCTTCCAGCCACTCTCCTGTCTGCGCGTTGCCGCTGCGCACCGCGATCATCAGCGAGCTGTCGGTGAAGGCACTGGGCCAGCGCTGCCCGGCTGGCTGGTTGTTCGACCAGACGTAGTTGACCGCCCGGGTCTGCCAGGGGAGAGGGCCGGTACGGGTCACGACGTAGATGCGCGCCGCGTAGTCATCGCCGGACCTGATGCGCTCGTCGACATTGGGAATGGTACCGTTCCTGTCCACTTTCCAGCGCCAGTGGAGCCAGGGGGTGCGGCGCAGATCGACATAGACCTCCCGGTAGAGCGCGGAGGCGGCGCCTTTGCTCTGCGCGCGCACCACATCTCCCGAACCCGCGTCGACCAAGCGGTAGTGGGTGCTGCCGGAAAAGCTGTGATGCCGCCAGTCGTCGAGCCCTTGTGACGAGAAACTTCCGACGGCGACACGCTCGGCGACCGCTGCCGCACAGCATAGCGACAGAGCGATGAAAATCGATCCGCTGCGCACGGCCCTATGGTCAATCCGCCGGGGCACTGATTGTCTCCGGCGGCAGCGTTTTGTCCGGATTGAGCACGCCATGTGGATCGAACAGCGTGCGCACGCCGCGCATCAGTTCGAGGGCGACCGGATCTATCTCGCGGTCGACAAAATCGCGTTTCTCAAGTCCCACTCCGTGCTCTCCGGAGAGCGTACCGCCCAGCCGCAGCACCAGATCGAAGGTGGCGTCGAGGCAGGCCAGCGCATTGCGCAGCTGTTCGCTGTTATCCGGGTCGGTGAGCAGATTGACGTGGATGTTGCCATTGCCGGCATGGCCGAAGTTGACGATGCGTATTCCGTACTTCTTCGCCAGAGATTCGAGCCCCTGAATCAGCTCGGGGATGCGCGAGACCGGCACCACCACATCTTCGTTGATCTTCTTTGGGGCGACATTGCGCAGTGCAGGGGAGAGGGACTTTCGGGTGCGCCAGAGATTCGCGATCTGTTCCGGTGTCTCGGCGCGCGTGATTCGCAGCATGCCGTCGACCGATGCTGCCGACTCGACCGCCGCGACCGACTCGGAGAGCGCGTGCGCGGGGCCGTCGACCTCGATCATCAGGATGGCGCCCACCTCTGCACCGATATCGAGATCGGAGAAGCTGCGTACCATCTCGATCGCGGAACGATCCATGAACTCGAGCGCGCAGGGCGTGACCGGCTGCGCCATGATCGCCGATACCGCCGCCGCAGCTGCGTGCATGCTGCGGTAGTCGGCCTGCAGGGTGAGCTTTGCTTCGGCCAGCGGTGTCAGTTTCAGCACCGCCTCGGTGATGATCGCCAAGGTTCCCTCGGAGCCGATCAGCAGCCGCGTCAGGTCGTAGCCGACCACACCTTTGCTGGTGACGACGCCGGTGCGTAGTTCGCGTCCGTCGCCGGTGACCGCGCGCAGGCCCAGCGTGTTCTCGCGCGGTGTTCCGTATTTCACCGCCCGGGGGCCGGCCGAGTTATAGGCGAGGTTCCCGCCGATGGTGCAGACCGCCGCGCTGGTCGGATCCGGAGGCCAGAAAAACCGCTGCTCCGCCAGCGCCTGTTGCAGCGCACCGTTGGTAACGCCGGGTTCGACGCGGGCGATGCGGTTGGCGGGGTCGATCTCGAGGATACGGTTCATGCGCTCCAGGCTGAGCACTATGCCCCCCCGCGTCGGTACCGTCGCACCGGTGGTGCCGGTGCCGGCGCCGCGCGGTACCAGGGGAACCCGGAACTCGCTGCAGAGCGCCGCGAGGGAGGCAACCTGTTCGTGGCTGGTGGCGAAGACCACAGCGCCCGGCAGCGCCTGCCGCCGGCTGTTGTCGTAGCCGTACGGCCAGCAGTCGCCGGCGTCGGTCAGGATCGCATCGGCGGGGAAGATCCGTTGCAGGCGTGCCGGAAATTCCGCCGGGAGTGCGACCTGCGCAGCCTGCTCAGATATATTCAAAGATCTTTACCACCCGTTCGACTCCGCGGATGTAACGCGCCGCCTCCACCACCGCATCCGCCTCCGCAGCGGTGACCAATCCCATCAGGTAGACGATGCCGTTCTTGGTGATCACCTTGACCCGGGTAGGATCGAAACTCGCCAGATCTATATCCAGCAGTTCGATCTTCACCTTGGCTGTGATGTAGGTGTCTTTGGTATCCCGCGACAGTGAACTGCCTGGGCCGATCTGTATCTCGTTGATGACCCGTTTGACGCCTGGTTGGCCGCTGGCGAGCTCCACCAGCCGTGCGCGATAGTGCTCGCTCGTGGCGCTGCCCACCATCAACACCACATAATTGTAAGTGGTAACCGAGACATCGCTCTGCCCGGCCAGCTCCTTGTCGGCAGCGATCTGCGCGGCGACTTTGAACTGGATGCTTTTGTCATCCAGGATCGTGCCGGCGGAACGGCGATCGTGAATAACCGCTACGCCGGTCGCGGTGCCGCCTACCAGCAGCGCGCCGCAGCCCTGCAACAACAGCGTCGATAGCAGCAACAGCAAAGTCAGTTTTCTCATCCCTATCCCTCCGGTGTGGGGCTGCGCAGGGCGCAGTCGATGCAGTATCAGATTGAATCAGTCGTTCGCGTCGCCCAGCAGCTGCCGGTCGATCAGGTCGCACAAGCAGTGGATGGTCAACAGGTGGACCTCCTGAATGCGCGCGGTGCGGGATGCGTCGACGCGAATCTCCACGTCCCCTTTCTGCAGAAGCCCGGCCATGCGTCCTCCATCGCGACCACTGAGCGCGACAACCCGCATTTCGCGCTCGTGCGCCGCTTCCACCGCCGCGTTGACATTCTCCGAGTTGCCGCTGGTGCTGATCGCCAGCAGCGTGTCCCCACGTTGGCCAAGCGCGCGCACCTGTTTGGCGAACACCTCATCGTAGTCGTAGTCGTTGGCGATCGAGGTCAGGGTGGAGCCGTCGGTGGTCAAGGCGAATGCCGGCAGCCCCGGGCGCTCGCGCTCGAAACGGTTGAGCATCTCCGAGGAGAAGTGCTGCGCGTCGGCCGCCGACCCGCCGTTGCCGCAGCTGAGTACCTTGCCGCCGTCCATCAGCGTGGCCAGTATCGCCTGCGACGCCCTGGCGATGGGCTCGGCCAGTTTGGGCATCGCCTGCTGCTTGGTTTCGATGCTGGCCCTGAAGTTGGCGTTGACCTGTTCGATCAGATTCATAGTCGGGTCTGTGGCGGCGGCCGTTGGCGGCTGTTAATGATCGATCCTGAATGCATCCTTTATCCACTCGAGCGCAGCCTGATTGCAGCCGTCCATGGCTATGACATCGAAGCGGCAGGCATGGTTGCGCCACTGCTTGTGAAGCTGCAGGAAATGTCTGGCGGCACGCATGATACGCAGCTGTTTTTTGGTGGTAACGCTCTCCGCCGCAGAGCCGAAATCCGGGTGGCTGCGCCAGCGTACCTCAACAAAGACCAGTGTCTCGCGTGCGAACATGATCAGGTCAATCTCGCCCTCTCGGCAACGGAAGTTTCGCTCCACCAGTACCAGCCCCTGCCGGCTCAGAAAGCCAAGAGCCCGTGTCTCGGCTCGCGCTCCCCGCTCCCTGGGGTTGATCATGCTCGGCGGATCCTCTGTTGAGACTCAGCCTTCAGCACCGCCTTTCGGCGTCCTGACCGCCGGGGCTCCAGGTTCGATCCTGGTCGCCGGCAGCGCGTCCGGATTGCCCGCCGGCACCTCCGGGAAGGCGCCTATGCCCTGCTCCAGTCGCGGCGAGAAACCGGTTATCTGCGGTACGCCCTCGACGATCTCCGCCCACAGCATCTGGCGGTGTATCTGGTTGCCGCTGTCCATGAAGAGGTTTCCGGTTTTACCCGGCAGCACCTCGTGAGGGCTGCTCTGCAGGCGTGCCAGATGCGGCAGCAGCTGCATGCTGTCTATGCCCATCGCCAGCAACGGGAGATAGCGGGGCGGGGTATCGGGAAAGGCACGCAACAGGTGGCTCAGCGACAGCTTTTCGCTATCCTGCCCGGTCATCAGCCAGGGTATGAGCGGAAACCTGATGCCGTTCAGATCTCGGTCCTTGTCGGCTTCGGCGATGCCGGAAAAGGCGTGGGAGGTGGTGTAGATCGGCAGGTCGTCGGCATGATGAAACTGCAGCTGTGGACGGATCTGCCGGGCTTTCTGCGGTTTTGCGGCGAGAAAGATGAACCCCGCGTCCTGACGCCTGCGCGGTTCGAACTCGAGCTTGCGCCCCAACAGGTTCTGCAGTTCATTCTTCCGCTGCAGACTGCGATCTAGATTCAGCAGCTGTTGGATCGGTTCCGAGAAGTCGTGCTGTTCGCTGTCGTACTGCCGTTTCGCGGCGACCACGCCGCCCAGTGCCTCCCATCGCTCCTGGAACCTGGCCGCGATCCGGTCGCCCCAGTCGCCCGCCGGCGTCATCACCACGGCGACGGTGTGTCCGTCGGTCCAGGCCCGCTCCGCGACCTGTCTGGCCTCATCCTCCGGCGAGAGCGCGAATTGAAACAGGTCCGGTGACGGGAGTCCGCTCGGCTCGATCTCGTTCAATGCCAGAACCGGAATCTCGAGCTCACCGGCCCTGGCCAGTTGCGCAACGCTATCCTTGTCCAGCGGTCCGATTACCATATCGGCCCCCGACTCGACCGCCTGCCGGTAGAGCGGCCAGGTCGATTCCGGGGTGCTGCTGTCGTAAAACCGCAGTTTGGTGCGCGCCTCGGGCGGCTCCTGATACCAGGCGGCCAGCAGGCCGTCGCGCAGCCAGGAGGCGGCACGGGCGTAGGGGCCGCTCTCCGGCAGCAAAACCGCCAGATGGCTCAGTCGGCGGTACTGCGCCTTGAGCCTTTTGAAGTAGCCATCGAGAAACTCCTCCATGACCGGGTGGCCGGGAAAGAGCTTTCGCCAGGCGGCGAATTGCTGATCGATCTGCTGTTGGTCGCTGGCATATGTCTTGACAATACGCGTCAGCGCCAGCCAGCCGCCGTGCGGATCGGGCGCTGGCGGCTGCAACTGCAGTAGCGCGTTGTCGGTCAATGCAGCGTAGGTCTGGATGATCGCGAGCTGATTCTCCAGGCGGTCGTGTGGGTCGGAGATGAGCAGGTCCAGCTGTTCGAGCGCCCGGCCACGCTCGAGCAGGTTACCGCTCAAGCGGAAGGCTTCGGCACGGTTGTTGTGGAAACGGCGGCGCTGGTCGGGTCGCGTGCCTTCGGGCGGCGCCGCATCGAGCAGTGTCAGCGCCTCGTCAGGACGATTGCGCACCAACGCCATCTCCGCCACCAGCAGTTTGCGTTGGAAGTCGAGGTGTGGGAGGTCGTCGACGCGGATCTGCTCCAGCAGCTGTGCTGCGGCCTCAGTGTCCGCGGCCAGAAAATGGTTTTCGGCGGCGCGCAGCAACAGCTGCTGGCGTATGCTCCGATCGCTCTGGCTCTTTGCCGCCTGTTCGAAGATGGCGGCGGCAGTGGAGTTGTCACCGGCCTGCGACAGCGCCTCGGCCTGCATGATCAGTGGATCATTGGCGGTGTCCAGCGAGGGGCGGACACTGCTCTCCGGAACGCAGCCCGCCAGCATCCAGATCAGCGGCAGGAGCAGCAGCCAGTTCCATGTCTTCAGTTGCATAGTGAACGTGTCTAGTGTCTGATTCCGGCCCGGGGGCGGAAATTTGTCTGAGTGGTGCAAGCGTCAGATCTTGCATGGAAACTGAAACCGGCGCAATCGAACCCGGTTCCAGGCCGCTATTTTACTCTATATCGGTCACCGGTTGACTGCTGACGAGAGGTTTGCACAAGATGTCGAGTGGAGTTCTGTATGTTGTGGCCACCCCAATCGGCAACCTGGGAGATCTTTCGCCGCGCGCTGTAGAGGTGCTTCGGCAGGTCGATCTGATCGGCGCCGAGGATACGCGACACAGCGTGCCGCTGCTGCAGCATTTCGGCATCTCGACCCGGCTGCAGTCGTTGCACGACCATAACGAACGCCAGCTGGTCGAGCAGTTGCTTGACAGGTTGCAGCAGGGCGATTCCATCGCCCTGATCTCCGACGCCGGAACGCCCCTGATCAGCGACCCTGGTTTTCAGCTTGTCCGTGCCTGCCATCGGCAACATATCAGGGTTTCGCCTATTCCGGGTGCCTGTGCTGCGATAGCGGCCCTGTCGGCAGCCGGGATCGCTACTGACAGATTCCGTTTCGAGGGTTTTCCGCCGCGCACCCGGTCGGCGCGCCTGGGGTTCTACTCGGCGTTGGCGAACGAGAGCGCCACGCTTCTCTTCTACGAGTCGAGCCACCGGGTGAAGGAGTCGCTGCATGACATGCAGCAGGTGTTCGGTGCCGAGCGGCAGGCGGTTATCGCGCGCGAGTTGAGCAAGCTTCATGAAACCGTCATCAGCGCCACCCTCGCCGAGCTGAATGCGGTTCTGCAACGGGATGCGATGCAGTCGAAGGGGGAGTTCGTGCTGATTCTGGAGGGTGCCGCCAGGAATCCGGGAGTGCTCTCCGCGGAGGCGGAAGGGATGTTGCGCATCCTATGCGAAAGCCTGCCGCTGAAGCAGGCGGCGCAACTCACCGCGCGCATCACAGGTGAGCGCAAAAACCTGCTTTACCAAAGGGCGTTGCAACTCTCCGCCGACGAGCGCTGACCCGCAGTGGATATTTGAAACAGCGCGGCCCCGGTTGTCAGCCGGGGCCGCGCTGCTTCATCCGCCTTTTCCGGGGCGATTAGGTGCTTAGTGCTTGACCTCGATCCGACGCGGCTTCACCGCTTCGGTCTTGGGGATGCTCACCTCGAGCACGCCATCCTTGCCGGTCGCGGAGATACGCGTGCTATCCACGTTGTCGGGCAGCGCGAAGCGGCGATAGAAGCTGCCGTGCGAACGCTCGATGCGGGTGTAACCCTCCTTCTCTTCGCTCTTCTCGTGCTTGCGCTCACCCTTGATGGTGAGCACTCCGTTCTCCATGGATACTTCGATATCCTCGGGTTTCACACCCGGAATATCCGCATGCAACAGGTAACGTCCTTCCTCCTCCTTGATGTCTACCGCCGGCAACCAGTCGCCGCCCTCGACCTGTGAATCATCGAACGAAAACCTGGGCCACTTCCCTTCGTCCATCTCTTTGCGCCATGAATTCATCATGCGCCATGGGTCTCTCAATACAAGTGTCATTTCATACCTCCTTTGCTTGGTATGCCATCTTTTCCTGCTCATCATATGGGAATGGGAGCAGAGAAAATCAAGCGCACCAAACCAGCGGCGGTGCGAAATCTACGACTCCACCGGCAACATGGATCTGGTGGTGCGGCTATCGTTTTGCGTGAGCCGCAACGACAGGCGTGCTGACTACTTGTTGGTTCGACGATACCAGATGGACGAGAGAAGAAAACCGATGATGAAGACGACGGCGATAAGCGCCGAAAGGGTGAGTTTGTCGAAAATCATAGTACTGCCACTCCAGGGAACTGCGGGTACTGCTGAGTGTTAGATGGTAAGGAAGAAGGGAAGCTGTTGACAGCCAATAATTGGCATCCTGATTGATACGACGCAATAGAGAGGGCGAAACTGCGCTCGGTTTGCCGGATCCCGCTTGTCTGTAAACGGGGGACGAAGGGTTGGAACACTACGCCCCTCTCTGCCTGTTGGCTCTGCGCAGCATGAAATGTCGTCCACCGCCACGCGCCAGATGCATCATCGAACCGGACAGGTTTCTGAACAGTTCGGCTTGCCTCTGCTGGAACATCACACCGATGCAGTCGTTGTTGCTGTGGGTTACCACGGCGGGGATGCACCAGCTTTGTGCGTGGTGCTGCACCTCGATCGTTACTCGTGCACCGGGCTGGAAAAGCTGCGCGTCGTTCGCGAGCAGCATGCCGTCAGGCGTCAGGTTGCGCACCTGGTAAGTGCGGTTTTTACGTCCAGGTTGACAAAGATCCACCGCCAGTGAGATAGATTGCCTCCGGTCTGCGCGTCTTTCGTACTGCATCTTCCACCCCTGGCCGGCGTTGATCGGTGATCGGCTGTCACGAGCCTGCTGCTTCTCCGCCAGGCTCGCCAGGGTATCGGTTATCAGCAGGGGATCTTTAGGTGTAAATCCGAAATGAACGGCAGATCCGGGTGATCAGCGAATCACTCTGATTGAACGCTACTCCTTCAGCGCCAGCGAAATGGCTTCGGCAAGCTCCTTTTCGAAATCCTCCCTGATCGTGACACGGCGACCATTGACGAAGAATGCTGGTGTACTGTCGATGCCGAGACGCAACCCCTCAGCCTTGGACTTTGCAATCTTTTCGGCGGTGCTGCCGTCGGCGATGCAGGCAGCGAAATCTGCTTTGTCCAGTCCGATACGCTCTGCCAGCTGCTCGGGTGATTTCAGTGACAACGAACTCTGCAGCGCGAAAGCGGCCTCGTGATAAGCCCAGTAGTGCCCCTGCCGGTCGGCACAGACGGCTCCCTCGGCAACGCGGGTCGAGATGCCCGAGCGATTTATCGGAAAATCCATGAAGACAACGCGCAGCTTTTCACCGAACCGCTCCCGAAGCCGGGCCATGGCCTGGGATGCCGTTTTGCAGTGCGGGCACTGGTAGTCGGCAAACTCGACGACCTCCACCGGCGCGAACTCGGAGCCCCTGCTCGGGTAATCCTGGGTATCGATCATCGCGATCGGCGGTTGCGGCATATCCAGCAGCACCTGATACCGCTGCTGCTGCCGCAGCGCGTCAATCAGGCTGGCGCGGTTACGGATTACCTGCTGCTGTATCAGATAGCTGGCAAGCTGGGATTTTATCTCTTCGTAAGGTGCCGAGATCTGCGCCTTGTTGGCTTGGTAGAAAGTCTTCAGGCTCTCTTCGCTCGGCTGCTCTATCCGCAGCAGTTCAAGGGCCAGTTTATCGCGGTCGATGTTTCTGCGTGCCGCTTCCTGGTCGATGTGGATCTGCCAGAGCGCGTTGTCGAGGATCAGTTTGCGTGCTTCGAACTGTTTCAGTTCCAGTTCGTACCAGCTCTGGCGTTCGCTGGGCCGGAGGTCATCGAAGAGGTAAGACCTGCCATCATACTGAAACAGTGCGCGCTGCCCATTCGATTCGCCACCACAGCCGACCGATCTCTTCTCCACCGTGTTGTCGCTGCACTCGGTGGCGGCGAGTGGCATTGCTGACAGCGCCAGGAAAACGACAAACAGTAGGCGGGGCAGGTGCGGCATGGGCTTACACTCCCTAAATATTTCGTTGGTGTTGCGCCGAGGGGCGCGATTGTGGCGCTATTCTCGGTCAATACAGTCGCCGGCACCAGTCCCCCTGGTGCTCCCGTGCTGAGACGAAAAAGCCGTTCGGTGATGAACCGAACGGCTTTTTTCCAGCGGATACAGTTACCGCTCGGTTATTGTTCAGGCAGAAAAGTTGGCGGCAACGAAATCCCAGTTGATCAGCTTCCAGATCTCCTCGAGATATTTGGGACGCGCATTGCGAAAATCGATGTAGTAAGCGTGCTCCCAGACATCAACCGTCAGCAGCGGGGTCTTGCCATCGGTCATGGGGTTGCCCGCGTTGGAGGTGTTGACGATCTCGACGCCACCTGCACCGTTCTTCACCAGCCAGGTCCAGCCGGAGCCGAAATTGGTGGCAGCGGAGGTCGAGAAAGCTTTCTTGAACTCGTCGAAGGAGCCAAAGGCCTGGTCGATTGCGGCCGCCAGTTCGCCACCGGGAGCGCCACCGCCGTTGGGGCTGAGGCAGTTCCAGTAAAAGGTGTGGTTCCATACCTGTGCTGCGTTGTTGAAAATACCGCCCGAGGATTTCATGACGATCTCTTCGAGCGAGGCGTTCTCGAACTCGGTGCCCGGGATCAGGTTGTTCAGATTGGTGACATAGGTCTGGTGGTGCTTGTCGTGATGAAACTCCAGTGTTTCCTGCGAAATGGTGGGTTCCAGTGCATTCTTTTCGTAGGGCAGGTCAGGCAGTTGGTGCGCCATGGTGTAAGTGACTCCTCAGTCTGGTTTCGTTGACGAAATAATAACTGACTGTATTGCTCGGTAATAGTGGCTGGCATTCTAGATCGCGTCTCTCGCCAATGCAAGATAAAGGCATCTTCGTTGTGGTATTGGGCCTGCTCCACAATCCGTCCAAAACGATAATATCCTCTTTCCCGCTGTCACGGTGGAATTAAAGTTCTCCCTTGGCAGCCGATAGCTGAGTTGAGAGTGAACAAGATCTTTTTCCAACATGATCGGAGGCTTGCGCGAGGATGTCCACAGTTTGGGAGCAGGTAACAGCAGGGGCGAAGCTGGTCTCCCTGCCCGATCTATACATTCGTCTCAGAGCGGTGTTGGACGATCCCGATTTCGCCATGGCCGACGTTGCACAAGTGATCGGCACCGACCCGGGAATGACGACACGGCTGCTGCGGATAGTCAACAGCGCCTTCTTCGGCCTCTCCGCCAATATCGAAACGGTAACCAGGGCAACCAGCCTGCTGGGTACGCAGCAGGTGCATGATCTGGTGCTGGCGACCTCGGTTGCGGAGACATTCCAGGGCGTCTCCAGTGATCAGATCGATATGGCCGAATTCTGGCGCCGCAGCGTACGCTGCGGAGTTGTGGCGCGCCTTTTGGCGGAGTCGTGCAATGTGCTCGACAGCGAGCGGCTGTTCGTTGCTGGCCTGCTGCGCGAGATCGGTCACCTGATCATGTACCAGACGGTGCCGGAACTGGCACTCGCGGCCATGCGCCAGGCAGAAGAGCGAGACCAGCCGTTGTTCGAAGCGGAGCGTGACCTGATCGGTCTCGATTACGCGCGGGTCGGCGGCATGCTGATGCGTCAGTGGAATCTGCCCAAACCGCTGATCCACGCCACCGAATTTCATACCGAGCCAGCGAGGGCAACGGAAAACTCGCTGGAGACCTCGATCATCCATCTGGCGGCGGCGATGACCGATAGTGCAGACGGCGGCGACAAGGCTGACAACTGGCCGAGCCGGGTGGATGCGGTGGCCTGGGATGTCACCAGCCTGAAGGTCGCGCAGTGCGTCGAATGCATGGAGAGAGCGGAGGTGCAGTTCGATCGCGTCATGGAGCTGATCTTTCCACAGCCCGGACGCGCATTCGCCTGAAGCGCCGCTCCGACTCCACAGGCTAGCCCCAGGCTGAAAGATCCACCAGCCGCTCGACGCTGTCGAAGGCGGTAACGGCAGCAGCCGGAATCGGCGCGTTGTCCCGCCAGCGTCTGACCGCCTCCCGTTTTCCTTCGCCGCTGATCAGATAGAGCAGATGATGGCAGTTCGACAGCGCCGCCGCGTTCAGGCTGACCCGCTCGGCAGGTGGCTTGGGGGCGTCGCGGATGGCGACGACGTCGGCGCTTCCGTCAAGTGCGCTCCCGGGAAAGAGACTCGCGGTATGTCCATCCTCGCCCAGTCCCAGCAGTACAAGATCGAAGGGATAGACCTCGACCAGCATGGCCGAGTAGCTTCGCGCTGCCGCCTCCGCCCCGAGATGCGCCGGGATCGGGTGTATCTGCCTGGCGGGTACCGGCACGCGCGCCAGCAGCGAGCGCTCGGCCATCAGGCTGTTGCGTTGCGGGTCCCGCGCCGGCAGGCAGCGCTCGTCGCCGAAATAGATGTGCCAATTGCACCAGTCGCTGTCGCTTTCGGCGAGCAGACGATAACAGGCATCGGGCGTCGATCCGCCCGCGAGGACCAGCTTGAAGGCGCCGCGCATTTCGATCGCTTGCGCTGCGAAACGCAGGATGCGCTCGCACCCCCGTATCGCGAGATCATCCGCATCGCGGCACAGCGTCCAGATCATTTGCGCACGGGATCGAGGCTGTGGCGCCAGAGATGCTCTTCGCTGTCGAAAAGCCGTCGACTCTCTTCCGGCCCCCAGCTTCCGGCGGCATAGCTGGCGACCGGCCCCGGCGCCTCGCGCCAGTGGTGCAGAATCGGCTCCAGTATCTGCCAGGCCTGATCCACTTCGTCGTAACGCAGGAACAGCGACCGGTCGCCTTCGATGGCATCCAGCAGCAGCGCTTCGTAGGCGTCGATAGGTGCTTCATCCACGCCGCGCAGTCCTGCGTCGAGGCTGGTCTGGCGTGTCGTCAAATCGAGGCCGGGCTCCTTTACCGTGATCTCGATACGCAGGCAGTCACAAGGCTGAATTCCCAGCAGCAGCCAGTTGGCGCGTTGACTCTGCACCGCGGTGCCGCGGAAAAACTGCTGCGGCGGCTGGCGGAAACGTATCGAGATCAGCGAGCTGCGCTGCGACATGCGTTTGCCGGTGCGCAGATAGAAGGGCACCCCCCGCCAGCGCCAGTTGTCGATGTAGAGCTTGAGCGCGGCGTAGGTTTCGGTGGTGCTGCCGACGTCCACGTCTGCCTCCTGCAGATAGCCGGGCACCGTTGCGCCAGCTATGCTGCCGGCAGCGTACTGGGCGCGATAAGCGTGTTTGTCGATCTCGCCGTCGGCGAAAGGGCGTATCGATTTGAGCACTTTGACCTTCTCATCTCGCAGTGCTTCGGCTTCCATGGATACCGGCGGCTCCATCGCCACCAGCGTCAGCAGTTGCAGCAGATGGCTCTGGATCATATCGCGTAGCGCGCCGGTGCCCTCGTAGAACCGGCCGCGACCGCCGATGCCCAGCGCCTCCGAATGGGTAATCTGCACGTGGTCGATATAGTTTCTGTTCCAGAGCGGTTCCAGCATGGTGTTGGCAAAGCGGAACACGAGCACATTCTGCACCGTGCCTTTCCCCAGATAGTGATCGATGCGGTAGACCTGCTCCTCTCGCAGATGTCGACCGAGTATCCTCTGCAGTGCCCGCGCGCTCTTCAGGTCGGAGCCGAAGGGTTTCTCCACCACCAGGCGTCGCCAATAATCCTGCTCGGCGAAAAGCCCGGCCTCTCCCAGTCCTGCGATCACCGGACCGAAATGATCCGGGCCGATCGCCAGATAGAAGACCGCATTTTCCGGGTAGGTCTGGCCCTCGGCGAGGGTTTGCGCCAGCCGGCGGTAGAACCCATCGTTCTTCAGGTCACCCTGCAGATAGTCGATTCGCGCCAGGAATCGTGCCAGCTCCGCGGCATCCGCCGCCTCGGGTCTGCGCTCGACAATCCAGTTTTCGACTTTGCTGCGGCAGTCCAGGTGATCCCAGTCGCTCCGCCCCAGCGCCAGGATGCGGCTGGCCGGGTGCAGTTTGCCGGCGAGATCGAGCTGGTAAAGCGCCGGCATCAGCTTGATGCGCGAAAGATTGCCGGTTGCGCCGAAGATGATGTAGCTGCACGGGGTGTTGTCGTCGCTCATGGGGGTCGCTTATCTCTAATTTGGTGAAGCGGTGGCCGCGATGGCAGCAAGTTCCGGGGCGGCTCCTGCGCTTGCCGCTGGACCGAATGCAGGCGTTCTCCAGCTTGCCGTCGTCCATGCACTGTGGGCGCCGTCGGTCACCCGCCGGGATCCAACGCCGGGAGAGTATGGCATAATTCGCGCTGTCTATTTCCGTTGCCCGGCGTCGTCCGGACAATCTACTGCAGGAG
Source organism: Gammaproteobacteria bacterium (assembly GCA_020445335.1). Taxonomy (GTDB): domain Bacteria; phylum Pseudomonadota; class Gammaproteobacteria; order Chromatiales; family Chromatiaceae; genus HKST-UBA178. The sequence goes on from JAGRGU010000004.1 coordinate 58,121, forward strand.
TGGCGGAGCGATGTGTGGGGTGTGCGGCGAATTGCGCTTCGATGGCCAGGCAGCGGACCTTGGATCGATAGCGCGCATGACCGCGATGCTGGAGCGACGCGGTCCCGACCACGGCGGCAGCTATAGCGACGGGGTTCTGGCCTTCGGCCATCGCCGCCTGGCGATCATAGATCTCTCCAACCATTCCAGTCAGCCGATGGTGGATCAGGAACTGGATCTGGCCCTGGTCTTCAACGGTACGATCTACAATTACCCTGCGCTGCGGCGGGAGTTGCAGCAGATGGGCTACCATTTCTACTCCAGCGGCGATACCGAAGTGATTCTCAAGGCATACCACGCCTGGGGCGAGGAGTGCGTCGAGCGTCTGCACGGCATGTTTGCCTTCGCCATCTGGAGTCAGGATCAGCAGCGCTTGTTCCTTGCGCGTGATCGCATGGGTATCAAGCCGCTCTACTACAACGACGACGGCAGGCGAATTCGTTTCGCCTCCAACAGCCAGGCGCTGTTGGCGGCCGGCGGCGTCGACACCTCGATAGACCCGGTCGGACTGCACCACCAGTTCACGCTGCACGCGGTAATCCCGGCGCCGCACACCATACTCAAGGGCATTCGTAAACTGGCGCCCGGCCACTGCCTGACCATCGAGCGGCAGGGTCAGCGCAGACTGCGGCGTTACTGGCACCTCAAATCGGTTCGCCCGCAACGTGAAAGGAGCGAGGCGGAATGGCTGGAGGCGATTCACGACGCGCTGCGCAGCGCGGTGAAAACGCGCAGCGAGATCGCCGATGTGCCGGTCGGCGTGCTGCTCTCCGGCGGGCTGGATTCGAGCCTGCTGGTGGCGCTGTTGGCGGAGGCTGGGGTCTCCGATCTGCGCACCTTCTCGGTAGGTTTCGAGGATCACCCCGACGAGAAGGGGAGTGAGTTCGAATACTCGGATCCGGTCGCCGCGCGCTACAGCAGCAGCCACCGCAAGTTTCTGGTACCCAACGCCGATGTACTGCGGCGGCTGCCAGAGGCGGTCGACGCAATGGCCGAACCGATGTTCGGCCAGGATGCCGTCGCTTTCTACCTTCTGGGCGAACAGGTCTCCAGGGAGGTCAAAGTAGTGCAGTCGGGCCAGGGCGCGGACGAAGTCTTCGGCGGCTACTTCTGGTATCCACGGATGGCCGCGGAGATCGAGGGATCGCCACTGCAGAGGTTCTCCCGCCACTACTTCGATCGCGACCACGAGGAGTATCTGCATACCGTGGCAGCGCCCTACCGCGGAGAGGACTACAGCAGTGCCACGATCGCCGGGTTGCTGGCCGAGCCCGACGCCGATAGCTTTATGGATGCGGTACTGCGCATGGACGTTACCACGCTGATCGTTGACGATCCGGTCAAGCGAGTGGACAACATGACCATGGCCTGGGGACTGGAGGCACGGGTGCCGTTTCTCGATCATCAGCTGGTGGAGCTGGCAGCGCAATGTCCGCCCGAGCTGAAGCTGAAGGGCGGCGGTAAGCACCCGCTCAAGGCGATGGCACGCGGGCTGTTGCCCGATGCTGTCATCGATCGACCCAAGGGGTATTTTCCGATGCCTGCGCTGAAGTATGTGCGTGGCGAGTTCCTCTCTTTCATGCGCGACATCCTGCATTCGAGAGCCTGCCTCGAGCGCGGGCTCTACGCGCCAGCCTACGTCGAGATGCTGCTTGCCGCGCCGGAAATGCACCATACCCGCCTGCTGGGCAGCAAGCTGTGGCATCTGGCGCTGCTCGAGTTCTGGCTGCAGCGGAACGTCGACGGCCGCGCATCCGCGCCAGTTTGAGGAGAGGCGAGAGAGACGATGAATGCGCTGCTGATGGTTCACCTTCTCGCGACCGTGGTCTGGGTCGGTGGGATGTTTTTCGCGCATATGGCGCTGCGCCCGGCCGCAGCCGAGCTGTTGCCGCCGCCCCAGCGCCTGCCGCTGTTGAAGGGGGTGCTCGATCGCTTCTTCCGTTGGGTCTGGCTTGCGGTAACAGCGATACTGGTCAGTGGATACTGGATATTTCTGGTGATCTGGAAGGCTCAGGCGCCGCTTCATGTTCACCTGATGCAGGGGAGCGGATTGCTGATGGTCTGCCTGTTCGGTTTTATCTATTTTCTTCCCTATCGCCGTATGGGCAAGGCACTGAGCGCTGACGATCTGCCTGCGGCGGCTGCCGCGATGGCGACGATCAGGCGCGTGATTGGCGTAAACCTGATCCTAGGTATTGCAACCATTCTGCTGGCCAAGAGTCTTCCCTATATCGCGTGAAGCAGTAACCCGTCGCAACAAGGGGTTGAAAAACAGCCGGATCGGGACAATCTTTTGCGCTTGGCTCTACCCAATTACTTGAGACCGAGGTGTATCGATGGACGTTTTGGAGCGAATCAGAGAGCAGGTGGAAGGCAATCCCATCGTTCTATACATGAAGGGGACGCCGCAGTTTCCTCAGTGCGGGTTCTCCTCCCGCGCGGCCGCTGCGTTACAGGACTGTGGACAGAAATTTGCTTACGTCAATGTACTGGCGGATGCGGAGATTTTCGAAAACCTTCCGCGTTATGCGGATTGGCCGACCTTTCCCCAGCTCTATATCAACGGTGAACTGGTCGGCGGTTGCGATATCACACTGGAGATGCACGCCAGCGGGGATCTGCAGAAGATGACCGCGGAGGCGGCGAAAAACTGGCCGGAAGAGTCTGCCGAAAGCTGATAGACGGCGGTTTCGATGCTGATGACCGGAGAGCCCCTGCGGGCTCATCCGGTTTTTTTTACTGCATCGTCGGTCATCCAGGGCTTCTGCAGGTCTGAACCCTGCCATTGATTGACGATGCTGCAGAAGAGCTCAGCGGTCTTCCCGGCATCGTAGATCGCGGAGTGCGCCTGTTTGCCATCCCATTCGATCCGTGCGCAACGCGCCGCGCGGGCGAGCACGGTCTGGCCGTAGGCCAGTCCCGCCAGGGAGACGGTGTCGAAGGTGCTGAACGGGTGGAAAGGGTTGTGCTTGTGCGCGGTTCGCGCAACAGCGGCGTTGATGAAGTTCAGATCGAAAAAGGCATTGTGACCGACCAGTATCGCCCGGGTGCAGCCGCTCGCTTTCATCGCCTTGCGTACCGGAGAGAATATCTGCGTCAAAGCCTCCCGCTCCGGTAACGCCAGGCGGAAGGGGTGGTCGGGATCAATGCCATTGAACTCCAGCGCTTTCGGATCGAGGTTTGCGCCCGGGAAGGGCTCGACGTGACACGCATGGCGTTCCGCTATGGTGAGCAGTCCGTCGTCATCCATACGCAGTATCACCGCCGCGATCTCCAGCAAGGCATCTCTGGCGGCGTCGAAACCGGCGGTTTCGACATCCACGACAACCGGCAGAAAGCCGCGAAACCGGCTCGAGATCGAAGAGTTGTAAGCAGGGGTCGTCATGCCTTAACAGGGTATGACAATTTGCCGTCGCAGGGATACATTTTCTCCGTCGTGCGCTTGATTGCCGGGCCTGATGCAGGGCTTTATAAAAGACGCGAGCGGTCGATCAACTAATGAATCAGGCGTCTGCGCGGGTGGATCGTCACCGCCGACGGCGAGGGTGGGGACGTTGCGCGGGAGTGCGCATCGCCGATGCGATCAAGGTGATGTTGCACCACCCCGGTTGTGCTAGATTTCAACATCGGCCGGTTCAGGGGATTGAAGTTCCTGTTATTCGTAGCGGGAATCCGGCGGCTATACAGATACAGGGGAACAATAAATGACCAGAGCGAGACTGGCGAAAAGGCTGCGGACTGTTTTCATGCTATTGGCTTTTACGTTGCTGGGCGGATGCGCCAGCACCGGAGAGTTCGCAGACCCGCGCGACCCCTGGGAGGGGTTCAACCGGACGATGTTCAGTTTCAACGAGACGCTGGACAATGCGCTGATCAAACCTCTGGCCAAAGGCTACAAGGCGGTGGTTCCGGTTCCCGTCGATCGCGGAATCACCAACTTTTTCAACAATCTCGGTGATCTCGGCTCCGCCCTGAACAATCTCCTGCAGTTCAAGTTGCAGCGTGCCGGCAGTGACTTGGGGCGCGTCGCCTTCAATACAACCTTAGGTATAGTGGGCTTCTTTGACGTGGCAACCAACATGAATTTGCCGCGCTATGGCGAGGATTTCGGCCAAACGCTCGGTGTCTGGGGAAGTTCTCCCGGACCTTATATCGTCCTGCCGCTGCTGGGACCGAGTAACGGTAGGGATGCAATCGGGCTGGTAGTGGACTGGTTTACCGATCCGGTCAGTTATATTGAGGACGACAGCGTGAGGTTTGCGTTGAAGTCACTCTGGTTCATTGATACCCGCGCGGATCTGCTCAACGCCAGCAATCTGGTGGAGCAGGCGGCGTTGGATCCCTATGAATTCGTTCGCGATGCCTATCTGCAGAAACGTCGCTATGACGTGTACGACGGCAACCCTCCGGCCGAGGAGGCTTTTCTGCCAACGGAGCGGTAGCCTACAGACGTGGAAAGCCGGCAGCGCGAGGCTTTCCCGGCGTCCCGTTTCAACTTTATAGGCAAACATCATTTTTCCTTTTATATCGATAGATAAATTAAATTAGACAATTTTAGAAATTTCTAATATTATTTTTCTCCAAGAAGGCGTAGCAGTAACCGGGCTTTCGATTAACCTGAGTTGTCTATCTATTCGAACCTTTTGGAATACTTTTTTGGAGAGTCTGATATGAACACTATCGTTAAAGCTGCAGCTGCCGCTGCCATGATCGCTGCTTCCGCCTCTGCTTCCGCATGGTGGGGTGGTCCCTGGGGTAACAACGGTTGGGGTGATGGCTGGGGCGACGGCTTCGGTGACATGTTCGGCGACATGGACTTCAGCATGAGTTCCCGTGCCTCCGGTTCCGGCTATGGCCGCGGTTACGGCTACGGTCGCGGATACGGCTACGGCAATCCCTACTATGGCTATGGTCCGTATGGTTACGGCGCTCCTTATGGTTACGGCGCTCCCTACGGCTACGGTTACCCGGCTCCTGTTGCTCCCGTAGCCCCGGCCGCTCCGGCAGCCCCTGCCAAGTAAATTTGCCCCAACGGGCTGATCTCCAAGGTGTTGGAGCACAGGCACATGGAGCGTGCCAACGAGTATATCCACAACAGGCCCAAACGGGCCTGTTGTGCCATAGAGGAATGAAAAAATGCAAAAATTCTCTGTAATTGTCGCAGTGACCGCTTTGGCTACCGCCTCGATGACCGCCAGCGCCTGGTGGGGAGGCCCCTGGGGCAACAATGGTTACGGTGACGGTTTTGGTTCCGGTGACGGATACGTCGACGGTGGTATTAATTTCAGCATGGGCGCACGCGGACGGGGTAACGGATACGGCCGGGGTTATGGCCGTGGCTACGACTATTACGCGCCTTACTATTACGGTTATCCCTATGCCGCGCCTTATGCGGTCGCGCCGCTTACTGAAGAGCAGCAGAAAGAGGCGGCCGAGCAGCAGGCTGAGGCATTCCAGCAGGCGCTTGAAGCACAGCGCAAGCATGCCGAGCAGTTTGCCAACGCAATGCCCCAGCAACCTGCCCCCTTCAACTTCGAAAATGCGCCTTTGCAGGCTCCTTTCGAGGGCGATTTCAACAACCGCGGTCAGCATCGCGAAGCAATGATCAAGCAGATGGA